>NZ_JAHCDI010000003.1:600000-900000 GCF_019697375.1 Micromonospora tarapacensis | reverse complement strand
CGTCCAGGAACAGCTCACCCGGGGTGACCGGCTGGGGCTGCGGCGGGACCGGGCACCCCGGGCCACCGTGCTCGACGGTGCCGGCGAGCCGATCGTGGCGCCGCGTGACGTGGTCCGGGTGGGGTTGCAGCCCAACGAGGTGACCGACGTCAAGGCCATGATCCGCGAACTGGACGCCGCCTTCCGCGCCATTCGGCCGGCGATCACCCCGCCAGTCGACCTGTCGGACCTCCCCAAGCGGCTCGACGAGGCGAAACCGGACGCTCTCGTCGAGGTGGTCACCCTGCGCGACGAGGCGTACCGGCAGATCAAGCCACGCATCCACCACCTGCCGGGGACGAAGTTTCCGACCGACACGTTGAACCTCGCCCCCACCCGCGAGTTCGCCCGGGCGGTGCTCGGCACCGTCGACCCCGCCTACGCCGAGGACCTCGCCGACCATCCCGATCGCTACTCCCCCGGCGACCTGGTCGGGCACGGCGGGCTCCAGGGTCGGTGGGACGAGCGGCTACGCGGCGTACCGGGGCTGACCGTGATCATCAAACACGCCGGGCCGGACGGCACGCTGGAGCCCACCGGCACGGAGGTCTTCCGGCGTGAGCCGCAGCCGGGCCAGCCGGTACGCACCACTCTCGACGTGGCCACCCAGAACGCCGCCGACCAGGCGCTGCGCGGGAGCGCCGCCGCGCCGCCCTGGTGGCCGTCCGGGTCAGCGACGGCGCGGTGCTCGCCGTCGCCAACGGGCCCGGTGCCGCCGGCGAGAATCTCGCCTTCACCGCGCAGGTGCCGCCGGGCTCCACGTTCAAGATGGTCAGCGCGCTCGGGCTGGTGGAGCGCGGCGCGGTGACCCCCGACACCACCGTCGACTGCCCAAGGACGCGCACCGTCGACGGGCGCTCCTTCAAGAACTCCAACGACTTCGAACTCGGCGAAGTGCCGTTCCGCACCGTCTTCGCCAAGTCGTGCAACACCGCCTTTGCCGCGCTCGCCCCACAGCTGGGCGCCGACGGGCTCGCCGTCGCCGGCCGGACCCTGGGTCTGGAGGGGCAGTGGGAGGTGGGGCTCGACGCGTACACCGGGAAGGTCTCCGCGGGTGGTGGGGCCACCGAGCAGGCCGCCGCGGCGATCGGGCAGGGTACGACCGTGGTCAGCCCGCTGGCCATGGCCGCGGCGACCGCGGCGGTGGCCAAAGGCGGCTTCGTCCCGCCGAAGTTGCTCCTCGACCCCGCTCCGGAGCCGGCGGCCGAGCCGGGCCCGGAGTTGCAGCCCGAGGCGGTGGCGGCCGTGCGGGAGATGATGCGCGCGGTGGTCGTCAGCGGCACCGGCACCGCGTTGAAGGACACCCCGGGCGGGCCGGTGTACGGCAAGACCGGCACCGCCGAGTACGACAACAACCCGGAGAACACCCACGCCTGGTTCGTCGGCTGGCAGGGCGACCTCGCCCTGGCGGTCTTCGTGGAGAAGGGCGGCTCGGGCAGCGGCACCGCCGTACCGATCGCGGAACGCTTCCTGCGTGCGTTGGCCGGCTGACCGGGTCGGGCCCCGCACCGCGGGGCCTACCGGAGCACCCGCCGCCGCGACGGTCAGGCGGTCAGGCCACCCGGGGCGGGCGCGGGGCGGGCGCCGTCCGCCTCGGTGGTGGTGGTGCCGGTCCGGCCGGGATCCCCGGCGACCGGGGCGTGCCCGTCCGGCACGGGCGGCACGACCGGGCGGCCACCGGCCCGGCGGGGAGCGGGTGCGGGACGCTCGGGCTGTTCGGGGCGCAACCGGGGCGGCATGGAGCCGGGGGCGGTGACCGGACGCAGGCCGGCCACCACGGTGTTGACGATCTCGGCGGCGTATTCGCCGTCCGGGTCGTAGTCGGGGTCGAAGACGGTCAACTCGACGCCGAGGCAGTGCGGCGTGTCGACCAGCCCGGCGAGCAGGATCTCCAGTTCGGCGAAGGCGATGCCACCCGGGTCGGGTGCGTCGACCGCCGGCATCACGGCGGGGTCGAGCACGTCCACATCGATGTGCACCCAGTAGCCGACGCAGTCGGCGAGTTGCTCGTGCGCCCACTGCGCGGTACGCGCCGCCCCCTCGGCGCGCAGTGCCGGCACCGGTCTGGTGGTGATCCCGGCGGCCTGCAGGTCGAGCCGGTACTCGTCCTGCGCACGGATGCCGAGCACCACCACGTCGATGTCGCGGAAGTATGGGCGCCGCCCCTCGATGGCCGCCAGGTCGGCCTGGCCCCGGCCGGTGACCAGGGCCAGGTTCTCGCCCGCCGCCGCGCCCACGTACGACGCGTTGCCGGGGTGCCGGAAGTCGGAGTGGCCGTCGACGAAGATCAGCCCGATCCGCCCGCCGACCGCCTCGCCCAGTCGGTGCATGGCCAGCGCCGAGCCGATCAGGATCGAGCAGTCGCCGCCGAGCACCACCGGGAACTCTCCACGGTCGATGATCGCGCCGACCCGGTCGGCCAGCACCGCGGAGTAGTCGGCGATCTCCCGCGCGTGGCAGACGCCGTCACCCGGGCGCCAGTCACCGGCGTCGTAGCGGGGTGCGGTCAGGCAACCGGCGTCGCGGGCCCGTAGCCGGGGCAGCAGACCCTGGTCACGTAGTGCGCCGGGCGCCTTGCCACAGCCCGGGACCGACGTCGGCGTGGGCGGACGCAGGCCGAGGTTGCTCGGCGCGTCGAGGACGGCGATCCGGCGCGTCATGGGCTCCCGTCCTCTGGTCTCGGGCGGGCCGGCGGCACACCGGCCCGCGCTGGCGTGGCAGGTGGCTCAGAACAGGGCGCTGGCCAGGGCCCGGCGGGCCGAGGCGACCGCGGGATCCTCCGGCCCGGCGATGGTGAACAGGCCGACCAGGTGTTGGCGGACCTTTTCCCGGTCGTCGCCGGCGGTGCGGCGGACCAGCCCGACCAGGCGCTGGTACGCCTGCTCGGCGAGGCCGCTGAGCACCTCGATGTCGGCGGCGAGCAGCTGGGCGTCGACGTCGTCGGGGTCGGCCGCCGCCGCGAGTGCCGCCTGCGGGTCGACTCCGGCGACCCGGCGGGCGAGCCCCACCTGGGCCAGCCCGGCCTCCGCCGCGGCGTCCGCCGGTGTCTCGGCGAGGATCTTCCGGTACGCCCGCTCGGCGGCGTCCAGGTCGCCGCTCATCAGGGCGTCGTCCGCCTCGTCGAGGCGGGGATCCTCCGCCTCGGCCACGGTGACCCCGCCGGCCTTGAGCACCGCCTGGATCCACTGGCGCAGCTGCGCCTCGGGCACCACGCCGGAGAAGGCGTCGACCGGCTGCCCGCCGACCACCGCGTACACCATCGGGATGCCCTGCACCCGGAACATCTGCGCGAGTCGCGGGTTGGCGTCCACATCGACCTTGGCCAGCACCCAGGCGCCGCCGCCCTCCACGGCCAGCCGCTCCAGCACCGGGGAGAGCTGCTTGCAGGGCTCGCACCACTCGGCCCAGAAGTCCACCACGACGGGTGTGGTCAGCGAGCGCTCCAGGACCTCGGACTGGAAGGTCGCCTCCGTCACGTCGACGGCGGTGGCTCCGCCGACGGCTCCGCCGGGTACGCCGGCGGGGGGACCGGCCTGGACCGGAGCAGAGGTGGAACCGGTTGCGGGGGTGCGCAGCGCGCTGAGGTCGACCGCGCCGCGGGTGAAGATCGACGAGGTGATCCGTGGGTCGCTCATGGTTACCTAGTCTCGCACGCAATCTGCCGAACTCAGATCACCCCCGGCCCGCACAGTTGCCACTGTCACCCCTGCCCATCCGCCCTGGCCGGGCGGAGTTCAGAAACGTGCGGGCTCGCGGTAAACGCCCCATTCGGCGCGCAGCGCGTCGCAGATCTCGCCGAGGGTGGCCTCGGCCCGGACGGCGTCGAGCATCGCCGGGATCATGTTCTCTCCGGTGCGGCTCACCGCCACCATCGCCGCCACCGCGGCACGCACCCCGGCGTCGTCCCGAGCGCTCTTGCGCTCGGCGAGTGCCCGCCGCTGCTCCAGTTCCACCTCGTGCGAGATGCGGAGGATCTCCAGTTCCTTGGCGGCGGTGCCGGTGTGGCAGTTGACGCCGACGATCTTCTTGTCGCCCTTCTCCAGCGCCTGCTGGTACACGAACGCCGACTCGGCGATCTGGCCGGTGAACCAGCCGTCCTCGATGCCGCGCAGGATGCCGGAGGTCATCGGGCCGATGGCGTGCGGGCCCTCGCCGCCGAGGGCGCGGATCCGGGCGAAGATCTCCTCCGCCTCGGCCTCGATCCGGTCGGTGAGCGCCTCGACATACCACGAGCCGCCCAGCGGGTCGGCCACGTTGGTCACCCCGATCTCCTCCATCAGCACCTGCTGGGTACGCAGGGCGATCTCGGCGGAGGAGTCGGTCGGCAGCGCGAGGGTCTCGTCCAGGGCGTTGGTGTGCAGCGAGTTGGTGCCGCCGAGCACCGCGGCCAGCGCCTCCACGGCGGTGCGTACCACGTTGTTGACCGGCTGCTGCGCGGTCAGCGACACCCCGGCGGTCTGCGTGTGGAACCGCAGCCACAGCGCCTTCTCGCTGGTGGCGCCGTAGACGTCGCGCAGCCACCGGGCCCAGATCCGGCGGGCCGCCCGGAATTTGGCGATCTCCTCGAAGAAGTCCAGGTGCGAGTCGAAGAAGAAGCTCAGCCCGGGGGCGAAGACGTCGACGTCCAGCCCGCGGGAGCGCCCCAGCTCGACGTAGCCGAAACCGTCGGCGAGGGTGTACGCCAGCTCCTGCGCGGCGGTCGAGCCGGCCTCGCGGATGTGGTAGCCGGAGACCGACAGCGGCTTGTAGCGCGGGATCTCGGCGGCGCAGTACTCCATCAGGTCGCCGATCAGGCGCAGGTGCGGCTCGGGGTCGAAGAGCCACTCCTTCTGCGCGATGTACTCCTTGAAGATGTCCGTCTGGAGGGTGCCGTCCAGCTTGGACAGGTCGGCGCCCTGCCGCTCGGCGGCGACCAGGTACATGCAGAACACCGGCACGGCCGGGCCGGAGATGGTCATGCTGGTGGTGACACCGGCCAGGTCGATTCCGTCGAAGAGCGCCTGCATGTCGGTGGCGGTGTCGATCGCCACGCCGCAGTGGCCGACCTCGCCGAGCGCCTGCGGGTCGTCGGAGTCGCGGCCCATCAGGGTGGGCATGTCGAAGGCGACCGAGAGCCCGCCGCCGCCGGCGCCCAGGATCATCTTGTAACGCTCGTTGGTCTGCCGGGCGTTGCCGAAGCCGGCGAACTGCCGGATGGTCCAGGTCCGCCCGCGATAGCCGGTCGGGTGCAGCCCCCGGGTGTACGGATACTCGCCCGGCCAGCCGATCCGCTCGAAGCCCGGGTAGGCGGTCCCCTCCGGCGGCCCGTAGACCGGCTCGACCGGCATGCCGGACAGCGTGGTGAAGTCGGCGTCCCGCTTGCGTGCCGCGTCGTAGCGGGCCTGCCAGCGGGCCCGCCCGGCAGCGATCTCGTCGGCGTTCATCCCCGGGCTCCTCCTCGAGTCCTCGACTGCACGTCGAGTCTAGAGCCCCCACCTGAACGATCGATAAGGCAGTCCGTACCGACGGGTAACCCGAGCTGCGTGGACTCAGGCGACCGGGCCGCCGATGGCCACGTCGTCCACCCGGATGTTGATCTCATCGACCCGCACCCCGTACGACTCGACGGCCTGGGTCACCCCGACCCGTACCGCCGTGGTCACCTCGGGCACCGGATGCCCCGCGTCGATCACGATGACCAGGTTGATCAGCGCGGCGCCGTCGGTGACGTGCGCCGAGCAGCCCCGTCGGGCGTCACCCACCTGGTCCAGCCCGACCCGGTCGAGCACCGCGTTGAAGAACCGGGCCACGTCGCCACCAAGCTCGACCACGCCGGGAACCGCCTTCGCCGCGGCCACCGCGATCTTCTCCACCACCTCGTCCGCGATGTGCGTACGACCACCCGTCACCGCGTCCGGCGTCATCGGCAACTCCTGCGTCATCTCGTGATCCATGCTTCCCCCAGCGGCATCCATGCTTCCCCCAGCGGCCGTCGCACCACCCCACCCGCATCCGCGGGACGGTGCGAGCGTAACCGTCCCAGCCGGTCCGCAGTGGACACCCGCCCCGCCTCACGGCCGGCGGTCGACGACCGCAGGCCGGCCGGCCTGGGACTTCGGCCCAGGGCCTAGCAACTAGGCGGCGAGCTGGGCCAGCAACGCGTCGGCCGCGGCGTACGGGTCGAGCGCGCCGGCCGCCACCTCGGCCGCCAGCGCCGGCAGCTGCGTACCGTCGCGCAGCGAGCCGATCCGGGACCGGAGCGCACCGAGGGCGATCGCCTCGATCTCGGCGGCGGCCCGGGCCTCGCGGCGACGGCGCAGCTCGTCGTGCTCGACGAGCCAGCCACGGTGCTTGTCGATCGCGGCGGCGATGTCGTCGATCCCCTCGCCCCGGGTGGCGATCGCCCGCACCACCTGCGGGCGCCACTGGCCCGGCCCGCGCTCGCCGAGGGCGATCATGCCCTGGATGTCGCGGGCGGTCGCGTCCGCGCCGTCCCGGTCGGCCTTGTTGACCACGAAGATGTCGGCGATCTCCAGGATGCCGGCCTTCACCGCCTGGATCGCGTCGCCCATGCCGGGGGCGAGCAGCACCAGCGTGGTGTCGGCCAGCGAGGCCACCTCGACCTCGGCCTGCCCGACACCGACGGTCTCCACCAGCACCACGTCGCAGCCGGCGCCCTCCAGCACCCGCACCGCCTGCGGGGTGGCCGCCGACAGGCCGCCGAGGTGTCCTCGGCTGGACATCGACCGGATGTAGACGCCCGGATCGGTGGCGTGATCCTGCATCCGCACCCGGTCGCCGAGGATCGCGCCACCGGTGAACGGGCTGGACGGGTCGATGGCCAGCACGCCGACCCGGTGGCCCCGGACCCGCAGCGCACGCACCAACTCGTTGGTGGTGGTCGACTTTCCGACCCCCGGCGAACCGGTCAGGCCGACCACCTGCGCCTGGCCGGCGTACGGGGCGAGCGCCGCGGCGATGCTCGGCAACGTCTCGTCGCCCGACTCCACCAGCGTGATCAGCCGGGCGACCGCACGAGGGTCACCCTCGCGGGCCCGCCCGACCAGGACGGGTACGTCCCGACTACGACGCACCGAGCCGGTGGCCGCGGCCGGGCTTCCGCCGTTCGACTCCCCGCTCACAGATCACTTTCGGCGCCGGCCGGCACGTGGATGATCAACGCATCGCCTTGACCGCCGCCGCCACAGAGCGCCGCCGCCCCGGTGCCGCCGCCACGCCGCCTGAGTTCCAGCGCGAGGGTGAGCACCAACCGGGCGCCGGACATGCCGATCGGGTGACCCAGCGCGATGGCGCCGCCGTTCACGTTGACCTTGGTCGGGCTGATCCCGAGATCACGCACGGATTGGATACCCACCTGGGCGAACGCCTCGTTGATCTCGATCAGGTCGAGGTCGGAGACGGTCAGTCCACCCTTGCGCAGGGCGTGCTGGATGGCGTTGGCCGGCTGCGAGTGCAGGGAGTTGTCCGGACCCGCGACGTTGCCGTGCGCCCCGACCTCGGCCAGCCAGGTCAGCCCCAACTCGTTCGCCTTCGCCTTGCTCATCACGACCACCGCCGCGGCGCCGTCGGAGATCGGCGAGGAACTGCCGGCGGTGATGGTGCCGCCGGAGGTGAACGCCGGGCGGAGCTTGGCCAGGGAGTCGGCGGTGGTGTCCGGGCGGATCCCCTCGTCCTCGCTGATCACCAGCGGGTCACCCTTGCGCTGCGGGATGACCACCGGGGCGATCTCCTCGGCGAAGTGGCCGTTCTTCTGCGCCGCGGCGGCCCGCTGGTGACTGGCGGCGGCGAACTCGTCCTGCTCCTGGCGGGTGATGCCCCGGGTGCCGCCGTGCCGCTCGGTGGACTCCCCCATCGAGCAGCAGTCCCAGGCATCGGTCAGCCCGTCGAGCGCCATGTGGTCCTTGACCACCACGTCGCCGAACTTGTAGCCACCACGCTGCCCGAGCAACAGGTGCGGCGCGTTGGTCATCGACTCCATGCCGCCGGCCACCACGACGTCGAACTCACCGGCCCGGATCAGCTGGTCGGCCAGGGCGATCGCGTCCAGCCCGGAGAGGCAGACCTTGTTGATCGTCAGGGCCGGCACGGACATCGGGACGCCCGCCTCCACGGCCGCCTGCCGCGCGGGGATCTGCCCGGTCCCGGCCTGGAGGACCTGCCCCATGATCACGTACTGCACCTGGTCGGGGGCGACCCCGGCGCGTTGCAGCGCCGCGGAGATCGCGATGCCGCCGAGCTTCGTCGCCGGTACGTCCTTGAGGTTGCCGAGCAGGCGCCCCATCGGGGTCCGCGCGCCGCTGACGATCACCGAAGCCATACCTGCCTCCGAGGGGGTGCCGACCTTTACGCCTTAACGATTGCTCGGCCAGACTAACGTCATGCCTGAGAACTCCCCCGCCGAGCCCGCTGCCGACTATCTCACAGACGTCGGCCTGCGCCGCATCGACCATGTCGGGGTCGCCGTGGCCGACCTCGACGCGGCGATCGACTTCTACCGGCGCACCTTCGGGATGCGCTGCGTGCACGTCGAGACGAACACCGAGCAGGGTGTCCGCGAGGCGATGCTGGCGGTCGGGCCGACGGCCGAGGGCGGCTGCGTGCAGCTGCTCGCCCCGTTGACCCCGGACTCGACGATCGCGAGGTTCCTGGACCGCAACGGCCCCGGCGTGCAGCAGGTGGCGTACACGGTGACCGACATCGACGTGGCCTGCGCGGCGCTGCGCGAGCGTGGCCTGCGGCTGCTCTACGACCAGCCGAGGCGCGGCACCGCCGACTCGCGGATCAACTTCGTGCACCCGAAGGACGCCGGCGGCATCCTGGTCGAACTCGTGCAGCCGGCGGCCGAGCACTGAACCCGTCCGCTCGTCGAGCGAACTGCGCGCGCGACACGCCGACGCCGTCGACCGGTTCCGCGAGCGCTGACCTGACGGACGAGGCACCGATGGCCATTCGGTGAACCGCGATTGGCTTTCCACATGCCCGGCCCGGGCGCCCATTCGTGTGATCGGGCCGGCATGGAAACAAAGGACCGCGGGTACGCCCCGTGGTCCTTTTCCATGTCACGCTCCGTGCCGCCCGGCTCGCCCCGGAGCTGGCAAGATCCGCCGGTCGACCCGTTGGCCCGACACCCTGCGGAGTTGACCATGTAATGAGGACGGCAAAGGGTGGCACGCTCTTGCGAAGCACCCCGGGGGGTCTGCCAGTATGTCCCAATGCCCCAGCAGCAGTCCTCCCCTCTCGCGTTCTTCGATAACGCGAACTCGCAGCCCGATTTCACGGTTGGCCTGCGCGGATACAACACCGGTCAGGTCGACGACTTCATCGGCCGGCTGAACGCCGCGCTCAGCCAGGCCAACAAGGACCGCGCCGACGCCGAGCAGGCACTCAACGACGCGCAGCGCCGGCTCCGGCAGTCCGAGCAGCGGCTCACCGCCCTCGAGCAGAAGCTCACCGACACCAGCAAGCAGCTGGAGGAGAACAGCCGGCCCACGCTGTCCGGCCTCGGCACCCGGGTGGAGCAGATCCTCCGGCTCGCCGAAGAGCAGGCCAACGACCACCGCAACGAGGCCAAGCGCGAGTCGGAAGGGATCCTCTCCGCCGCCCGCCTCGAGGCCCGCGAGATCACCGACAAGGCGCGCGCCGAGGCGGCGGCGATGAAGGCCACCGCCGAGCGGGAGGCGGGCAACGTCCGCACCACCGCCGAGCGGGAGGCCGCCGAGGTGCGCGTCCAGGCCCGTCGTGAGGCCGACACGTTGCGCGCCGACGCCGAGCGGGAGACCAAGCAGCTGCGTACGGTGACCGCCCACGAGGTCGCCGAGCTGAAATCGACCGTGGAGCGGGAGGTCGCCACCCTGCGCGCCACCGCCGAACGCGAGATCACCCAGCAGCGGGCGAAGGCCGCCCGCGAGGCCGAGGACAAGCGCGCGGAGGCGACCAAGCTGCTCACCGACGCCCGCGACAAGCGCGACAAGGATCTTCAGGCGCTGGAGCTGCAGCTCGCGGAGCGGCGGGAGAAGGCCGAGCGCGAGGAGTCGGAGCGGCACGCCGCGCAGGTCGCGCAGACCCAGAAGCTGGTCAGCGAGGCCGAGCAGCGGGCTCGGGCCGCGCAGGACCGCGCCAAGGAGATCGAGCAGCGGGCCGAGGCCCGCCGGGTCGAGTCGGAGCGCAACGCCACCGAGACGGTCGAGAAGGCCAAGGCGCTTGCGGACCGGACGCTGAACGAGGCACGCGCCGAGTCGCAGCGCCAGCTCAACGAGGCTCGCACCGAGGCCGAGCTGACCACCCAGGCGGCCCGCCGCGAGGTCGAGGACCTCACCCGGCAGAAGGACGCCGTCACCTCGCAGCTCGGGCAGATGCTCTCCGGCCTGGCCGGCATCGTTCCGGGCGTGCCCAACGCGAACGCCGCCGCGGCGGCGGACAAGCCGGCCAAGAAGGCGGACGGCGCCGACGACAAGGTGGCCGCCGACACCACCAGCTGACCAGGACCACCGGGGCATGATCCACGGCGCGGGGTGACACCGGGATGACCGGTGGCACCCCGCGTCGCCCTGCCTTCGCGGCGGCTACCTGCGCCGCCCTTCCACCGCCGTGAAGTAGGTCCCAACAGGGGCGTCCGTATCGCCCCAGGAGGGCCCGATGCGTGTGAGGATGGGAGCATGTCGCACGGCGAGGAACTGTTCGCGCTCGGCGGGGACGTGACCACGGAGCCCAGCTTCGAGTCAGCCCTGCGGGGGTACGAGAAACGGCAAGTCGACCGGTACGTCGCTCGTGCGGAGCACGAGATCGCCGCGCTCGCGGCCGAACGCGAACAGGCCTACACGCAGATCCACAAGCTGGCCGGCCAGGTCGAGGTGTTGCAGCGCGACCTGGCTCAGGTACGCAAGCAGGTCGCGGTCGTCGACCGAGCCGCATTCCGGCACCTCGGTCCGCGGGTGGAGCAGATCCTCACCCTCGCCGAGGAGCAGGCCGAGGACATCCTCGCCGCCGCGAACGAGGAGATCGAGGCGCGCCGGGCCGCCGCCGAGCACATCATCGACGAGGCCCGCGCCGAAGCGGCCACGGCGCTCAAGGACTTCGAGATCGCCCTGGCCGCCCGCCGATCCGAGGAGGAACGGCACGCCGCGGCACGCCGGGCGGAGGCGGAGGCCGCCAGCAAGGCGGCCGAGGAGGAGGCCGCCCGGCTGCGCAAGACCGCCCAGGAGGCGCTGGCCCGCGCCGAGCAGGAGGCCACCCAGCTGCGGGACGGGGCCAAGGAGATCCACACCCGGGCCCAGCAGGAGGCGACCAAGCTGCGCGACGCGGCCCGCGAGGCGTACGCCACCGCCCAGCAGGAGGCGACCCAGCTGCGCGACGCGGCCAAGGAGATGCACGCCAACGCCCAGCGGGAGGCCAAGCGCCTGGTCGACCAGGCCACCGAGGCCGGGCGGGCCACCCACGCCAAGGCTCGCCAGGAGGCCAAACAGATCATCGACGACGCCTCCGAGGCCGGTCGGGCGGCCCGCAACAAGGCCCGCCAGGAGGCCGAGCGGTTGAGCACCCAGGCGACCGAGGCGGCCAAGCGCACCCGCGCCGAGACCGAGGCGTACGCCCAACGCATGCGCGGCGAGACCGAGGCGTACGTCCAGCACGCTCGGGCGCAGGCCCAGCAGGAGCTGGGTGCCTGGCGGGCCGGGGTGGAGAAGGAGGTCAACGGTCGGCGCGAGGCGGTCGACCGGGAACTGGCCGAGCGCCAGGGGACCATCGAACGCGAGTTCACCGCCCGCCGCGACCAGCTGGAGAAGCAGTACAAGAGCCGCAACGCCGAGCTGGACGAGCGGATCCGCACCCGCACCGCCGAGTTGGAGTCCGGCTTCGAGACCCGCCGTGCGCAGTTGGAGTCGGAGTACACCGCGCGGAAGAACGAGATCGAGCAGGGCGCCGACCAGATCCGCCGGGCCGCCGAGCAGGAGGCGGCCACGGTGCGCGGGCGGGCCGAGGAACAGGCCGCTGAGCTGGCGCGCGACGCCGACGAGTACGCCGCCACGACCCGGCGCGAGGCCGACGAGCACGTCACCACCGTGCGGCGCGAGGCGGACGAGCACGTCGCCGCCTCCCGCCGCCAGTTCGAGGAGTACGCGGCCACCACCCAGCAACACCTGGCCACCACCCAGCAGCACCTGGCGGCGACCCAGCAGGAGGCCGCGTCCGGCCGTCAGCAGCTCGCCCACGTGATGCTGGAGATCGCCAAGGCCCAGCAGCAGCTCGCCGACCTGCGCCAGGAAACCTGGAAGTTCCGGCAGGAGTCCGACGAGTTGCAGCGCAAACTGCTCGACCTGCGTCTGCAGTCGGCATCGGCTCCGCCGGTGCCGACCTCGCCGCCACCGGCGGGCTCGACCACGCCGACGGGTCCGACCACGGCGGCCGGCTCGGTCGCGGCGGCCGCCGGCAGCCCGTCAGCCAACGGCGGACGCCCCGCCGGGGAGAATGCCCTCGTGATCCCCACTGCGGTCCCGGCCGACGGCGGACGTCCCGCCGGGGAGAATCGCACCGCCGTTCCCACCGGGGCCTCGGCCAACGGCGGACGACCGACCGGGGACGATGCCGCCGTTCCCAGCGACGCTCCGGCCGATGGTGGCGGCCCTGCCGGTGACGACGCCGGCCCCGAGACGAAGCCGGTCGGCGAGCCGGTCACCACCGTCGAGGACTCCGCGGCGGCGAAGCCGGCCACCGAGCCGACCAGCGTCGACGGCGGCACCGCGAGCGCGGGGTGGAGGGCGAGCCGACGGTGGCGGCCGTGCCCGGGGAAGGCGGCCGGGGCGCCACCCCGACCAAGATCACCAGCACCGGCGAGAACGGCAAGCGCCCGACCAAGCCGACCATCGACGAACGCAGCGCCAAGCCGAGCAAGGTCACTTCCGACTGAGGCGCGGCAGGGCACGCCGGTGGCGATGGCGGCGATCGATCCGCGGCGGCGCGGGCGACCCGGCTTGCGGGACCGGGCGGAGAAATCAGTCGGCGCGGCGCTGCGGCGGGCCCGACACCGGCGTGTCGGCGAACGCGGCGACCGTACGGTCTGCGTACGCGCTGGCGTCGCCGGTCTCCATCGGGCCGTCCCAGGTGGTCGGCAACGGCACCGGCACCGCCGGATTGACCCGCCGGACCACCTCGTCCAGGACCGTCTCGGCGTCACCGACCCACAGGTGCTTCGCGCCGGGCACGCCGACCACCTCGGCCTGCGGCACCGCCGCGAACCGCTCGCGAGCCTGCTCCGGGCGCAGGTAGTCGTCGAACTCCGGCACCAGCGCGGTCAGCGGCTTGGCCGACTCGGCCCACTGGCCCAGGTCGGCGGCGCCGGCGAAGCGCAGCGGCGGGGAGAGCAGGATCGCCCCGGTCACCGCCGGGTCGCAGCCGTAGCGCAGCGCCAGGTCGGTGCCGAACGACCAGCCGAGCAGCCAGACGTTCGGCAGTTCGTGGAACTCGGCGTACTCGATGGCGGCGGCGACGTCGAAGCGCTCGCCGACGGCCGAGTCGAACGCCCCCTCGCTGGTGCCACGCACGCTGCTGGTGCCCCGGGTGTTGAACCGGAGCACGGCCAGGTCGGCCAGCGCGGGCAGCCGCCAGGCCGCCTTGCGGAACACGTGGCTGTCCATCATCCCGCCGTGGGTGGGCAGCGGGTGCAGGCAGACGAGGGTGGCCGCGGGCGCCCGGTCGGCCGGGCGAGCCAGCTCGCCGACCAGGCGCAGGCCGTCCGCGGTGTGCAGCTCGATCTCCTCCCGGTGCCCCGGCAGGATCGAGGACGCACGGATCGGTTTGCTCATGCCTCCAGTCTCCCGCCCCGCCGACCGCGCTGGATCGCCGGGGCCCGCCGGTCCCGGGCCCGCCAGCAGCCGCTGTGCCAGTGTCGCCGGTCGGTCAGGTCGCCCCGGCCGTCCGCCGGCCAGGCCACGACGTGCGCCACGCCGGGCCGGATCTCCTGGTCGCAACCGGGGCAACGGTACGTCTTGGTGGACGCGCCGCCGCTGATGCCCCGCACCTGCCAGTCACCGTCACGCCACTGCTGCACCGAGGCGACGCCGTGCCGGGCCCGCTCGGCGTCCAACCGCTCGGCGTCGTCACGACGGGGCCGGTTGCGACGAGGACTCACGTCATCCAGGGTACGGGCGTACCAGCGACGGCCGGCTCACCGGTGGGTGTGGTCGCGGAATCCGCGGCCGGCCTTGCGACCGAGGTAGCCGGCGGTGACCAGGTGTTCCAGCAGCGGTGCCGGCGCGAAGCCGGGCTCGCGCAGTTCCAGGTACAACTCCCGCTGGATGGCCAGCGCCACGTCCAGGCCGACCACGTCGAGCAGTTCGAACGGCCCCATCGGGTAGCCGCAGCCGAGCTTCATGGCGTGGTCGATGTCGTCGGCGGTGGAATAGCTGGTCTCCAGCATCCGTACCGCGTCGTTGAGGTAGGGGAACAGCAGCGCGTTGACGACGAAACCGGACCGGTCGCCGCAGACCACCGCGGTCTTGTCGAGCGCGGCACAGACCGCACGGGCGGTTGCCGTGGTTTCCGCCGAGGTCCGGATCGTCTGGACGATCTCCACCAGCGGCATGACCGGAGCGGGGTTGAAGAAGTGCAGGCCCACCACGTCGGCCGGGCGCTGGGTGGCCATCGCCACGTCGATCACCGGCAGCGAGGAGGTGGTGGTGGCCAACACGACGCCCGGCTTACAGATCTCGTCCAGGCTGGCGAAGATCGCCTTCTTGACGCTCAACTCCTCGACCACCGCCTCGATGACCAGATCGACGTCGGCCAGGTGTTCCAGCGTCGCCGACCAGTTGATCCGGCCGAGCGCGGCGTCCCGGTCCGCCTCGCCGAGCCTGCCCCGGACGACGCCCTTGTCGAGCGAGGTCTGGACCGCCTCGAAGACCTGGGCGGACCTCTCGGCCCCCCGGGTCACCGAGACGACCTCGATCCCGGCCCTGGCGAAGACCTCGATGATCCCGGTGGCCATCGTCCCGGAACCGACGACTCCGACCTTGGTCACGGGGCTCGCGCTGCCGGCACCGGCGGTCGCGATGCCGCCGTCGGCGCCTACCGGCCCCACCGCGACCGGCGTCTGCTCGTCCGGTACGACCGTCGGTGAGCCCGGCCGCTGATAGGTGTAGAAGCCCCGGCCGGACTTCCGGCCGAGCAGACCCGCGGTCACCATCTGCTTGAGCAGCGGCACCGGGGCGTGCCGGCGGTCCCGCCCGCCACGGCGGTACATGGTGTCCAGGATCTCGTACGCGGTGTCCAGCCCGATCAGGTCCATCAGCGCGAGCGGGCCCATCGGCAGCCCACAGCCGAGCTTCATCGCGGCGTCGATGTCCTCGCGGGTGGCGTACCGGGACTCGACCATGCCGACCGCGTGGTTGAGGTAGCCGAAGAGCAGCGCGTTGGCGATGAACCCGGCCCGGTCGCTGATGGTCACGTCGACCTTGCCGAGCCGCCCGCAGAGCGCCTCCACGTCCGCGACGACGTCGGCGGAGGTGACCACCGTGCGAACGACCTCGACCAGCTTCATCACCGGCGCTGGATTGAAGAAGTGGAGGCCGATGACCTGCTTGGGCCGGGCCGTGGCGACCGAGACCTCGGTGACACTCAGCGACGACGTGTTGGTGGCGAGAATGGCCTCCGGCGGGCACACCCGGTCCAGCTCGGCGAAGATCCGCTGCTTGAGGTCGAGCTGCTCGGGCACCGCCTCGATGACCAGGTCCACCGCGTGCAGCGCGTCGAGCCCGACCTGGAAGTCGACGCGGGCCAGCAGGGCGTCCCGGTCGGCCTCGGCGAGCTTGCCTCTGGTCACCGCGCGATCGGTCGAGCCGGTCAGGTTGGCCCGGCCACGCTCCAGGGCGGCGTCGGAGATCTCCACGGCGACCACGTCGATGCCGTTGCGGGCGAAGACCTCCACGATGCCGGCACCCATGGTGCCCAGACCCACCACGCCCACGCTGGTGAACTCGCGCGCCACGACCCGGCCTCCCCTGTCCGCGTCCGTACGGCCGGACATGAACGGCCGCTAAGGTTATGCGCGCGAGTCTGCCACGCGCCGCATGGTTGTCGAGGCGGCGTGGCATATTTCACCGGCCCCGCGGGCCGGCGTGGTGCGGCCGGCCCGCCGACGAGGTCAGGCCGGACCGACGCCGGCGAGGGCGAGCAGTTCCGCGACGAACTCCGCCGGCCGTTCCAGGTGCGGGCTGTGTCCGCAGCCGGGCAACGTCACCTCGCGGTAGCTGCCACCGGCGGCGGCGTACCGGTCGAGCACCGCCCGGGTCTGCCCCACCATCGGCTGCGGCGGGCACTCCTCCGGCCCGGGCCAGCCGGGCAGCGCGCCCAGCGCCCCCAACTGGGCCAGGTCGAACAGGGACGTGTCGGAGACGATCACGTCCGAGTCGCCGCGGATCCAGGTCACCGGGGGTTTGGACGCCACGGCGACCAGTTGGTCGGCGATCCGGAAATGTGCCGGGGCGAGCGCGTTGAGCACTCCGCGACGACCCGCCGCCGTCCCCGGCCAGTTCGGCGATGCCACCGCGTCGCCGGGGTAGTTGTCGGTGCCGGTCGCGGTGGAGAGCAGGCTGTCGAGCAGCATCTCCTCGTCGTCGCCGAGGCAGGACGGGTCCGCCACATAGGCGGCCCGGAGCACGCTGCGCGGGCTGGTCCGCGCCTCGGCACTGCGGTCACCGGCGGCGAGCCGCGTGACGAAGTCGGCGCTCGCCGTACCGCCGCCGGTGCCGGCGAAGTCCGGCGTCGTGGGAGTGCCCGCCAGGTCCCGGGTGCCGCCGAAGCCGTACGGCGACACGGGCGCCGCGAGCAGCAGCCCGGCCACCCGGTCGGGGTGGTCCACCAGCAGCCGCATCGCCACCCCTCCGCCGAGCGAGTGGCCGACCACCACGGGCCGGGCGCCCAGGGCGAAGAGGGACGGCTCGTCGAGCAGCGCCACCAGGTCGTCGGCGAAGTCGGTCAGCCCGCGGCTGCCGTCCACCGGCGCGGTCTGCGTACCGCCGTAGCCGCGCAGGTCCGGCGCGACGACCCGCAGCGTTTCCGGCAGGCGCCGCACCAGCGGCTCCCAGAAGGCAGCCGATGAGCAGTTGCCGTGGACCAGCAGCACCGGCGCCCCGTCGGCGGGGCCGGCCACCCGGACGGCCTGGGTGATCCCGTTCACGGACACGACGTGCTGCTCGGTCTTCATCCGCCGGATGATGCCACGGGCGTCACGACCGGTCCATGTGTCCGACCGCCACGAACCACGCCCGGCCGATGGCGTCCGTCGCCGTCAGCGGCGCGCGGTCACCACCGCTGCCGGGCCGGGTGCGGCGGGCCGCGGCACGGCCGGTCGCCGCCCCTGGCGGGGCAGTTCGAAGCTCAGGCCCACCGGGTCGGTCCGGGCCAGACCCGGGTCGACGAACCTCAGCTCGGTATGCCCGATGCGGATCACGTCACCGTCGGTGAGCCGGGCCACGCCGGCAGCCCGGAGATCGTTGACCCAGGTGCCGTTCGTGGATCCCAGGTCCACCAGGGACACGCCCTCGCCGGCCAGCCAGATCTCCGCGTGCCGACGGCTCAGGTGCGGGTCGTGCACAACGATGTCGACCGCCGGGTCGCGGCCGATCACCTGCGGCCGGTGGCCCAGCCGGAAGCTGAGCCCTCTCATCGGCCCGGCGGCGACAGTAAGCAGCGGAACCAGTTGCGGATGCTTCTCCATGAACAGTCACACCTCCACCCCGCGCGGCCACCCCCGGCCAGCCTGTCACCACCAGGTGGCCGTCTCCACCACCGGCCGGCCGTCTCTGGGTGACCGGGCGGGCACCTTCCGCTCGCCCCTTTCGGCGAACATACGGCGAAACTCCCAACCGCTCCCTCGGGACTCGCCCGGGTTCGGCACCCCTACCGGCGAGTAGCTCTCGGGTCTAGACTTCCGCCATGACGGCTGTGCGACCCCCCGGCACCCCGGCCATCGAGGCCGCCGAGCTGGTCTCGACCAGCCCGGCGACGGGAGACGAGGCGGGTCGCGTCCCGGTCGCCGCCGCGGTGGACGTGGAACGTGCCGTCGAGCGGGCGCGCCGCCGGCCAGTGGTGGGCGGGGCTCGGCTTCGCCGGGCGGCGGGACCGCCTGCTGCGCTGGCGCCGCCTGCTCGCCCAGCGGATGGAACAGCTGGCGGAGCTGATGCACGCCGAGAGCGGCAAGCCGGTCGCCGACGCACTCGTCGAGATCGTGGGCGCCGTGGAGCACGTCGACTGGGCGGCCCGCAACGCCCGTCGGGTGCTCGGCCCCCGCCGGGTCCGCTCACGGCTGGTGCTGGCCGAGTTCTCGGCCCACCTGGAGTACCAACCCCACGGAGTGGTGGGCGTCATCGGGCCGTGGAACTATCCGGTCCTCACCCCCCTCGGCTCCGTGGCGTACGCGCTGGCCGCCGGCAACGCCGTGGTCTTCAAGCCCAGCGAGTACACGCCGATCGTCGGTCAGTGGCTCGTCGACACCTTCGCCGAGGTGGTGCCCGAGCAGCCGGTGTTCACCGCCGTGCACGGGCTCGGCGACGTCGGCGCCGCACTGTGCCGCGCCGGCGTCGACAAGCTCGCCTTCACCGGCTCGACCGCCACCGCCAAGAAGGTGATGGCGGCCTGCGCCGAGACGCTGACACCGGTGCTGCTGGAGGCCGGCGGCAAGGACGCCATGATCGTGGACACGGATGCCGACCTGGACGCGGCCGCCGAGGCGTGCGTCTGGGGTGCGATGACCAACGCCGGGCAGAGCTGCGTCGGCATCGAGCGGGTCTACGCCGTGGAGCCGGTCTTCGATGCCTTCGTCGGCAGGGTCGTCGAACGCGCCGGCCGCCTCACCGTAGGCCCCGACGGCGCGGACCTCGGCCCGATCACCATGCCCGGTCAGCTCGACGTCATCCGGCGCCACATCGAGGACGCGCTGGCCCGGGGCGGCCGTGCCGTGCTCGGCGGTCCGGACGCGGTGCAGCCCCGTACGCCCGCCCGACCGTGCTGGTGGAGGTGCCGGAGGATGCCGCCGCGGTCCGCGAGGAGACCTTCGGCCCCACCCTGACCATCAACCGGGTCCGCGACGCCGACGAGGCTCTCGCCCGGGCCAACGCGCTGCCGTACGGGCTGGGTGGCTCGGTCTTCGGCCAGCGGCGCGCGGTCGCGATCGCCCGGCGGCTGCGCTCCGGCATGGCGTCGGTCAACTCGACCCTCACCTTCGCCGGCATGTCCACCCTGCCGTTCGGCGGGGTCGGCGAGTCGGGCTTCGGCCGGGTCCACGGCGAGGACGGGCTGCGTGAGTTCGGCCGGGCCAAGGCGATCACCCGCCGCCGGGCCCGGTCACTGCTGCCGTCGACCACGTTCGAGCGCACCCCGGCCGACATCGCCCGCCTGGTGAAGGCGGTCAAGCTGCTCTACGGCCGGTGACTAGAAGAGCGTCAGCTCGTCGCGCTCGATGCCGCGCAGCCGGTCGTAGTCCACCACCACGCAGCGGATTCCCCGGTCGGTGGCGAGCACCCGGGCCTGCGGCTTGATCTCCTGGGCGGCGAAGACCCCGGCGACCGGAGCGAGCAGCGGATCCCGGTTGAGCAGTTCGAGATAGCGGGTGAGCTGCTCCACACCGTCGATCTCGCCACGGCGTTTCACCTCTACCGCGACCGCGCCCAGGCCGGCGTCCCGGCAGAGCAGGTCGACCGGGCCGATGGCGGTCATGTACTCGCGGCGGACCAGGGTGAACCCCTCGCCCAGCGTCTCCGGGTTGGCCGCCAGCAACTCCTGCAGATGCGCCTCGACGCCGTCCTTGCGCAGCCCCGGGTCGACGCCCAGCTCGTAGGAGGTGTCCTGGAAGATCTCCTCCAGGGTGATCCGCAGTTCCTCGCCGGCCTTGTTGACCACCCGCCAGACGCCGGGAGCCTCCTCCAACCGGCACGGCGGGCTCATCCAGTTCAACGGCTTGTACGCCCGGTCGTCGGCATGGATGGAGACCGACCCGTCCGCCTTCACCATCAACAGCCGGGTCGCCGGCGGCAGGTGAGCCGAGAGCCGTCCGACATAGTCCACCGAGCATTTCGCAATCACCAACCGCACCCGAGAGAGGGTAGCGGAGTCACCGGGCATCGCCATCGAGCGGCACTGGCGTGCCGGTGCGATGCTGAGATCGTGCTCGAAGTGCTCACCGGTACCGGCCTCGCCGCCTCGGCGGGGTTGAACGCCTACATCCCGCTGCTGATCACGGGCCTGCTGGCCCGCTACACCAGCGTCATCGACCTGCCCGGCGGCTGGCAGTGGCTCGGCAACGGCTGGGTGCTGGGGATCCTCGCGGTGCTGCTCGCCGTCGAGGTGGTCGCGGACAAGGTACCGGTGGTGGACCACGTGAACGACGTGGTGCAGACGGTGGTCCGACCGACCGCCGGCGGCCTGGCGTTCGGCGCCGGCTCGGCGTCGGAGACGGTGACGGTCAGCGACCCGGACAGCTTCTTCGCCGGCGGCGGCCAGTGGCTGCCGGTGCTGGTCGGGGTGCTGATCGCGCTCGGCGTGCATCTGCTCAAGTCGGCCGCCCGGCCGGTCATCAACGCGACCACGGCCGGGCTGGGCGCCCCGGTGGCGAGCACCGCCGAGGACGCCACCAGCGTGGTCATGTCGCTCGTCGCGATCATCCTGCCGGTGCTGGTGCTGGTGTTCCTGGTCGGGTCGGTGCTCTTCCTCCCCTGGTTGCTGCGCCGACGGGCCGAGCGGCGCCGGGAGCGGCAGGCGGCGCGTGAGGCGGGCTTCCGCGTCTGATCCGCTCACCGGCCGCCACAGCCGGATCGCCGCCCCGAGGCCCGGAGTCGCAGTCAGAGGTCATTGGCCTCGCGGACGACGGTGACCAACTCGTCGATGATGGCGGTCAGGGCGAAGTCCCTCGGGGTGAACACCCGGGCCACCCCGGCGGCCCGCAACCGCTCGGCGTCCGGGGCGGGGATGATGCCGCCGACCACCACCGGCAGGTCGGGCCGGCCGGCGGAGCGCAGGCCGTCGAGCACCGCGGGCACCACCGCCAGGTGCGAGCCGGAGAGCACGGAGAGCCCGACCAGGTCCACGTCCTCCTCCACCGCAGCGGCCACGATCTGCCCGGCGGTGAGCCGGATGCCCTGGTAGACCACCTCGAAGCCGGCGTCGCGGGCGCGTACCGCGATCTGTTCGGCGCCGTTGGAGTGACCGTCCAGACCGGGCTTGCCGACCAGCAGTCGCAGCCGCCCACCGCCCAGCTCGCGGGCGGTGGCCGCGACCCGCGCGCGGACCTCGACCAGCGAGTCGTCACCGCCGGTGGTGACCCCGCCGGCCAGCCCGGTCGGCGCCCGGTACTCGCCGAAGACCTGCCGCAGCGCCGCCGCCCACTCGCCGGTGGTCACCCCGGCACGGACACATGTCAGGGTGGCGGCCATCAGGTTCGTCGTGCTCGCCGCGTCGGCGCGTAGCCGGGCCAGTGCCGCGTCCACGGCCGCCGCGTCCCGGTCGGCCCGCCACCGGCGTACGGCGTCGCAGGCGGCCACCTCCACCGCCGGGTCCACCTGCTGGACCGCCTCGGCACCGGCGGCGGTCAGCGGGGAGGGCTCGGTCTCGGTGAACCGGTTGACGCCGACCACCACCTCGCTGCCGGCCTCCATCCGGCGCCGCCGCCGCGCCAGCGAGGCGACCAGGGCGCTCTTGAGATAGCCGGACTCCACCGCGGCTACCACGCCGCCCATCTCCAACACCGTGGCCAACTCGACCCGGGCACCGCCGACGATCCCGTCGGCCAGCGCGGTCATCACGTGCGAACCGGCGAACAGGTCCGGATACTCCAGCAGGTCCGACTCGTACGCGAGCACCTGCTGCATCCGCAGCGACCACTGCTGGTCCCACGGGCGGGGCAGGCCGAGCGCCTCGTTCCAGGCGGGCAACTGCACCGCCCGGGCCCGCGCGTCCCGGGAGAGGGTGACGCCGAGCATCTCCAGCACGATGCGCTGCACATTGTTCTCTGGCTGGGCCTCGGTCAGGCCGAGCGAGTTGACCTGCACGCCGTACCGGAAGCGGCGCTGCTTCGGGTTCCGCACGCCGTACCGGTCGCGGGTGATCTCGTCCCACAGCACGCCGAAGGCGCGCATCTTGGCGATCTCCTCGACGAACCGCACACCGGCGTTGACGAAGAACGAGATCCGCTGCGCCACGTCGCCCATCCGCTCGGCCGACACCTGACCGCAGTCGCGTACCGAGTCGAGCACCGCCACCGCCGTGGCGAGCGCGAAGCCGACCTCCTGCACCGGCGTGGCACCGGCCTCCTGGAGGTGGTACGAGCAGATGTTGACCGGGTTCCACCGCGGCATCTCGCGCAGCGTGTAGGCGATCACGTCGGCGGTCAACCGCAACGAGGCGGCCGGCGGGAAGATGTGCGTCCCCCGGGAGAGGTACTCCTTGATGATGTCGTTCTGGGTGGTGCCCGCACAGCGGGCGAGCGCGGCGCCCTGCTCGGTGGCGACCGTGCCGTAGAGGCCGAGCAGCCACATGGCCGGCGCGTTGATCGTCATCGAGGTGTTCGTCCCAGCCAGCGGGAGGCCGTCGAACAGCGCCCGCGCGTCGCCCAGGTGCGACACCGGGACGCCGACCCGACCGACCTCGCCGGCGGCGAGTTCGTGGTCGGGGTCGTAGCCGGTCTGGGTGGGCAGGTCGAAGGCGACCGACAGGCCGGTCTGGCCCTTGGCCAGGTTGCGGCGGAAGAGCGCGTTGGTCGCGGCGGCCGACGAGTGGCCCGCGTACGTGCGCATCACCCAGGGGCGGTCGCGCTCCGGCAGCCGGCCCGGCAGTGCCTTCTCGTCCATGGCCGGAGTTTAAGTTACCGTTCAGTAAAACGGGTTGTGCCAAAACCCACAGCCCGGTGGAGGTGACGCCCGGAGCGGCCCCCGGTGGTGCGGACCACCACCCCGGTGCGCACGGTGGGTAGCCGCGGGCCGCACACTTGACGGCATGAGTGACGACGTCGCGATCCAGGTCCGAGGGCTTCGCAAGGCGTACGGCGACACCGTCGCGGTGGCCGGACTGGACCTGGACGTCCGCCGGGGCGAGGTCTTCGCCCTGCTCGGTCCGAACGGCGCCGGCAAGACCACCACCGTGGAGATCCTGGAGGGCTACCGCCACCGCGACGCCGGCGAGGTACGCGTGCTCGACAGCGACCCGGCCCTGCCGACCCGTGACTGGCGAGGGCGGGTCGGCATCGTCCTGCAGGGCACCGGGGAGTTCGACGAGCTGACCGTCGCCGAGGTGGTGCGGCACTTCGCCGGCTTCTATCCGGTTGCGGACGACCCGGACAAGGTGATCGAGCGGGTCGGGCTGACCGGCAAGGCCCGCGCCCGTACGCACACCCTCTCCGGCGGGCAGAAGCGCCGCCTCGACGTGGCGCTCGGCATCATCGGCCGCCCGGAGCTGCTCTTCCTGGACGAGCCGACGACCGGCTTCGACCCGGAGGCCCGGCGCGAGTTCTGGGAGCTGATCCGGGATCTCTCGGCCGCCGGCACCACCATCGTGCTCACCACGCACTACCTGGACGAGGCCGAGGCGCTCGCCGACCGGGTCGGCGTGATCGCCGGCGGCCGGCTGGTCGAGGTGGCCGCCCCGAACCGGCTCGGCGACCGGCAGGAGGCGCTCGCCACGGTCTCCTGGCGTACCCCGGACGGCCGCGTCTCCAGCGCGCAGAGCGCGACACCGACGGCGCTGGTGGCGGAACTGGGCGCGCGCTTCGACGGTGAGGTCCCCGGCCTGACCGTCACCCGACCCACCCTGGAAGACATCTACCTGAGGATGATCGGACACCGATGACCACCACGACGAAGCCGGCGGCGCCGGCGCCCGCCACCGCGGCAGCCCGTCGGCTCGGGCCGACCGGTCTCGCCCTGCGTCAGGGGCGGCTGGAGATCCGGCAGTTCCTGCGCAGCCGGGAGTCCGTCGTGTTCACGCTGGGCTTCCCGCTCATCATGGTGCTGATCTTCGCCTCGATCTTCGACGAGGAGATCGCGCCGGGGGTGGACTACACGCAGTACTTCATCACCGGAATGATCGCCACCGGCCTGCTGACCGTCAGCTTCCAGAACCTCGGCATCTGGATCCCGATCGAGCGGGACCGGGGTGTGCTCAAGCGTTACCGGGGCACGCCGATGCCGAAGTGGGTCTGGTTCGCCGGCAAGGTGATCATGGTGCTGGTGATCGGCGTCGTGATGACCGCCCTGCTGCTCGCGGTCTCGGTCGCCCTGTTCGGTCTCGACCTGCCGGGGACCGCGACGGCGTGGCTGACCTTCGCCTGGGTCTCCACCCTGGGGATCACCGCCTGCACCCTCTGCGGCATCGCGATCTCGTCGCTGGCCCGCACCGCCCGCAGCGGCTCGGCGGTGGTCACCCCGATCGCGCTGGTGCTCCAGTTCACCTCCGGGGTCTTCTTCGTCTTCACCCGGCTGCCCGACTGGATGCAACAGGTGGCGGCACTCTTCCCGCTCAAGTGGATGTGCCAGGGGCTGCGCGCGGTCTTCCTGCCGGAGAGCTTCGCCGCCGACGAGCCCGGCGGCTCGTTCGAGCTGACCCGCGTCGCCCTGGTGCTCGGTGCCTGGTGCGTGATCGGCCTGGTGCTCTGCCTCACCACCTTCCGCTGGACCACCAGCCGCGACGGCTGAGCCGCGGGGAGGCCGCCCCGCTGGCGGCCTCCCCCCTCGCGTCAGTACGGGTAGAAGCCCTGGCCGGTCTTGCGGCCCAGTTCGCCGGCGGTGGCCATGCGCTGGAGCAGTTCGGGCGGGAAGAACTTCTCGTCGGCCGTGTCGGTGTAGATGTTGCGGGTCGCGTTGAGCAGCACGTCGACCCCGGTCAGGTCCACGGTGGCCAGCGGGCCCATGGCGTGCCCGAAGCCGAGCCGGCAGGCGGTGTCCAGGTCCTCGGCGGAGACGACGCCCGCCTCGACGAGCCTGACCGCCTCCATGGCCAGGGCGCAGATCAGCCGGGTCGTGACGAAGCCGGCGATGTCGCGGTTGACCACCACGACGGTCTTGCCGATCCCCTCGGCGAACGACTTCGCCGTGTCCAGGGTGGCGTCGCTGGTCCGGTGGCCGCGGACCAGCTCGCAGAGCTTCATCATCGGTACCGGCGAGAAGAAGTGGGTGCCGACGACGGCCTCGGGGCGCTCGGTGACCGCCGCGATCTGGGTCACCGGGATGGCGGAGGTGTTGGTGGCCAGGACGGCGTCCGCCTTGCAGATCTTGTCCAGCGAGCGGAACACCTCGTGTTTGATCTCCAGCCGCTCGAAGACCGCCTCGACCACGAGATCCGCGTCGGCCACCGCCTCCAGGTCGGTCGTGAGCGTGATCCGCCCGAGCGCCGCCTCGACGTCGTCCGTGGAGATCGTCCCCTTCTCGGCGAACCGCTCCAGCGACTTCCGGATCCCGTCCACGCCGCGCCGCGTCGCCGTGTCGTCCAGGTCCCGCAGCGTCACCTGCCAGCCTGCCTGCGCCGCCACCTGAGCGATGCCCGAGCCCATCAACCCGGCGCCGACGACCGCGAGTCGACCCGCCATCTGCCTCTCCCTCGCTGCGATTTCAGTGTCTGCCTGCACCCTAGTCGGCGAGCCTGAACGACAGCTAAGGAGACCTCGACTCAGATGGTCAGTTCGGGTTCCTCCGGCGCGGTGGCCCGCTCGACCTCGATGCCCAGCGCCCGCAGGTCCGCGACGAAGTCCGGGTAGCCGCGGTCGACGTGGTGCACGTGGGACACCTCCGTCAGCCCATCGGCGCAGAGCCCGGCGATGATCAGCCCGGCGCCGGCCCGGATGTCGGTGGCGCGCACCGGCGCGCCGGACAGCCGCTCCCGGCCGCGTACCACCGCGTGGTGGCCGTCGGTCTTGATGTCCGCGCCCAGCCGCACCATCTCGTTGGCGAACATGAACCGGCCGTCGAAGATGTTCTCGGTGATCAGGGAGGCGCCCTCGCTGAGCGCCGCGAGCCCGATCGCCATCGGCAGCAGGTCGGTGGCGAACCCCGGATAGGGCAGCGTCACCACGTCCACCGCCCGGGGCCGGTCGTCCATCCGGACCCGGAAGGCGTCCGCCCAGGTCTCCACCAGCCCACCGGCCGCGACCACCTTGTCCAGGGCGACCTCCAGGAACGCCGGGTCGAGGCCGGTCACGGTCACGTCGCCGCGGGTCATCGCCGCGCCGAAGGCCCAGGTCCCGGCGACGATCCGGTCCCCCACCGTGGCGTGCCGGACCGGCCGCAGCCGGGACACGCCGACGATGGTGATGGTGGACGTGCCCTCGCCATCGATCAACGCGCCCATCCGCTGGAGCATCGTGCAGATGTCGACGATCTCGGGCTCGCGGGCCGCGTTGTCGATCACGGTGGTGCCGTCGGCCAGCACCGCCGCCATGATCAGGTTTTCGGTCGCGCCGACGCTGGGAAAGTCCAGCATGATCTCCGCGCCGCGCAGACCGTCGGGGGCGGAGGCGATCACGAAGCCGTGCTCGCCGCAGATGTCGGCGCCCATCCTCGTCAGCCCGGAGACGTGCATGTCCAGGCCCCGGGAGCCGATCGCGTCGCCGCCCGGATGGGCGACCCGCACGTATCCGCGTCTGGCCAGCAGCGGACCGAGCACACAGATCGACGCACGCAGCCGGCGGACCAGGTCGTAGTCGGCCTCCACGCCCGGCTGCTCCGGCACGTCGATGGTGACCGAACGGGATCGGGCCACCCCGCCGACCGCCACCATCGGATCCACCGGGTCGTCGGCGTCGAACCGGACACCGCAGCCGAGGCGACGCAGCACCTCACCCATGATTGCGATGTCGGTGATCCGGGGAACGTTGGTGATCACCGTGCGACCCGGGGCGAGCAGCGCGCCGGCCATCAGCTTCAGTGCCGAGTTCTTCGCGCCGACCACGTGCACGGTGCCGGCCAGCCGGGCACCGCCGCGTACCCGGATGACGTCGATGTCGGCGACCGCGGCGTCACCCGCGTCGCCAGGGCCGACCCCGTGGGACCACCCCGTGCCGGCGTCCGGACGTGCCGGGATCGTCAGGTCCGGTATCCGTAGGCTGTGCGTCATGGCCGTCCACCTCACGCGCATCTACACCAAGGCCGGCGACGCCGGCATGACCAGGCTGAGCAACAACGAGCAGGTGCCGAAGAACGATCCACGGATCGCCGCGTACGCCGACGTCGACGAGTGCAACGCCGCCATCGGCGTGGCGCTCGCCATCGGCCAGCTCGACGACGAACTGCGGGCGGTGCTGGGGCCGATCCAGAACGACCTGTTCGACGTGGGCGCCGACCTGTCCACCCCGGTCGAGCCGGAGCCGAAGTACCCGCCGCTGCGGGTCACGGAGGGGTACGTCGAGCGCATCGAGGGCTGGTGCGACGAGTACAACGCGCGCCTGAGCAAGCTCGACTCCTTCATCCTCCCCGGCGGCACCGCGGGCGCGGCGCTGCTACACGCGGCGCGGACGATCGCCCGGCGCGCCGAGCGGTCGGCGTGGGCTCTCGTCGCACACGACCCCGACCGGACCAGCCACCTCCCGGCAAAGTATCTCAACCGGCTGTCGGATCTGCTCTTTATCCTGGCAAGGACGGCAAATCCGGCCGGAGACGTGCTATGGGTGCCGGGCGGAGGCCGGTGACGCTCGGTGCACTGCACCACGTGGAGGTCTGGATACCCGACCTGAGCGCCGCGATGCGTAGCTGGGGCTGGCTGCTCGGCGAGTTGGGCTGGACGTCGTTCCAGCAGTGGCCGGCCGGTCGGTCCTGGCGGCTCGGCCCGACCTACCTGGTGCTGGAGGAGTCACCGGCACTCTCCGGCCGGCAGCACGACCGGCGCGCTCCGGGGCTCAACCACCTGGCCTTCCACGCCGGCTCGCCCGCCGCCGTGGACCGGCTGGTCGCGCAGGCTCCCGGGTACGGGTGGGAGTTGCTCTTCGCCGACCGTCACCCGTACGCCGGTGGGTCCGACACATACGCCGGATACCTGGCCGACGGGCAGGGGTACGAGGTCGAGTTGGTCGCCTCCTCCTGAACGTCCGGCTCGGGAGAAGAAGCTGCCGCTGGCCGGCACCCCGGGTACGGGTGCCGGCCAGCGGTTTCCTGCTCCCCCGGTGGAGGAATGTCGTCGGTGGTCAGCTGGTCCAGTGTGCGGCGACCAGGTCGGCGGCCTGCTGTTCCCACTGGGCGTAGTGGTCCGGGTAGGCCGACACCTGCACCGTCTGCGCGGCCTCGGTCAGCGGCATGTCCTGCCAGCCGTCGACCTGCTTCAGGCCCTTCAGGAACGCCAGGGTCGCGTACTCGGGGTCGGTGATCTGCTCCACCGTGCCCCACCCGCTCGACGGACGCTGCTGGAACAGGCCCTGCGAGTCGTGGTCGTTACGGTCACCCAGATGACCCAGGTTCTCCAACTTCGACTCCTGCAACGCGGTACCGATGGCCACCACGGCCGCCCGCTCGTCCATCCCGGCCTTCTTCGTCGCCGCGACGATCGCCTTCGCGTTCGCCGTCTGCTCGTCGTTCAACTCGATCCGCGACTGGCCGCCCGGAACGCCGTGCGGCAACAGCTTGCCCACGTCGGGCTTGTCCGCCTGCACCACCGCGACCGGCGCGGCCCGGACCGCCGTGACATCGGCGTGGCCGGCCACCGGACCGGCGAACACGCCACCGGCGAACGCCACACCCGCCACACCCAGCACACTCCTACGAATGATCGTGTTCATCACCAAGCTCCATTCGGGGGTCGACGCACACGCACCCCAAGGGGGAGAAGGCACGCGCACGCAAGCACCGACAGGCGCCCAAACAAAAGGGGGAAAAGAAGATTCACAAGAAGGGGAACTCGCTGACCGGCGGGGCGGGGCCAACGGCTGCTACCGCAACGCCGGAACCTGATACAACCACCGACCCGCCCACACCATTCCCCCACCCGGCCCCCCACCCGAAGGCGAAGACGCAGGCAGGGACGGCCACCACGGCCAGCCACCCCACCACAACACCACCCACCCCCCGACCATTCCGATCCCGGGACGCCGCCCGCCCCGACGAACCCGGACGATCGGCACCACACCCACGCCCACCGCCCGAACCCAGAACGTGGATCTTGGACATTTCCCGTCAGCGACTGACAGGAAATGTCCAAGATCTGCTCACTGGGCGGGTGGAACCACTCGCAATGGGCACTCGAATCAAGCCCTTCCACCGCATCCGGAACGGCAGGCGATGCCCGAGCTGAGCCGGCCGCCAGCTGACCCGGACACAGCTGGCCAATCCGGACGCCGCGGACTGAGCCAGCAAGGCCGGCCAAAGCCGGCAGCGAGCTGCGGACATGCGGAGCCAGCCGGAAACGGCGGACCCAGCCCACACCAGCGGCCCCAGCCCACACCGAGGGCCGGCCCGGCGGACCGGGTGCGAGTCAGGAAAGACGCCACCACGGGCCGCGAACCGGCCGCGAGTCAGGCGGCGGGCCAGTCCTGGGCGGCCATACGCGGCGAGACCGCCCCCGGAGGGGCGGCCTCGAGCCAGGAGAGAAACCCGGTGACGGTAGATCGTGCCATCGCGATCTCGACCGGGGCGTGTCGACTGGTACAGCGGAGGATGATCCAGTCGGCCGGCATGGACATTCGTTCCTGCGCTTCCGGCAACCGCCGTCGCTCCACGGTCAGCCCGTCCCGGGAGAGCACCCGTTTGGGGCGTACGGCGAAACTGAACATCCGGTACCAGCGGAGTTCGTCACCGGCGAACCGGCCGAAGCCGGGTGACCAGCCGCGGCCGTCGAGCATGGTGGAGGTCCGGACGCTGAGCCGGATGATGCCACCGCTACGGGTGACCAGAGCCCGCCGGACGAAGAGGAACAGGATCGCGCCGAGGATCACGGCGCAGCCGATCGCGACCCCTTCGACGATCTCCATCGGCGGGTCGACTCAGCTGCCCTGGGCGGCGGAGGTCGGGGTGGCGCTCTCGGCCAGCACGGTGACACCCTGCTCGCTGACCGACAGGAACCCGCCGGCCACCTCGTAGGCGACCTGCTCGCCCCCGGGGAGCTTGATGCGCACCTGGCCGGGCTCGGCAAGCTGGCCGAGCAGGGGCGCGTGCCCCGGCAGCACACCCAGCTCACCCTCGGTCGTCCGGGCCATCACCATCTCGGCCTGGCCGGACCAGACCTTCTCCTCGACGGCCACGAGCTGGACGTTGAGCTGCTCTGCCACGCTGTCTCCTTGCTGAGGCGGCGGATTGGGAAAAGTCTAGTCCCGCCCCGGACGTGTTCTTCAGGCGGGTGCCAAGACCCGCGCCACGGTCAACCCTTGCTCACCAGCTTGGGGTGTTCGAGGAGGAACGGATCCAGCAGTTCCCGCTCCAACGCGACGAAGAAGTCGTCGACCTCGGGTGCGAAGCGCTCGCCGAGGTACTTGCCGTTCTCCTCGATGCCACCACCCGGCAACTTGATCATTTGGATGTTGCCCGGGCGGATGTCCTTGAGCGCGAGGCCGAAGTCGACGACGCCGTGCCCCCGACCGCTGAAGATCAACGACTCGCCGGCCGCGCGGAGCACCTTGTCCAGTTTGATCGGATTGGTCACCACGTCGGCGCTGAGTGCCTGTCCGGCCATCGCCTTGACGAACTGCTGCTGGTGCCGCTGCCGGCCGTAGTCGCCGTCCGGCACGCCGTTCTCCGGATACCGCTGGCGGACGTAGTCCAGCGCCTGCCAGCCGGTCAGGTGCTGCTTGCCCTTCGGGTAGACCGCCTGCGGGCCGACGTATCCCCCGCCGTTGGGGTCCAGCTGGCGGTGCTTGCCGTCCGGCTCACGATGCTCGGAGCGGACCTCCCGCTCGATGTTCATCGTGACACCGCCCATGGCGTCGACGATCTTCCGGAAGCCCGCGAAGTTGATGATCGCACCGGCGTCGAAGCGCTCGATCCCGGTGACGTTCTGCACGGTGATGGCGAGCAGTTCGAAGCCACGCGCCGCGTCCGGCTTCTCGCCGGGCACCCGGCTGCCGAAGGACATCGCGGCATTGAGCTTGGTGGTCTGCCCAGGGAAATCCGCCTTGCGGAACGCCGGAATGTCGACGTAGAGGTCACGCGGCAGGGAGAAGAGGTATGCCCGGTCCAGTTCCTCGGGCACGTGCAGGACCATGATCGCGTCGGCCAGCGGCGGCGTGTCGTCGTCGCGGGGGTCGATGCCGACCAGCAGGATGTTGAGCGGGCCCTTGATGTCGCTCTTGGGGGTGGCGCCGGCCGCCTCGTCGCCGAAGAGGTCCGCCTTGCCGACCGCACCCTCGTAGCGGGCCATCAGCGCCTCCGCGCCGACCAGGCTCGTCCCGCTGAGCACCATCAGGATGACGCCGAAGACGGTGCAGAGTTGTGCCCAGCGCGGCACGCCGCGCCACACGGACGAGCGTCCAGCACGCCTACCGCGTCTGCCGGCCTTACCCACAAGCATCTCCGTTCGTCGCGCCCCCCGGGGGAGATACGGGCGCGCGTGGCCGAATGGTTTAACGATCGCCGCTCATCGGCGCATGAGCGTGGCTAGACGGTATCTCGCGGGCGGCGGGATCGCCGAGCACGGGAGACCGGGCAGCGGCGATGGTACGTCGTGAACATGAACAGAAGGCCGCCCCGGCGTTACCGGGACGGCCCTCTTTTCGTTCGGGTCTGTCGAGAGATCAGCCCTTCATCAGCTCAGCGGCCTTCTTCTCAAGGTCGTCGAGCCCACCGCACATGAAGAACGCCTGCTCGGGGAAGTGGTCGTACTCACCCTCGCTGATCTTGCGGAAGGCCTCGATGGTCTCCTTGATCGGAACCGTCGAGCCCGATACGCCGGTGAACTGCTCCGCCGCGTAGGTGTTCTGGGACAGGAAGCGCTCGATCCGCCGGGCCCGCTGGACCGTGATCTTGTCTTCCTCGGAGAGTTCCTCGATACCGAGGATGGCGATGATGTCCTGCAGGTCCTTGTAGCGCTGCAGGATCCGCTTCACCTCGCTGGCCACCTGGAAGTGTTCCTGGCCGACGAACTCGGGGGCCAGAATCCGCGACGAGGACGCCAGCGGGTCCACCGCCGGGTAGATGCCCTTGTCGGAGATCGACCGCTCCAGGTTGGTGGTGGCGTCCAGGTGGGCGAACGTGGTGGCCGGGGCGGGGTCGGTGTAGTCGTCCGCCGGCACGTAGATCGCCTGCATCGAGGTGATGGCCTGACCCCGGACGGAGGTGATCCGCTCCTGCAGCTCACCCATCTCGTCGGCCAGGGTGGGCTGGTAACCCACCGCGCTGGGCATCCGGCCCAGCAGGGTGGAGACCTCGGAACCGGCCTGGGTGAAGCGGAAGATGTTGTCGATGAAGAGCAGCACCTCCTGCTTCTTCACGTCGCGGAAGTACTCCGCCATCGTCAGCGCGGAGAGCGCGACCCGCAGCCGGGTGCCCGGCGGCTCGTCCATCTGGCCGAAGACCAGCGCGGTCTTGTCGATGACGCCCGAGTCGGTCATCTCGTGGATGAGGTCGTTGCCCTCACGGGTGCGCTCACCCACGCCGGCGAAGACCGAGGTGCCGCCGAAGTTCCGGGCCACCCGGGTGATCATTTCCTGGATGAGCACCGTCTTGCCCACGCCGGCACCGCCGAACAGACCGATCTTGCCGCCCTTGACGTACGGCGCGAGCAGATCGATCACCTTGATGCCGGTCTCCAGCATCTCGGTCTTCGGCTCCAGGTCCGCGAAGGCCGGGGCCTTGCGGTGGATGCCCCACTGGTCGTCGGCCTCGATGGTCTCGCCCTCGGTGAGGTTGAGGCACTCGCCGATCGCGTTGAACACGTGGCCCTTGACGGCGTCGCCGACCGGCACCCGGATCGGGAACGCGGTGTCCCGGACCTCGGCACCGCGGACCAGACCGTCGGTGGGCTGCATCGAGATGGCGCGTACCACGTTGTCACCCAGGTGCTGGGCGACCTCCAGGGTCAGCGTCTTCTCGCCGCCGGAGAGGGTCACGCTCACCTGGAGGGCGTTGAACAGGTCCGGCATGGCGTCGCGCGGGAACTCGGCGTCGACGACCGGGCCGATGACCCGGACCACGCGACCCGTGGCCGTCTTGGTCTCAGCTGGTCCACCAGCAACTGCGGATACAGTCATCACACTTCACTTCCCGACGCGGCCAGCGCGTTCGCGCCGCCGACGATCTCACTGATCTCCTGGGTGATCCCGGCCTGGCGGGCCGAGTTCATCTCACGCGTGTACTTGTCGATCATGTCTTCGGCGTTGTCGGTGGCACTCTTCATCGCCCGCCGCCGGGCCGCCGACTCGCTGGCCGCCGACTCCAGCAACGCTGCGTAGATCCGCGTGTTGATGTACTTCGGCAACAGCGCGTCGAGCAGCGCCTCCGCGTCCGGCTCGAACTCGTACGCCGGAAGGGCGCCCTCCGAGCGAGGCCGCTCCTCGATCTGCAACGGGCCGATGATCCGGGTGACCGGGTTCTGGGTCATCAGGGACTTGAACTCGGTGTAGACGATGTGCAACTCGTCCACCCCGCGCACCCCGTCCGGACCCGACTCACCGTCGACGTCGTCCGCCCCGGCCGCGAACGCCTTGATCAGCGTCTCGCCCACCTCCCGCGCGTCGGCGAAGGACGGCTGCTCCGAGAAGCCCGTCCAACTGGCCTCCAGCGGCCGGTTCCGGAACCGGTAGAACGACGCGCCCTTGCGCCCGATGACATAGAGCACCGGCTCCTTGCCGTCGGCCTGCAGCCGGGCAATCAGCGACTCCGCCGTTCGGATGGCGTTCGAGCTGTAACCGCCGGCCAACCCCCGGTCGGCGGTCACCAGCAGCACGCCCGCCCGCCGCACCCGCTCGCGCGGGGTGAGCAGCGGATGGTCGACCGAGGCGTTGGACGCCAGCGCCGTGAGGACGCCGGTGATCGCCTGGGCGTACGGCAGGGACGCCCCGACCCGGGCCTGAGCCTTGGCGATCCGGCTCGTCGCCACGAGCTCCATCGCCTTGGTGATCTTCTTCATCCCCTTCGCCGAGCGGATCCGTTGACGAAGAACACGTACCTGCGCCGCCATGGCCCGACCCTACTGCTCTTGGGCCGGAGCCTCGCCGCTGTAGCGGGTGACCGTCTCGTGCTCGGCCTCGCCCTCCAGCGGCGCCGCCGGCGCCTCGTTGATCGTGCGCTCGTCCTCGCGGCCGAGGAAGCCCTGCTTGAACTCGGCGACGGCCGTCTCGAGGGTGGCGATGATGTCGTCGTCCCACTTGTTGTCGGCGATCGCCTGCAGCGTGGCGTTGTGCTTGCGCCGCAACTGCTCCAGGAACTGCGTCTCGAAGCGCCGCACGTCACCGACCGGGATGTCGTCGAGCTTGCCCTCGGTACCGGCCCAGACGGCCACCACCTGGTCCTGCACCGGGTACGGCGAGTAGTTCGGCTGCTTGAGCAGCTCCACCAGGCGGGCGCCGCGGTCCAGCTGGGCGCGGGAGGCCTTGTCCAGGTCCGAGGCGAAGGCGGCGAACGCCTCCAGCTCGCGGTACTGGGCCAGGTTCAGCCGCAGCGAACCGGAGACCTTCTTCATCGGCTTCACCTGCGCGGCGCCACCGACCCGGGAGACCGAGGTGCCGACGTTGATGGCCGGCCGGACGCCCTGGTTGAACAGGTCGGTCTCCAGGAAGATCTGGCCGTCGGTGATGGAGATGACGTTGGTCGGGATGAAGGCCGAGATGTCGTTGGCCTTCGTCTCGATGATCGGCAGGCCGGTCATCGAGCCGCCGCCCATCTCGTCGGAGAGCTTCGCGCAGCGCTCCAGCAGCCGGGAGTGCAGGTAGAAGACGTCACCCGGGTACGCCTCACGGCCCGGCGGGCGACGCAGCAGCAGCGACACGGCCCGGTACGCCTCGGCCTGCTTGCTCAGGTCGTCGAAGACGATCAGGACGTGCTTGCCGTTGTACATCCAGTGCTGGCCGATGGACGAACCGGTGTAGGGGGCGAGGTACTTGAAGCCCGCCGGGTCCGACGCCGGGGAGGCGACGATCGTGGTGTACTCCATCGCGCCCGCCTCCTCCAGCTGCCCCTTGATGGAGGCGATGGTGGAGGCCTTCTGGCCGATGGCCACGTAGATGCAGCGGACCTGCTTCTTCGGGTCGCCGGACGCCCAGTTCTGCCGCTGGTTGAGGATGGTGTCCAGGGCGACCGTGGTCTTGCCGGTCTTGCGGTCACCGATGATCAGCTGCCGCTGCCCCCGGCCGATCGGGGTCATCGCGTCGATGGCCTTGATGCCGGTCTGCATCGGCTCGAAGACGGACTGCCGCGCCATCACGTTCGGGGCCTGGAGCTCAAGCTCGCGGTAGCCCTCGTCGGTGATGTCGCCGAGGCCGTCGATCGGCTTGCCGAGCGCGTCGACCACGCGGCCGAGGAAGCCGTCGCCGACGGGCACCGAGAGCACCCGGCCGGTGCGCTTGACGCGCTGCCCCTCCTCAAGCCCGGAGTAGTCGCCGAGGACGACGACACCGATCTGCCGGACGTCGAGGTTCAGCGCCACGCCGAGCGTGCCGTCCTCGAACTCCAGCAGCTCGTTGGTCATGGTCGAGGGCAGGCCCTCGACGTGGGCGATGCCGTCGCCGGTGTCGGCGACGGTGCCGACCTCCTCACGGGAGACGTCGGGCGAGTAGGAGGAGACGTAGCGCTCCAGGGCGCCGCGGATGTCCTCCGTCGAGATGGTCAGCTCGGCCATCCTCTGCTTCCTTAAGTTTCAGGGGCCCGGGATACCTAGTACCGACCGGTCCTCGGGTCGACTGTCATTCCGGGCACTTCGCGGGAGTGCTGGTCAGCGCTTCGCGAGCGCGTTACGGGTCTCGTTGAGGCGGCGCAGGATCGTCCCGTCGTACAGGTCCGAACCCACCCGGACGCTCGCTCCGCCGAGGATCGTCGGGTCAACCGTAAACTTCACGGCGACCGCCCGACCGTAGATGGTCGAGAGCTGGTCGCCCAGCCGGCGTTCCTCGTCCTCGGTGAGCGGTGCCGCGACGGTCACGTACGCGACCTGCCGGTCGCGCCGCTCCGCCGCCAGCTCCACCAGTCGAGTCAGCCCGGCGGAGAACGACCGGCCGCCGAAGCCGGCCAGGGCCGCCTCCACCAGTCGGACGGTCACCGGCCGGGCCTTGCCCGTCAGGAGCATCCCGACCAGCTCGGCCCGCTGGGCCACCGGGGCGATCGGGTCGGACAGCGTGTTGGACAGTTGCGGATCCGCCGCGACCACCTGGCCGAAGCGGAACAGCTCGTCCTCCACCTCGCCGAGTTCGTCGGCCAGGTCCGCGCTGCCGAGCAGGGCCTGCACGCCGAGGCGTTCGACCGCGTCGAGCAGCTCCGACGGCACCGACCAACGGCCGGCGACCAGGGTGCCGAGCAGGTCGAGCGGATCCCCGCCGATCTTGCCGGAGAGCACCCCGGTCAACAGACCGGCCCGATCCTCGCCCGCACGGGCCGGATCGGACAGCGCCCGGCGCAGTCGGACCTCACGCCGCAGCAGGTCCGCGACGGCGAGCAGCTCCGCGCCCGTGGTGGCGACCGCCGGCGGCTCGGCCCCCCGGACGTACTCCTCCAGCCGCGTGACCGCGACGGAGTAGGACTCCCGGCTGGCAGCCCGCATCAGCGGGCCCCCGCGCTTTCGAGATCGGTGAGGAAGCGCTCGACGGTGCCCTTGCGGCGGGCCTCGTCCGCGAGCGACTCGCCCACGATCCGGCCGGCCAGGTCGACCGCGAGACCGCCGATCTCCGCACGCAGCTCGCGCACGATGGTCTGACGCTCCACGGCCAGCGAGTCCCGGCCGGCGGCGATGATCCGGTCGGACTCCTCCCGGGCCTTGGCCAGGATCTCGGTGCGGATCGACTCGGCGTCGGCGCGGGCGTCGTCCCGGATCCGGGCCGCCTCGGTACGCACCTCGGCGAGCTGGGCACGGTACTGCTCGAGAAGCTGGTTGGCCTCGGCCTGAGCCGCCTCGGCACGCTTGAGGCCGCCCTCGATCGCGTCGACCCGCGCCTGGTACATCGCCTCCATGCGCGGCAGCACGAACTTCATCAGGACGTAGCAGAGCAGGGCGAAGGCGATCGTGCCGACGACGAGCTCCTGCCAGATCGGCACGAGCGGGTGGTGCTCCACGCCTTCGGCGGCGAGATTCATGTCAGACCTCCGGGTCGCGTCGGGCGAGGTGTCAGACTGCGAACGCGAGCACCAGGCCGAACAGGGCGAGCGCCTCGACCAGCGCGAAGCCCAGGACCAGCCAGGTGCGGTTGTAGCCGGCGGACTCCGGCTGGCGGGCGCTGGCCTGGATGTAGGCCGCGAAGACCAGGGCGACACCGATGCCGGGGCCGATGGCGGCGAGGCCGTAACCGATGGTGTTGACGCTGCCCTCGATGGCGGCAATAGCGCTCATTGCGGGTATTCCTCCTAGTAGACGCGTGAGGCTTCACGCGTACGCGGTCGTACCGAAAGCTTGGTCGGGCCGGGCGGCCCGCCGAGGTGTGTGGATCAGTGCTCGTCGGCGAGCGACGTGCCGATGTAGTTGGCGGTCAGGGTGACGAAGACGTACGCCTGCAGCAGCGCGACCAGCACCTCGAAGAAGGCCATCAGGATCGCCATCGCGAACGAGAAGACCGAGGTCACCTGGACGAAGATGTTGTCCGAGGCGAGCATCACGAAGCCGCCGACGGTGAAGACCAGCAGGATCAGGTGACCGGCGAACATGTTGGCGAAAAGTCGGACCGCCAGCGTGACCGGTCGGTTGATGAAGTTCTGTAGGAACTCGATCGGAATCAGCAGAACGTGCATCGGCCACGGCACGCCCGGGATGATCAGGCTCTGCTTGAGGTAGCGGCCCAGACCGTGCTTGCGGACGCCCAGGTAGAGGTACATCACGTAGGTGATCACGGCGAGCACGATCGGGAAGGCGATGTGCGAGTTCGGCGAGATCTGCAAACCCGGGACGATGCCGAAGAGGTTGGTCACCACGATGAAGCAGAACAGCACGGTGAAGTAGGGCGCGAACCGGATGCCGTCCTTGCCCATCTGCTCGCGGGCGATGTTGTCCCGGACCAGGCCGTAGATCGACTCCGCGTACCACTGGCCCTTGCTCGGCACGAGCTTCGGGTTCCGGTAGGTCGCCATGAAGAAGATGATCAGAAGCCCGACGGCCAGCCAGACCATGAGGGTGAACTTGGTAATCCACGGACCTGCGAGATCCGGTGGGTAGAAGTCTCCGACGCTGGGGGGCCAGGGAAGGCCCTCAGCGGCGACAAGCTGTCCGCTCACCGTGTCATCCTCCGCACTCGACAGACCCACACGTGCCGGCACTCAGGCACCGAGCCTCTTCATGATCAGGTAGATCGCTCCGGCTGCGCCGAGCATCATGCCCACGGCGATCCCCGCGCCGGTCGGCAAACCGAGGAATCCCTCCGCCAACCAGCCGAGGAATCCCCACACCACGATGCCGGCGAGCAGGTAGCCCAGAACGGCTCCGGCCACACCTTCCGACGAGTGTTCGTCGGAGCTTTCGCGGTGAGGGTTGTCGGCCATGACGAGGCGAACACTATCAGTCGGGTGTTTCGCGAGTGTGCGGCACCCCCCACACTGCGAGCAGCGTGCGGGCGGCGGGTGCGGGCGCGTCAAGCCGGACCTAGCCTACTCCTGTCCCACCCGCCGGGCAGGCCGACGAAACGCCGGGAAAACGCCAGCCGTACGGTCAGTGACCCGACGATCGGTCCACGGTGGGCAGCGGGGAGCGCAGCGCCCAGGTCAGGTGGGCACCCGTCCACACCACCACGGCCGCGATGATGGCCACGCCCATGTCGGGCAGACCCGGCCAACCGGTGGCCGCGACGGCCGCCATCACCACGCCCAGGATCACGATCTTCGTGACATAGGTGACCAGGCCCACCGACATGATCAGTCTCGGGTGGACCGCGTCGGCCCAGGCCACCGAGAGTCCGGAGATCAGGTAGCTGACGATCACCAGGGCGATCCCCGCCGCCACCCCGGCCGCACCGGTCGGGCCGCGCAGCAGCGCGGCGGCCGGCACCGCGACCGCGGCCAGCGCGGCACAGGCGAGCAACGACAGGCGCAGGTACGGCAGCCGGGCCCGGATCGCGCCGGGTTCCCCCGCACGGGGCGCGCTCATCGGGGGTACGCCGGGAACTCGGCGACCAGCTCGGCCACGTCGACGGCGATCCGGGCCAGTTCGTCGGCCCCGCCCGCGACCGCCGGGTCGGTCCGCACGGCGCGGCCGATCAGTTCCGCGATCCGGCGCATCTGCGCCTGGCCCATGCCCTGGGTGGTGACGCTCGGGGTGCCCACCCGGATGCCCGAGGCGACCATCGGCTGCTGCGGGTCGTACGGGATGGCGTTCTTGTTCAACGTGATGGTCGCCGCGTCGCACCGCGCCTCGGCCTCGGCCCCGGTCACCCCGGCCTCCCGCAGGTCGATAAGCGTCAGGTGGGTGTCGGTGCCGCCGGAGACCGGCCGCATCCCCTCGGCCGCCAGCCCGTCGGCGAGTGCCCGCGCGTTGGCGACCACCTGTGCGGCGTAGCTGCGGTAGTCCGGCTGCGCCGCCTCGTGCAACGCGACGGCCTTGGCCGCGACGGCGTGCATCAGCGGCCCGCCCTGAGTGAACGGGAAGACCGCCTTGTCGATCCGCCCGGCCAGCGGCTCCCGGCACAGGATCATGCCGCCCCGCGGGCCACGCAGCACCTTGTGGGTGGTCGCGCAGACCACGTCGGCGTACGGCACCGGCGACGGGATCGCCTGCCCGGCGACCAGCCCGATGAAGTGTGCCGCGTCCACCATCAGGTACGCGCCGACGGAGTCCGCGATCTCCCGGAACCGGGCGAAGTCGATCAGTCGCGGGTAGGCCGTCGCACCACAAATGATCATCTTGGGCCGATGGGTGAGGGCAAGGTCGCTCACCTCGTCGTAGTCGATCAGCTCGGTGTCCCGCCGGACGGTATAGCCCACGGCATCGAACCACTTGCCGGAGAAGTTCACCCGGCTGCCGTGGGTCAGGTGCCCACCGTGCGGCAGGTCCATCGCCAGCACGGTGTCCCCCGGCTGCACCAGCGCCGCGTAGGCGGCCAGGTTGGCGCTCGCCCCGGAGTGCGGCTGGAGGTTGGCGTGCTCGGCGCCGAAGAGGTCCTTGGCCCGGGCGACGCCGATCTCCTCGGCCCGGTCGACCTGCCCGCAGCCACCGTAGTAACGCCGGCCCGGATAGCCCTCGGCGTACTTGTTGGTCAGCGTCGAGCCCAGGGCGGCGAGCACCGCCGGCGAGGCGAGGTTCTCGCTGGCGATCAGTTGCAGGCCCCCGCGCAACCGGTCGAGTTCGCCCAGCACCACCTCCGCGATCTCCGGGTCGGTCGTGCTGAGCTGCTCGAAATCCGGCCCCCAGAAGGTGCCCTCGGCGATCTCCACAGCGCCAGAGTCTATTCGGCCGCAGACTGGACACCGTGAGATGCCTGGTGACCGGTGCGACGGGATACATCGGCGGGCGGCTGGCGCCCCGCCTGCTGGCGGAGGGATACCAGGTGCGCTGCCTGGCCCGGCGGGCCGGGCGACTACGCGACGTGCCGTGGGCCCCGGCGGTCGAGATCGCCGAGGGCGACCTGAGCCGGCCGGAGTCGCTGACCGGGGTCTTCGACGGCGTCGACGTGGCGTACTACCTGGTGCACTCGCTCGGGCAGGCCGGCTTCGAGGCCGCCGACCGGCAGGCCGCGACGGCCTTCGCGGCGGCGGCCCGCGCCGCGGGCGTACGCCGGATCGTCTATCTGGGCGGGCCGGCGCCGGCGGCCGGCGAGGACGCCTCCTCGGCACACCTGCGCTCCCGCAGCGAGGTGGGGCGGATCCTGCTGGACAGCGGGGTGCCGACCGTGGTGCTCCGGGCGGCGGTGATCATCGGATCGGGGTCGGCGTCGTTCGAGATGTTGCGCTACCTGACCGAGCGGCTGCCGGTGATGGTCACGCCGCGCTGGGTCGCCAACCGGATCCAGCCGATCGCGGTCCGCGACGTGCTGCGCTACCTGGTCGGCTGCGCGAAGCTGCCACCGGAGGTCCACCGCGGCTTCGACATCGCCGGGCCGGACGTGCTCACCTTCGGCGACATGATGCAGCGCTACGCGCGGGTGGCGGGGCTCTCCCACCGGCTGCTGCTGCCGGTACGCCCGCTGACGCCCACGCTCTCGTCGTACTGGGTCGGACTGGTCACCCCGGTACCCAACGCGCTCGCCCGCCCGCTGGTGGAGAGCCTGGTGCACGAGGCCGTCGCGCACGAGCGCGACATCGCGGCGTACCTGCCCGACCCGCCGGGCGGTTTGATCGGCTTCGACCGGGCCGTCGAGCTGGCCCTGGCGATGGTCCGCGACGCCCAGGTGGAGACCCGCTGGTCGAACGCGGCCGGACCGGACGCGCCCGCCGAGCCGCTGCCCAGCGACCCGGACTGGAGCGGCGGCACCGCGTACACCGACCTGCGGGAGCAGCCGGTGGCGGCCTCGCCGGAGGCACTGTGGGAGGTGATCGAGGGGGTCGGGGGCGAGCACGGCTGGTACTCGTTCCCGCTGGCCTGGTCGGTGCGCGGGTGGCTGGACCGGCTGGTCGGCGGCGTGGGGTTGCGCCGCGGCCGGCGCCACCCGCACCACCTGCGGGTCGGTGAGTCGCTGGACTTCTGGCGGGTGGAGGAGATCGTGCCCGGCGAGTTGCTGCGGCTGCGCGCCGAGATGCGATTGCCGGGCCGGGCCTGGTTGGAGATGCGGGTGCAGCGCGACGACGCCGGGCAGGTCCGGTACCGGCAGCGGGCGGTGTTCCTGCCCCGTGGGCTGGCCGGGCACGCGTACTGGGCCGCGGTGGCGCCGTTTCACGCCCTGGTCTTCGGCGGCATGGCCCGCAACATCGCCGGGGCGCCGAGCAGGTCGCCGCCGAGACCCGGCAGCGGCAGCCGCGCTGACTGGCGGCCCAGGCGGGTCACCCGGGGTCACCGGCCGGCCGCCGGCACCCCGGTTCGGTGGCGGCTCAGTTGCCGGTGCGTTGCCCGGCGGCCCGCCAGGCGGTCGCCTCGCTCGGCGGCACGAAGTCGCGGACCGGCTCGTCGCGCAGCGCGAAGGCGAGGATCTCCCCCACTCCCTCCACCATGGCGGCCTGCACCGCCCGACCGACCGCGTCGCGCGGCTCGTCGGGGTTGGCCGCCATCGCCGCGACCGCCAGCTGCGGGGTGAGGGCCACCACGGTCTCCGTGGCGTACCGCTCGGAGCTGCCGGTCTTGCCCGCCACCGGCCGGCCGAGCTGGACCCGCAGCCCGGCCGCCGTGCCGCCGTCGCAGCCGTGGTACATGGACTGGTCGCCGACCGGGCAACGGGCCGCGTCCGCCGCCGCCCGGGCCACGTCGACGTCGAGGACCTGCCGGCAGTCCGGCTGCCCGGCGGCCACCCGCCGGCCCGCCGAGTCGGTGATCGAGGTGACCGGCGTGGGCGCGCACCACGTTCCCTCGGCGCCCAGCGTGGCGTACGCGTTGGCCAGGTCGAGCGGGGTGGTGGCGGCCACGCCCAGGGTGAACGGTCCCCACTCGCGTGCGCCGTGCCGGGCCAGGTGCGCGTCGTCCTCGGCCCGGAAGACGATGCCGAGCCGCTCGGCCATCTCCACCACCCGGTCGGCGCCGACCCGTTCCGTCAGCCAGGCGAAGTACGTGTTGACCGAGTTGCCGAACGCGGACCACATGTCGTGCTCGCCGCTCGACGACGAACTGGCGTTCTCCGGGCACCAGTACCCGCCGCAACTCGGCTCGCCGTCGATCCGGTAGTCGGTGAGGATCCGCTGCGGGGCGTCGTACAGGGTACGCAGCGGCAGCCCGGCCTCCAGGGCGGCCAGCACGGTGAAGAGCTTGAACGTGGAGCCGGCCTGATAGCCGACGATGGTGCCACCACCGGCGACGAGCTGGTTGACGGTGTTGGGGTGGTTCTTCCGGCCGGCCGGGTTGGCCGCCACGCTGTAGACGCGGTTGACCGACATGGCGACCACCCGCCCGGTGCCGGGCTCGACCACGGCGGTCGGCATGGCGTGCGGGTGCTCGACCGAATAGATCCGCCGCACCTGCTCCGTGGTGGCCCGCTGCACGCCCGGGTCGAGCGAGGAGACGATGGTGAAGCCGCCCCGGCGCAGGGTGCGCTGCCGCTCGTCGACGCTGCCGCCGAACGCCTTCTGGTCGCTCCACCAGCGGGTGAACCAGTCGCAGAAGAAGGCCCAGTCGTTGTGCCCCTCGGGCACCCCGGTGCAGTCGTTCGGGGTCTCGCTGGGGCGCAGGTCCAGCGGTTCGGCCCCGGCCCGGGCCGCCGCCTCGGGCGCGACGTGGCCCGACTCGACCATCCGGTCCAACACGTACCCGCGGCGCACCATCGCGCTGTCCGCGTCACCGTTGATCGGGTCGTCGCTGTCCGGCGAACGGACCAGCCCGGCCAGCAGCGCCGCCTGGGCCAGCGTGAGTTCGGCCGGTGACGTGGAGAAGTAGCGCTTGCTGGCGGCGGCGATGCCGTACGCCCCGGCACCGAAGTACGCGATGTTGAGGTACCGGGCCAGGATCTGGTCCTTGGTCAGCTCCCGCTCCAACGCCAGCGCGTACCGGATCTCCTGGAGCTTGCGGACCGTGCTCACCTCGGTCGCCGCGCTGCGCTGCGCCTCGGTCAGCCGGGGATCGCTGCTGAGCACGTTTCGGACGTACTGCATGGTCAGCGTGGAGGCGCCCTGCCGGGTGGCGCCGTCGCGCCGGTTGACGGTGAAGGCCCGCACGATGCCCCGCAGGTCCACCCCGCTGTGCTCGTGGAAGCGGGCGTCCTCGGCGGCGATGATGGCCCGGCGCATCACCGTGGCCACCTCGCCCAACGGCACGTCCACCCGATCCTCCTGGTAGAAGGAGGTGATCAGGGTGGTGCCGTCGTTGGCGTAGAGGTTGGATCGTTGGGCCGTCGGCGGCGTACGCAGCGTGTTGGGCAACTCCGCGTACGGCGCGGAGAGTGCCGAGAAGCCGACGCCGAACACCAGCGCGGCCGGCAGGGCCGCCGCCGCCAGCACCAGGCCGGCCAGCGCGCCGGCCAGCAGGACGGTGAACATCTTCGGCAGGAATGCCCGGGTCATCCGCTCTCCCCGCAGGAGCCGTCAGGACTCCCCCAGAATGGGGCTAATGACCCTTTGTGCCGCGCTTTTCCCTCAAACCTGGATGAAATTCACCGATCAGGGGAGCAGGGCCGCCGCGAGCGGATGGACCGTCTCCTCGATCTCGTCGGCCACCCGGCTGAAGCACTGGTCACCGCGTCCCCACGGGTCGTCGAGATCGTCGGTGGCGAGCGACGTGGTCCCCTGACGAGCCGCGTGCGCCGCCGCGACCAGCGCCGCGCCCCGGCCGTGGACCGCATCGGCGGTGGCCTCGGCCGCCGGCAACGCGGCCAGATCCAGGACGGCCAGCAGCCGGCCGAACTCGCCCAGCACGAATGTGCGGGCGGCGGCGTCCGGCCGCAACGCGACCACGTACTCCTGCTGGTCGGCGGTGGCGGTCAGGATCAGGTCGGCGGCGTCGATGTGGTCCGAACGCAGCTTGCGCGCGGCGAAATCGGCGACGCTGCCGCCCCGGGTGAGCACCTGGCGGGCCGCCGGCGGGTTCATCTCCTCGCCGGCATGCCAGCCACCGGTGCCCGCGCTGTGGCTGTGCAGCAACTCCTCGGCCCGGGCCGGATCGACCTCACGCCGGGCCAGCCGCTCGCCGACGGCGAGGCTGAGCAGCCGCTCCGCCATCGGCGAGCGGCAGATGTTTCCCATGCAGACGTGCAGGACGGTGAAGGGAGGCACCTACGCCACCTGACTCTCGCGCAGCTCCGGCACCACGTCGCGCAGCCGGGCCAGGTCGATGGCCCCCTCGCGGACCAGCACCGGCGCGTCGCCGGTCAGATCCACGATCGTGCTCGGCACCGGATCCACCGCCGGCCCGGCCTCCAGGTAGGCCCGCACGGAGTAGGCCAGCTGGTCGCGCGCCTGGTCGGCGGTGAGCGCGGCCGGCTGGCCGGTCTTGTTGGCCGAGGCCACGGCCATCGGCCCGGTCTCGCGCAGCACCTCCAGCGCCACCGGGTGCAGCGGCATCCGCACCGCCACCGTGCCGCTGTCGTCGCCGAGATCCCACCGCAGGCTCGCCGAGTGTTTCACCAGGATGGTCAGCGCCCCCGGCCAGAACGCCTCCACCAGGTCCCGCGCCGCCGCCGGCAGCGTGTACGCCAGCCCGTCGAGGGTGTGCCGGGAACCGATCAGCACCGGCGGCGACGCGTGCGCGGCGCCCTTGGCGTCCAGCAGCGCCTTGACCGCGTACGGGGTGAACGCGTCCGCGCCGACCCCGTAGACGGTGTCGGTCGGCAGGACGACCAGCTCACCGTTGCGGACCGCCTCGATGGCCGCAGCGATGCCGCGGTCCCGGTCGGCGAGCGACCGGCAGTCGTAGAGCATCACGAGGAGCCAGTCTGCCACGTGCCGGCCGGGCCGGGTGGCGGGCGGTCCGGCCGGCGGGACGCGGTGGCGAACCGGGGCCGGCCGGCCAGGTCGCGGTGGTCGACGATCGACGCGTAACGGCCGTCCGCGGCGAGCAGGTCGGGCACCACCGTCCCGTGCGTGTCGTCGTGCTCGACGCCGAGGGCGCCACCGGGGCGCAGCAGGGCCGCTGCCCGGTCGACCACCGGACGGATGACGACCAGGCCGTCCGCGCCGGCGAACACCGCCTCCGCCGGGTCGTGCGCGGCCACCTCCGGCGGCACGGCGACCGGCCGCGGGACGTACGGCGGGTTGCACAGCAGCACGTGGACCCCGCCGGCCAGTTCGTCAAGCAGATCCGGGTCGGTGACGTCCGCCTCGACCACCTCGATCGGCCGGTCCCCCGCGGCGGCCCGGACCGCCGCGTTGCGCCGCAGCCAGGTCAGCGCGGCGGGCGAACGTTCGACCGCGACCACCCGGGCCGCCGGCACCTCGTGGGCCACCGACAGCGCGATCGCCCCGGACCCGCTGCACAGGTCCACCACCAGCGGCTCACCGGCGCCAGCGACCTGCCGGGCCCGGTCGACACCCCAGCCGGCGAGCAGCTCGGTCTCCGGACGGGGCACGAAGACGCCCGGCCCGACGGCCAGCTCCAGCAGCCGGAAGCCGGCGCTGCCGGTGAGGTGCTGCAGCGGCTCCCGCCGCGATCTGCGGGCCAGCAACGCCTGGTAGCTGTCAAGCTGACCGTCGGTGAACCCGTCCGCGAGGGCCAGCCGCCCCCGTGGCACCCCGAGCACGTGGGCGGCCAGCAGCTCCGCCTCCGCCCGGGCCGAGGCCACGCCGGCCGCGGCCAGGGTACGGGCGGCGCGGGCCAGCACCGGAGAGGGACGGTGGCGTCTCGTCCCTTCGGACGGGTGTTGCGGCACGGTGGTCACGCAATAATCATGAGTCGTCGCGGTGCACGTGCATAAGCGGGTGCAGCCGGCGACACACCGACGGGAGGTCGCGGGTGGGCTGGCTCGACCGGGTCCATGACCAGGTTGACGCCCTGACGGAGGCGCGGGCGTTGCAGGAGGTGAGCCGTTCTGCCGAGGCGTACGCGATCCTGGAGCGGGTGTTGCGTACCACCGGGGATCCGCATGCCCGGGCCGACGCGCTCGTGCAGCGGCTCTCCGCATTGCTCAATCTCGGCCGCACCGCCGAGTACACCCGCGCCATCGAGGAGGCCTCCGCCGCGGTACGCGACCTCGCCGAGCCCTACCTGCGCGGGCACCTCAACGCGCTGGCCTCGCTCGCCGCCCACCACCAGGGCGCGCTGGACCGCTGCGTGACCCACCTGGTGAAGGCCGCCCGGGCGCTCGGGGCGGTGGAGGACCCGGACCGGGACACCGCCTGGGGCTGGCACGACCTCGCGATGGCCTACTCCTACCTCAGCTTCCACGGTTACGCGCTGGGCGCGATCGAGCGCGCCCGGCAGCTCGGCACCGCCGCCGGGATTCCGGAGGAGACGTTCGCCGCACCGGGCATCCGGCTGCGCAACGCGGTCGCCCTGGACCATACCGGCGACAGCGACGGTTGCCTGCGGGTGCTGCGGGACGTCGCGGGCGACCTCGACCGGTTCGTGGCCGCCGGGCGCGCCGACCGGCTGCGCCCCAGCAGCCTGGCCGCCTACGGTTACGCCGCGGCCCGACGGGCGGCGCTCGGCGACGACGTCGACACCGTCCCGGGCCGGGATCCGTCCCGGCTGCTCGGGCACGGCGCGGACAGCGCCCGCGCCCGCGACATGCGCCAACTCGGCCAGGTCTGTCTGGCCATCGCCGGCGGGCGGCCGATCGAGGCGGTCAGCCGGCTGGAGACCGTCCGGGTCTCCGCCGAGACGCTCGGCGCGGCCGAGCCGGCCCGGTTGCGCAGCATGGCCCTGGGCCGGGCGGGCGACCACGCTGCCGCGCACCGGACCGACCGGCTGGCCTTCCGGCTTGCCGCCCAGCGTCACGACCGGCTCCGCGACGTCTACATCGACGGCATCGCGGCCCGGATCGACCACGAGGAGATGCGCCGCGAGGCGGCCCGGTTCGAGGGCGAGGCGCTGACCGACCCGCTGACCGGGCTGCCGAACCGGCGCCGGCTGGAGCGCTACATCGCGGCGGTGGTCGCCCGGGGCGAGCGGGTGGTGATCGGCGTCTGCGACCTGGACGGGTTCAAGGCGGTCAACACCCGACACGGGCACCACTCGGGAGACCTGGTCCTCCAGCGCGTCGCCGGCGTGATCAACCGGGTGATGCGGCGGGGAGACTTCGTGGCCCGCTACGGCGGCGACGAGTTCGTGGTGGTGCTGCCCGGCGCGGGGATGACCGAGGCGGCCGAGGTGGCCCGGCGCATCGACGCCGCCGTGCGCACCGAGGACTGGGAGTCGCTCGTCCCGGACACCCCGGTCGGCGTCAGCATCGGCTTCGCCGAGGTGAGTGCCGCCGGCCCAGGCCAGCGGGACGCGCTCGGGGCCGCCTTCGAGGCCGCCGACCGGGAGATGCTCCGGTCCAAGTCCCGGCCACGATCCGCCTGAGGACGATCAGCGGCGGGCCAGCTCCGCGTCGCCCGCCAGCCGGGCGGCCCGGTCGGCCTCGTTGAGCGCGTCGAGCACACCGTCCAGGTCCCCGGCGAGCGCCAGGTCGAGGTTGTACGCGGTGTACCCGATCCGGTGGTCGGTGATCCGGTTCTGCGGGAAGTTGTAGGTGCGGATCCGCTCGGAACGGTCCACCGTACGCACCTGGGCCTTGCGGGCGTCCGACGCCGCCGCGTCGGCCTGCTCCTGAGCGGCGGCGAGCAACCGCGCGCGCAGGATCCGCATCGCCTGCTCCCGGTTCTGCAACTGGGACTTCTCGTTCTGGCAGGAGACCACGATGCCGGTGGGCAGGTGGGTGATCCGCACCGCCGAGTCGGTGGTGTTGACCGACTGCCCGCCCGGTCCGGACGAGCGGAAGACGTCGATCCGCAGCTCGTTGGGGTCGACGGTCACGTCGACCTCCTCGGCCTCCGGCAGCACCAGGACGCCGGCGGCGCTGGTGTGGATGCGGCCCTGCGACTCGGTGACCGGGACCCGCTGCACCCGGTGCACCCCGCCCTCCCACTTCAACCGGGACCAGACGCCGTGGCCGCCCTCGGGCACCCCCTTGGTCTTGATCGCCAACGAGACGTCCTTGACCCCGCCCAGGTCGGAGTCCTGGGCGTCGATCACCTCGGTGAGCCAGCCGCGCCGCTCCGCGTACCGGGTGTACATGCGCAGCAGGTCGCCGGCGAACAGCGCGGACTCCTCGCCGCCCTCGCCGGCCTTGATCTCGACGATGACGTCCTTGGCGTCGTGCGGGTCGCGCGGCATGAGCAGCTCGGCGAGCCGTTCCTCCAGCCTCGGTACCGCCGCCGCGAGCGCCTCGGCCTCGGCCGCGAACGAGGCGTCCTCGGCCGCCAACTCCGCGCCGCGGCGAGGTCGGCCCGGGCCTGCCGCAGCTCGCCGGCGGCCTTGTACAGCGGCACCAGTTCGGCGTACCGGCGGCCGACCCGACGGGCGGTGCCCTGGTCGGCGTGGATGGCGGGGTCGGCCAGCCGCTTCTCCAGCTCGGCGTACTCGTCGAGGAGGGCGGCCAGGCGCTCGCTGCTCATGCTGGGGACAGCTCCTTGGACGGCGGGAAGACCGGGACTGGAGACGGACGACGCCCGCGCCCGGCGGGAAACCGGACGCGGGCGTCGGACGAGAAGCTACTTGGCCTTCTTGGCCTGGACCTTGGCGTACTTCTGCTGGAACTTCGCGACCCGGCCAGCGGTGTCCAGGACGCGCTGCTTGCCCGTGTAGAACGGGTGGCAGGCGCTGCACGTCTCGACGTGGATCGAGCCGCCCTTGGCGGTGCTGCGGGTGGTGAAGGTGTTACCGCAGGAGCAGGTGACGTCGGTGGTCACGTACTCTGGGTGAGTATTGGGCTTCATGTCGCCTCGGTCCTCTCGTCGTGGTCGCCGGGTCGCCCTGGCCCGCTCGTGCGTGCCGTCGGGGCGTGAACCGGAACCGGTGGCCGACTGACCAGTGTGCCATGGGCTTCGGTGGGCCCTGGAATCGGGCCGCACACCAGTTGGTCGCCGGTAGCAACATCGGGCCTCGGGTACGCATTCCCACCGCCCGCGCGAAGCATTCCTCCGCCCGGCCTCTGTTGCGTGGGGTGAAGCAGAGGCTACGCGAAGGGGCGTGGCCGGTCGGCCACGCCCCTTCGTCGATCTTCGTCGGCGGACGTTACTCCCCCGGCGTCGACTTGGCGATCTGCATCAGGAACTCGATGTTGGTCCGGGACTGCTTGAGCCGGTCCAGTAGGAGGTCCAATGCCGCCTGCGAGTCCAGCGAGTGCAGCACCTTGCGGAGCTTGTGCACGATGGCCAACTCCTCCGGCGCGAGCAGGATCTCCTCCTTGCGCGTCCCGGACGGGTGGATGTCGATGGCCGGGAAGGTCCGCCTGTCGGCGATCTTCCGGTCCAGCTTCAGCTCCGCGTTACCGGTGCCCTTGAACTCCTCGAAGATGACCGTGTCCGCCATGGACCCGGTCTCCACCAGGGCGGTGGCGAGGATGGTCAGCGAGCCGCCGTTCTCGATGTTGCGGGCCGCGCCGAGGAACCGCTTCGGCGGGTAGAGCGCGGTGGAGTCGATACCACCGGACATGATCCGGCCGCTGGCCGGTGCCGCCAGGTTGTACGACCGACCGAGCCGGGTCACCGAGTCGAGCAGCACGACCACGTCGTGGCCCAGCTCGACCAGGCGCTTGGCCCGCTCGATCGCCAGCTCGGCGACCGTGGTGTGGTCCTGCGGCGGGCGGTCGAACGTGGCCGCGATGACCTCGCCCTTGACCGACCGCTGCATGTCGGTGACCTCTTCGGGCCGCTCGTCGACCAGCACCACCATCAGGTGGCACTCCGGGTTGTTGTGCGTGATCGCGTTCGCGATCGCCTGCAGCACCATGGTCTTGCCGGCCTTCGGCGGCGAGACGATCAGCGCCCGCTGCCCCTTGCCGATCGGCATGACCAGGTCGATCACCCGGGTGGTGAGGATGTGCGGCTCGGTCTCCAGCCGCAGCCGCTCCTGCGGGTACAGCGGGGTGAGCTTGTAGAACTCGGGCCGGCGCTTGGCCTCGTCCGGCTCCATCCCGTTGATGGTGTCCAGCCGGACCAAGGGGTTGTACTTGTCGCGCCGCTGCTCGCCGTCGCGGGCCGCCCGGACGGCACCGGTGATCGCGTCACCGCGCCGCAGGCCGTACTTCTTGATCTGGGACATCGACACGTACACGTCGTTCGAGCCGGCCAGGTAGCCGGTGGTCCGGACGAACGCGTAGTTGTCGAGCACGTCGACGATGCCGGCCACCGGAACGAGCACGTCGTCCTCGGCGAACTGCGGCTCGCGACCGCCGTCGCCGCCGGAGTCGCCGCGGTCACCGCGGCCCCGTCGACGGTCCCGGAAGCGGCTACGCCGGCTGCGCCGACCGCCGCCCTCGTCGTCGTCACCGTCGTTGTCCCGCTCGGCGCGCTGCCCGCGATCACCGCGATCACCGCGATCGGAAGCACGGTCGCCACGGTCGCCACGATCGGCACGGTCACCGCGGTCACCGCGGTCGGCACGCTCGCCACGGTCGGCACGCTCGCCACGGTCGGCACGCTCGCCACGGTCGGCACGCTCGCCACGGTCACCGCGGTCACCGCGGTCACCGCGCTCGGCACGGTCGGCACGGTCGGCACGGTCGGCACGCTCGCCACGCTCGCCACGGTCACCGCGCTCGGCACGCTCGCCACGGTCACCGCGCTCGGCACGCTCGCCACGGTCACCGCGCTCGGCACGCTCGCCACGATCGCCGCGCTCCGGCCGCTCGCCGCGGTCCCGACCGGACCGGCTCTCGGCCCGCTCGCCCTCGGCGGCGGGCTCCTCGGCGCGGGTTTCCGCCACGGCCCGGCTGCGCCGGGTACGGCTGCGACCCTCGCTCTCGCTGTCGCTGTCGACGCTCGCCGCCGGTTGCTCGCCGCCACGGCGCTCGGCCTCCGGCCGCTCACCCACGTCTCGCACCTCCGCGTGTACCTCCTCGCGGACCGGGGTGGCGGCCGCCGCGACCTCGGCCCGTGGTCGAGGGCCCCGGCAGCGCCGCCCTGCCGCTCGGTGATCGCGCTGATCAGCTCGCCCTTGCGCATGCGAGCCGTCCCCGAGATGCCGAGCGACGCGGCCAGGCTCTGCAGCTCCGGCAGCAGCATCGCCGACAGACCCGTGCCGCTGCGCCGGCGACGGGCAGGGGCAGCGGTGGTGGCATCGCCAGCGACGTTGGAAACATCCGACGTCACGTCGGTGGTGTCGCTCAATGGATTCCTTCCCTCGATAGGCCGGGACTGCCCGGAATCGACAACAGGTGGCCGGGCGGCCTCGGTGCACCCGCCTCGCATGACGCTTCGCGGGAGTCTGTAACGCAGCAGCCGGTCGGTGGCCCGACCCACCAGGAAGCCGGTGAGCGGGTTTCGCCGTCTGCGGCGACCAGTGAAGACTGCGGTGCGGCGTGGCCTAGGCAGGGGTGACGGGCTTACCGCCGAGAGCTTCGGGGGTGCGCCGACCCGCAGGAGATCGCATGCTTCGCGGCTGTGCTAAGTCTAGAGCGTAATCAACTCTTCCGACCTGCGGCAACAGGGTCCCGCTCCGCGTGTCCGAGTCTACCCCGCCCGACCTGTGCGCCGCGCACGTCTACCGGCAACCGCAGCAGTTGCCATTCTGTTCCCGGGTCGAAACCTTCCGGCAGCTCGGACAGGGCGAGCACGGTCGGGCCCGCCCCACTGACCACGGCGGCCACACCGGCCGCACGCAACCCCTTGACCAGGGCTGCCGTGCCCGGCATCGAGGACGCGCGATAGTCCTGGTGCAGCCGGTCGACGGTGGCCGGCAGCAGCAACGCCGGCTGCGTGGTCAACGCGTGCACCAGCAGCGCCGCCCGGCCGGCGTTGACCGCGGCGTCACCGTGCGGCACGGTCGCCGGCAGCGCCGCCCGCGCCGAGGCCGTCAACCCACGCTCCGCGGGGACCAGGACGGTCGGACGTACGGCGTCGGCGACCGGCAACGACACCGCCCGCGCACCGGAGGGTTCCGTCCAGGCCACGGTGCAGCCGCCGAGCAGGCAGGGCGCGACATTGTCCGGATGGCCCTCGATCCGCGCCGCCAGCCGCAACACGGCGACCTCGTCGAACCGGTCTTCCCCACCATCGACCAGCGCCCGGGCCAGCAGCACGCCGGCGACGATCGCCGCCGAGGAGGAGCCGAGCCCACGCGCCTGCGGGATGCGGTTCACGCACTCCACCACCAGCCCCGACGGCTGCCCGCCAAGCTCGTCGAAGGCCGCCCGCATCGCGCGTACCACCAGGTGCCCCTCGTCGACCGGCAGGTCGCCGGCGCCCTCACCGGTCACCGACACCGTCACGCCGCCCGCCGTCACCTCGGCGGCCACGTCGTCGTAGAGCGCGAGGGCGAGCCCCAGCGCGTCGAAGCCGGGCCCCAGGTTCGCACTCGTGGCGGGAACCCGGACCCGGACCGGACCGGCGGCGAAAGTGGTCGGCACGCGCCCATGCTAGGGCCCCGGAGCCCCGGGGGCGGGCCATCGTCCGTCTCCTGGGACGCCGCCGTAGCGGCGATCCGGCCGGCTACGACACCGCGGTGTCCTGCGGTGTGCCGGCCGGTGTGTCGAGCGAGAGTTGGCGGGTGGCGACCCGCCAACCGATCGCGTAGGTCAGGGTGACCAGGCCGCAGCCGGCCAGCACGACCCGTTCGTCCACCACGTCCACCACCGCCGCCACCACGAGTTGGCTGACCGAGATCGCCAGGGTGGCCAGCATCATGTCGGTGGCGAAGACCCGGCCGCGCAGCCGGTCCGGCACCTCGCCCTGCAACGCGAAGTTCGACATCACCCAGTTGCTGCCGCCGGCGAAGTGCGCCACGAAGACCAGGGCGAGCACCAGCGGGAACCAGGCCACCACCGACGTGCCGAGGTAGGCCAGCCCGTACGCCGACATGGACAGTGCCAGGCCGGGCAGCAGCCAGGCGCGGTTGGTCAACACCCGGCGCATCAGGATCGGACCGACCAGCGCGCCGGCGCCCCGTACGGCGAACAGCAGGCCGGCACCGAGCGCACCGACGCCGTACACCCCGGCGAGCAGTGGGAAGACGGTCAGCACGCCGTTGCCGAGCCCCACCGCCGACTTGACCGTCACCAGCGCCAGCACCCGCGGGCGGTGCCCGATGTAGCCCAACGCCTCGCGGATGGCCGCCCAGGTCTGCGGTGCCGCCACCCCACGCTCCCGCGGGGCCTGCAGCGGCCGGCGGATGAGCGTGGCCAGGCCCGCGGCCACCACCAGGCCGACCGCACCGACCCAGAAGCAGACGTACGGCCCGGCGGCGGCACTGAGCACGCCGCCGAGCGACGCGCCGACGACCGTCATCGTGCCCCAGGCCGACCCGGCCACCGCGTTGCCGGCGGCAAGTTCGTCCGGGTCGAGCACGTTCGGCAGGGCGGCCTGTGCCGCCGGGGAGTAGAACGCCTTGGCCACCGCGACCACACCGATGCCGAGCATCGCCAGCCAGGCCGTGCCGGCGCCGCGCACGCCGAGCAGCAGCAGGACGCCGACCAGCGCGGCGACGTTCGCGGCAATCATGATCTTACGACGGTCGAACCGGTCGGCGATGGTGCCGGTGTACGGCAGCAGCAGCGCCACGATGCCGGTGTCCACGGCGAGCACCAGGGCGCCCCACACCCCGCTGCCGGTCAGCTTCGGCAGCAGGACGAGCAACGGAACCATGACGAACCAGTCGGCGCCGAAGACCACCAATTCGGCCAGAAAGAGGTTCCGAAAGTTTCGGTTGCCGGTGAGGACCGAGAGGGTGGACGCCACTCAGCGGACCATACCCGGCCACTGTCAGTGGTTGAGTCGGAGCGCGGACACCGACCCGACGGCGATGCCCGGCGAGCCGAGGCCGGCCCGCCGGGCATCGCCGGTTACTCGCCCGACGGGAACGGTGACTTGCGGCCCTTGGGCAGCCGGAGCACCTCGAACTGGTCGGTGCTCTCGATCAGGGCACCGGAGGGCGCCGCCGGGACCGGCTGGCTCTGCGGCCGGCTTTCGCCGGTCGTCGCCGCACCCACCCGAAGCCGCGCGGCCGTGCCGGGCCCGGCGTCACCCGAACCGGGCACGTCGACGTCGGGCCGCTCGTCACCGGCGCCGGAGCGGCTGCGGCGCCAGGCCCGCACCGACTCCTTCGTGTCCTCCACCATGGCGTACAGCGTGGGCACCAGGACCAGTGTGAGCAGGGTGGAGGTGAGCAGCCCACCGATCACCACGATCGCCAGCGGGCGGGAGATGAAACCGCCCTCGCCGGTGAGCCCGAAGGCCATCGGCGTCAGCGCGAAGATGGTGGCGATCGCGGTCATCAGGATCGGCCGCAACCGGTGCCGCCCGCCCTCGACCACCGCGTCCCGGACACCCCTCCCCTGGGCACGGTACTGATTGACCAGATCCAGCAGCACGATCGCGTTGGTCACCACGATGCCGACCAGCATGAGCACCCCGATCAGCGCCGGCACGCTCAGCGCGGTGCCGCTGACGAGCAGCAGGGCGACCGCGCCGGTGGCCGCGAACGGGATGGAGATCAGCAGGATCAGCGCCTGGATCACGCTGCGGAACGTCGCCATCATGATCAGGAACACGATCGCGATCGCCGCCAGCACGGCCAGGCCCAGGTCGGCGAAGGTCTCCCGCTGCTCGGCGCTGACGCCGCCCAGGGTGAGCGTGGCACCCGGCACGTCGATCGCATCGAGCCGGCCCTGTAGCTCGGTGCTGATCGCACCCAGGTCGGAGCCGGTGACCGTGCCGGTGACCGAGACGCTGCGTTCGCCGTCGATCCGCCGCACCTGTTGCGGCCCCGTGGTCTCCGTGACGTCGGCGATGTCGTCCAGCTTCATCGGGCCGACCGGCAACGCCCGCAGTTCCTCCACCGTCCCCGGTGGCGTCGTCGACAGCCGCAGCACCACGTCCCGGGTACCGTCGTCGAGGTTCACCTGGCCCAGCGGCGTACCGCGGAACGCCTGTGCCACCAGCTGGCCGACCGCGGCCTCGGTGAGCCCGGCCCGGCTGGCGGCCTCCCGGTCGACGGTCACGTCGACGCGCGGCGCCTGGTCGGCAAGGGTCGTCGAGACGTCCTCGACGCCACCGATGCCGGCCAGCGCGACCTCGGCCTGCTGCGCGGCGGCGGCCAGCGCCTCCTGGTCGGCGGCCCGGACCACCACCGCCAGCTCGTTGGCGGACGCCCCGCCCTGGCCGGCCGGGAAGGTGATCTCACCCGCGTCCCGGCCCAGCGCCGCGAACCGCTCCCGCAGTACGCCGCGCATCGCCTTGGCGTCGGTCTCCTCGCCGAGGCGCAGCGCGTAGTCGGCCACGTTGTTGCCCGCGCCGCCGGCCCACGGGTTGTCCCCACCACCGGCGGTGACCTGGTACGACTCCACGCCGGGAGTCGTCGCCAGCACCGCCTCGACCCGGCGGGCGGCGGCGTCGGTACCGGCCAGGCCGGTGCCCACCGGCAACTCCTGCCGGACGTTGAGGGTGTCCTGGCCGGAGTCGTCCAGGAAGTTCGTCTCCAGTTGACGGGCCAGCCCGAAGGTGCCGAGCAGCACCAGCAGGCCCGCCGCCAGGGTCGCCCAGCGGTACGCCCGCCGCCCGGTGGCGAACCGGATGACCGGCAGGTACGCCCGCTGCAACGGGCTGCGCAGCTCACGCTCCTCGGCGGCCCGGCGGACCGCCGCCCCGTCGACCGCGCCGGTCACCGGCTTGAGGAACCAGTACGCGAGCACCGGAACCACCGTCAGCGACACCAGCAACGAGGCGAGCAGCGCCACGGTGACCGTGATCGCGAACGGCGCGAACAGCTGACCGACGAAGCCCCCGACCAGCGCGATCGGGGCGAAGACGGCCACCGTGGTCAGCGTGGAGGCGGTGACCGCGCCGGCCACCTCACGGACGGCCGTGAGGATCGCCTCCCGCTTCGGCCCGCCGTACGTCAGGTGACGCTTGATGTTCTCCAGCACGACGATCGAGTCGTCCACCACCCGGCCGACCGCGACCGTCAACGCGCCGAGGGTGAGCAGGTTGAGCGAGTAGTCACCGATCCAGAGGGCGATCAGCGCCACCACCACCGACAGGGGAATGGAGACCGCGGTGACGACCGTCGAGCGCACCGACAGCAGGAACACCAGGATGACCAGCACGGCCATGATCAGGCCGAGCAGGCCCTCGGTGCTCAGCGTCTCGATGGACTTCTCCACGAACGGTGCCTGGTCGAGCACGACGGTCAGCTCGGCCCCGGCCGCGGCCCGCAGGTCGGCGAGGCGGTCCGCGACCGCGTGCGAGATCTCCACCGCGTTGCCGTCCGGATCGGCGGTGACCGCGATCCCCAGGCTCTCCCGACCGTTGGTGCGGGTGATCGCGGTGGCCGGCGCGAGCTGCTCGGAGACCTCGGCGACGTCGCCGAGGCGGACCGGGCCGGCCTTGCCGGCGGGCGGGGCGACGACGATCCCGCGCAGGTCGTCCAGCGTGGTCAGCGGGGCGCCCACCTGCACCGGCAGCGTGCGGTCACCGTCCAGCACGGCACCGGCCGGCACCGTCACCCCGTTGGCCTTCAGGGCGGCGCCGATCGCCGCCGGCTGGACCTTGGCCTTGGCCAGCTCGACCGGATCCGGCGTGATCACCACGAGGTCGTCCCGCACCCCCGTCAGCTCGGCGGCGCGGACACCCTCGATCGCCTCCAACTCCGGCAGCACGGTGTCGCGCAGCTTCCCGGCGAGCGTCCGCTCGTCGCCGCCGCCGGTCGCGGCCAGCACCACGGCCGGCAGGTCGTCGGTGCTGCCCGCGATCACCTGCGGGTCGACGCCGTCGGGCAACGGGGCGCGGTTCAGCGCGCTCTGCATCTGGCTGACCACGTCGTCCAGGTCGGTACCGAACTCGTACTGCACCTGGACGGTGGTCAGGCCCTCCCGGGAGGTCGAGATCACGGTGTCGAGGCCGCCGATGCCGCGCAGGCTGTTCTCGATCGGCTCGGTCACCTGCGACTCGACGACCTCCGGTGCGGCGCCGGGATAGGGGGCCACGATGAACGCGGCGGGGAACTCCAATGACGGTAGAAGTTGCTGCTTCAGCGACGGCACGGCGTACGCACCCAACGCCGTTGTCACCACCGCGATGAGGGCTACCAGCCCCCGGTTGGCGAGGCTGAATCTGGCGAGCAGCGACATTGGCGTAGCTCACTCCTGGGGGAGGCGGTCGAGGGGTACGAGCAGTGTGCCCGACCCGGTCCGTCCGCCGACCTCCGGGGCGGGCGCGGTCCCGCTGGTGCCGATGCGCAGCGACGCCACCAGGTCCCGGTACAGCTCATCGCCGTGCAGCAGGGTCGCGTGGTCTCCGACGGCCCGTATCCCGCCGCGGTCCATCACCACGATCTGGTCGGCGTCGAGCACAGTGGACAGCCGGTGGGCGATGGTCACCACCGCCCCCGAGGCGGCCCGTTGCCGGACACACCGGGCGATCGCCGCCTCGGTCAGCCCGTCGACCTGCGAGGTCGCCTCGTCGAGCAGCAGCACGTCCGGGGTACGCAGCACGGCCCGGGCCAGCGCGATGCGCTGCCGCTCACCGCCGGAGACGGTGGTGGCGGTCAGCGGCGTGTCCAGGCCGAGGTCCAGCGCACCGACCCTGTCGTGCAGGTCGACAGCGCGCAGCGCGGCCCACAGTTCGGAGTCGGTGGCGTCCGGATGGGTGAACCGCAGGTTGTCCCCGATGGTGCCTGGTACGACCGGCGCCTCCTGCTCGACGTAGGCCAGCCGGCCCCGGATCTCGCCGGGGCTGTGGTCCGGATAGGGCCGGCCGTCCAGCAGCACCCGGCCCTGCTCCGGTTCGAGGAAGCGCAGCAGCAGGGAGAAGAGGGTGGTCTTGCCCGCGCCGGAGGGACCGACGATCGCGGTGTGGCCGACCCGGGGAATCTCCAGGTCGATGTCGCGTACCGCGGGTGGTACCCCCGGGGCGTACCGCGCGGTGACCCCCCGGAAGGCCAGCACGGCGGCACCGGCACGCGGCGGCTCAGGCCGCCCGGCATGCCCAGCCAGCCCGGCATGCCCAGCCGGCACGGTGGCGGCCGGCGTCCCGCCGGGCTCGACCGCGATGGCCTCGATCTCCCGCAGCCGGCCGGCCGCCGCGATGCCGGCCTGCATGGCGGTCATGTTCTGGGTCAGCTCGCTGATCGGGCCCATCAGCTGGAAGGCGTAGAGCAGGAAGGCGATCAGCGTGGAGACCTCGATCAGGCCCCGCTCGGCGCGGGCGGCGCCGAACCCGAGAATGACGATCACGGCGAGCTGGATGCCGGTCCAGGAGATGGTCCAGACCGACGCGGCGCGCCGGGCGGCGTGAATGCCGTGCCGCGCCGAGTCCTCGGCGTGAGTGGTGATCAGGGTTGCCTGCCGCTGCTCGGCTCGGCTGGCCTTGACCGTCCGGATGGCGCGCAGCGAACCCTCAAGCGCCCCACCGAGGCGTCCCACCGACTCCTGCGCAGCCTCCTGGGCCCGACCGATCGACGGCAACAGCAGCCCCATCAGCACCGCCACGGCGACCACCGCGACCAGGGTTATGCCCAGCAGCACCACGTCCAGCGTGCCCATCAGCACCAGCGTTCCAACCAGTGCCACCGCGCCGTTGATCAGCCCGACGAGGCTACCGGAGGCCTGGTGCAGCAGCCCCGGGTCGGAGGTGGCCCGGGTGACCAGTTCACCGCCGGGCCGGCGGGTCAGCTGATCGATCCGGGCCGCGAAGTAGTGCCGGATGACCCCGGCCCGCGCCTCGAGCACCACCCGCTCGGCGACGCCTCCCATCAGCATCCACTGCCAGAGCGTGATGGCGGCGCCGACAACGACGAGGGTCAGCAGCACGGCCACCGGGCGGGCCAGCGAGCCGCCGGTGCCGAGAGTGTCCAGCACCCATTTGGTCACCAGCGGGGTGGCCAGCCCGGCCGCGTTGGCCACCAGGCCGAGCAGCAGCCCGAGGAGAGCGGCAGCCGGGCCCGGACCCGGCAGGCCATCCTGCAGGCGGCGATCGAGGTGCTGAGCCGCAACCCGGCGGCCAGCCTGGGCGAGATCGCCACCGCCGCCAACGTCGGCCGCACCACCCTGCACCGCTACTTCGCCGAGCGGTCGGACCTGCTGGCCGGCGTGGTCGCCGAGGGCGTCGCCCGGCTGGACCGGGCCACCACCCGAGCGCGCCTGGGCTCCGGCAGTGGCGCCGAGGCCCTGCACCGGCTCTGCGCCGAATACTTCGACCTGGGCGACCTGCTCTCGCTGATCTTCGCCGATCCGCAACTGGTCGCCGACCCGGCCTGGGCCACGCAGGTCTGCGACGACGACTTCCACAGCCTGGTCGCCCGGGGCCACGCCGACGGCAGCATCGACCCGGCGCTCCCCTCGACCTGGGTGCAGTCGGTGCTCTGGGCACAGCTCTACGCGGGCTGGAGCTACCTGGCCGAGCACGACGTGTCGCGCCAGGAGGTACTCGGGCTGGTCACCCGCACCGTGGCCGGTGCCGTCGCCCCCCGCCGCTGACCCGCCCCGCCGACTTGGAGAGACCGGCAACAGGACTGGCGGTCTCTCTTAGGCGAGGTCGAGGGAGCGAGCCGCAGCCAACGGGTCGTTGGCGATGGTGACCGGGACGGGTGCGGTGGAGATGGCCCACTCCGGGTCCTTCAGACCGTGCCCGGTGACCGTGCAGACCACCGTGGCGCCGGTCGGCACCCGACCGGCGGCGGCCTGCTGGAGCAGACCGGCGACGCTTGCCGCACTGCCCAGCTCCACGAAGACGCCCACCTCCCTGGCCAGCAGCCGGTACGCCGCCAGGATCTCCCGGTCGGAAACCGCCTCGATCAGGCCGCCGGAGGCGTCCCGCGCGTCCAGGGCCTTCGTCCAGCTCGCCGGGTTGCCGATCCGGATGGCGGTGGCGATGGTGGACGGCTCGGCCACCACCTGCCCGGTCACGATCGGCGCGGCGCCGGCCGCCTGGAAGCCGTACATCTTCGGCGTGCGGGTGGCGTTGCCGGCGTCGAGGTCCTCGCCGTAGCCCATCCAGTAGGCGGAGATGTTGCCGGCGTTACCGACCGGCAGGCAGTGGATGTCGGGCGCGTCGCCGAGTGCCTCGACGATCTCGAAGGCCGCGGTCTTCTGACCGTGCAACCGGTCGATGTTGACCGAGTTGACCAGCGCCACCGGATAGTCCTGGGCGAGCTTGGCCGCCAACGCCAGGCAGTCGTCGAAGTTGCCGTTGACCTGGAGCAACTTGGCGCCGTGCACCAGCGCCTGGGCCAGCTTGCCCAACGCGATCTTGCCCTGCGGCACCAGCACCGCGCAGGTCACCCCGGCGCGGGCCGCGTACGCGGCGGCGGAGGCGCTGGTGTTGCCGGTGGAGGCGCAGATGATGGCCTTGTTGCCGGCCTCGATCGCCTTGGAGACGGCCATCGTCATGCCCCGGTCCTTGAACGAGCCGGTCGGGTTCGCCCCCTCCACCTTCAGGTACACGTCGCAGCCGAGCCGGGCGGCCAGCACCGGCGCGGGCAGCAGCGGCGTGTTTCCCTCGTGCAGCGTGACCACGGGCGTGGCGTCGCTGACCGGCAGCCGCTCCCGGTAGGCGTCGATCAGACCGCGCCACATGCCGCTCTCCTCGCCTCTGCGAATTCTCCGCTCGCTCACGAGTCGCCCTCGACCCGCAACACGCTCGCCACGGACCGGACGATGTCCAGGCCGCGCAGTTCCCGGACGGTCGCCGCGAGCGCCGCGTCCGGCGCCACATGGGTGACGATGACCAGCACCGCGTCACCGGCCCCACCCGGGACGCCGCCGGCCGGCACCTGGCGCACGGTGGCGATCGAGACGTCGTGCCGGGCGAACACCCCGGCCACCGATTCCAGCACGCCGGGACGATCGGCCACGTCCAGGCTGATGTGGTAACGGGTGAGCGCCTCACCCATCGGCCGGGCCGGCAGGTCGGCGTAGGCGGACTCACTCGCCGTGCGGACCCCGGCGAGCCGGTTGCGGGCCACCGCCACCACGTCACCGAGCACCGCACTGGCGGTGGGCGCACCGCCGGCGCCGCGCCCGTAGAACATCAGCTGCCCGGCCGCCTCCGCCTCGACGAAGACCGCGTTGAACGCGTCGCCGACGCTGGCCAGCGGGTGGGTCAGCGGGATCATCGCCGGGTGCACCCGGACGCTGACCGCCTCCCGGCCCTGCCCGTCGGTGCCCCGGGCGGCGATGCAGAGCAGTTTGATCGTGCAGCCCATCGCCTTCGCGCTGGCCACGTCGGCGGCGGTCACCTCGGTGATGCCCTCCCGGTGCACGTCGGCCGCGCCGACCCGGGTGTGGAAGGCGAGCGAGGCGAGGATGGCGGCCTTGGCGGCCGCGTCGAAGCCCTCCACGTCGGCGGTCGGATCGGCCTCGGCATACCCCAGCTCGGTCGCCTCCTCCAGCGCCTCGGCGAAACCGGCGCCAGTGGCGTGCATGGCGGAGAGGATGAAGTTGGTGGTGCCGTTGACGATGCCGGTCACCCGGTTGATCCGGTCGCCGTGCAGCGACTCACGCAGCGGGCGCAGCAGCGGGATGGCCCCCGCGACGGACGCCTCGTAATACAGGTCACCACCGCCCTCGACCGCGGCGTCGTGCAACGCGCCGCCGTCCTCGGCGAGCAGTGCCTTGTTGGCGGTGACCACGCTCTTGCCGGCCCGCAACGCCTCCACCAGCCAGCCGCGCGCCGGCTCGATCCCGCCGACCACCTCGACCACCACGTCGACGTCGTCCCGCTTGATCAGCCCGAGTGCGTCGGTGGTGAACAGGCCCGGATCGACGGGCAGGTCGCCGCGGTCCCGCCCGCTCCGGCGTACGGCGATGCCGGCGATCTCCAGCGGGGCACCGATCCGGGCGGCGAGGTCCGCCGACTGATCGTGCAGCAGCCGGACCACCTCGGCACCGACGGTGCCGCAGCCGAGCAGGGCGAGGCGCACAGGTGACGTCATCCCACATCCAAAGCGAGCAGGTCCTCTTCGGTCTCCCGTCGAACGATCAGCCGGGCCCGACCGTCACGTACCGCCACCACCGGGGGTCGGGGTATGTGGTTGTAGTTGCTGGCCATGCTGCGGCAGTAGGCACCCGTGCCGGGCACCGCGACAAGATCTCCGGGCTGCACGTCGGCGGGCAGGAATTCATCCTTCACCACGATGTCCCCGGACTCACAGTGCTTTCCCACCACGCGGGCGAGCATCGGCTCGGCGGCGCTCGCCCGGGAGGCCAGAGTCGCCGAGTACCAGGCGTCGTACAGCGCGGTACGGATGTTGTCGCTCATCCCGCCGTCGACGCTGACGTACGTCCGGATGCCGTCGACGTCCTTGACCGTGCCCACCTCGTACAGGGTGAACACGGCCGGACCGACGATCGCCCGGCCCGGTTCGATCGAGAGGTGCGGCACGGCCAGCCGCTCCGCCGCGCACTCGGCGTCCACGATCTTGCGCAGCCGCTTGGCCAGGTCGTCCGGCGGCGCGGGGTCGTCCTGCGTGGTGTACGCGATGCCGAAGCCCCCGCCCAGGTCCAGCTCGGGCAGCTCGACCCCGCGCGCGTCGCGGATCTGCGCCTGTAGGGCGAGCACCCGGCGGGCGGAGACCTCGAACCCGCTGGTGTCGAAGATCTGCGAGCCGATGTGCGAGTGCAGCCCGCGCAGCTCCAGCACGTCCTCGTCGAGGATGCGCAGCGCGGCGGCGATGGCCGCCCCACCGGCCAGCGAGAATCCGAACTTCTGGTCCTCGTGGGCGGTGGCGATGAACTCGTGGGTGTGCGCCTCCACGCCGACCGTGACCCGGATCAGCACCCGGGGCCGCAGACCGCGCTCGCGGGCCAGCTCGGTCAGCCGTTCGATCTCGGCGAACGAGTCGACGATGATCCGCCCGACCCCGACCTCCAACGCCCGGCTCAGCTCCGCCACCGACTTGTTGTTGCCGTGGAAGCCGATCCGCTCCGGCGACATCCCGCCGGCCAGCGCGACGGCCAGCTCGCCGCCGCTGCACACGTCGAGGAACATGCCCTCCTCGGCGATCATCCGCACCACGGCCCGGCAGAGGAACGCCTTCCCGGCGTAGTAGACGTCCTCGGCCGGGAAGGCCGCCCGGAAGTCCCGGCAGCGGGAGCGCAGGTCGTCCTCGTCGAGCACGTACACCGGGCTGCCGAACTCGGCGGCGATGTCGCGGACGGCCAGGCCCGCGACGGTCAGCCCGCCGTCGTCGTCACGCCTGGTGTTGCGCGGCCACAGCTGCGGCACCAGGGCGTTGACGTCGGCCGGGGCCCGCAGCCAGGCCGGCCCCCGGTTGCCGATGTCGCCGTGCAGCGCACCCGCCTCGTGAGCCCGCATGACTACATCCTCTCCGGGGCGGAGACGCCGAGCAGGCGCAGGCCGTTGGCGATGACCACCCGGGTGGCGTCGTTGAGCCAGAGCCGGGCGCGGTGCAGGTCGGTGACGTTCTCGTCGCCCCGCGGGAGGATCCGGCAGTTGTCGTAGAAGCGGTGGTACGCACCGGCCAGGTCCTCCAGGTAGCGGGCCACCCGGTGCGGTTCGCGCAGTTCCGCGGCGGCGGCCACCACGGCGGGGAACTCGGCGAGCGCCTTGAGCAGCTCGTTCTCCTTGTCGTGGTCGAGCAACTCGGGCCGGAACGACCCCGCGTCGCCCCGGGTCAGGCCGACCTCGGCCGCGTTGCGCCCGACGCTGGCCGTCCGGGCGGCCACGTACTGCACGTAGTAGACCGGGTTGTCCCGGGTGGCCCGGGTCCACAGCTCGATGTCGATGTCGATCGGCGAGTCGCTGGAGTAGCGGGCCAGCGCGTACCGGGCGGCGTCCACGCCGATGGCGTCGACCAGGTCCTCCAGGGTGACCACGGTGCCGGCCCGCTTGCTCATCCGCACCGGCACGCCGTCGCGGACCAGGTTGACCAGCTGGCCGATGAGGATCTCCAGGGTGCGCTCGGGGTCGTCGCCGAAGCAGGCCGCCATCGCCTTCATCCGACCCACGTAGCCGTGGTGGTCCGCGCCCAGCATGATCACGACCCGGTCGAAGCCGCGCTCCCGCTTGTCCAGGTAGTACGCGCAGTCCGCGGCGAAGTATGTCCACTCGCCGTTGGACTTGCGCAGCACCCGGTCCTTGTCGTCGCCGAAGTCGGTGGTCCGCAGCCAGGTGGCCCCGTCGGAGTCGAAGACGTGGCCCTGCTCGCGCAGCCGGGTCAGGGCGTGCTCCAGCTCGCCCCGGTCGTGCAGGTCCTTTTCGTTGAAGTAGGTGTCGAACTCGACCCCGAAGTCGCGCAACGAGGACTTGATCTCCTCGAACATCAGCGCGACGCCCTCGACCCGGAAGACCTCCTGGGCGGCGGCGTCGTCCAGGGTCAGCACCTCGGGCCGCCGGGCGGTCACCTGCTCGGCGATCTCGGCGACGTACGCCCCGCCGTAGCCGTCCTCCGGCGCCGGCTCCCCCCGGGCGGCGGCGAGCAGCGAGCGGGCGAACCGGTCGATCTGTGAACCGGCGTCGTTGAAGTAGTACTCGGTGCCGACGTCCGCGCCGGTGGTGCGCAGCAGGCGGCTCAGCGCGTCACCGACGGCTGCCCAGCGGACCCCGCCGATGTGCACGGGGCCGGTCGGGTTGGCCGAGACGAACTCCAGATTGATCTTCAGGCCGGCGAGCCGGTCACCGCGGCCGTACTCCGCGCCGGCCTCGACGATCGAGCGGGCGAGCTCGCCGGCGGCGGCGGCGTCGAGCCGGATGTTGAGGAAGCCCGGCCCCGCGATCTCCACCGACTTGATCCCCGCCGCGCCGCCGAGCTGGGCGGCCAGCGCGGCGGCCAGCTCACGCGGCGGCAGACCGACCTTCTTGCTCAGCTGAAGGGCCAGCGTGACGGCATAGTCGCCGTGCTCGGGGTTGCGGGGGCGCTCGACCGTCGTGTGCCCCGGCAGCGCGGAGCGGTCCAGCCCTCGTTCGGCGAAGACGGCGTGAGCGGCGACGAGGACGGCGGCGGCGAGTTCTGCGGGAGTCACCGACCCATGTTATCGGGGGTAGACTCGGTCCCCGCGGCGGCGACCCAGCATCCGAACCCGGCCCGCCAGAGCCCCTGACCGACCGACCTGACGAGGACCGATGAGCATCAGCACCCCGGGCGGCCCGCAGCGCCGCCCGACCGTGGTCAGCACCGGCAAGAAGCCGGCGGCGGGTCGGCCGGCCGCCGACGCCAAGCCGACGGCCGCCAAGGCCGGGTCCGGCAGGCCTCAGCGGGCGGGCGGCGGCAAGGGGCCGCGCAAGCCGATCACTCCGGTCAAGGTCAGCCAGGGCCGGCCCTGGGGGCCGATCGCGATGTTCGTCGCGGTGGGCGTGCTCGCCACGGCGATCATCGGGTTCGGCGCCTGGGCGACCTTCAAGGGGAGCCAGTCCTGGGAGGACAAGGCAGCGGAGATCGACGGCATCGTCAACTACCGGGAGACCGACCCGGAAGGCATCAGCTACGAGTCGCACCAGTCCGGCCCGATCGAGTACAAATACACCCCGCCGGTCGGTGGCGCCCACAACAACGCCTGGCAGCGCTGCCTCGGCGACGTCTACGACGCGCCGATCGCCGCCGAGCACGCGGTGCACAGCATGGAGCACGGCGCCGTCTGGCTCACCTACCGCCCCGATCTGCCCGCGGCCGACGTGGAGCGGCTGGCCGGCCTGATCCGCAACAACGACTTCATGCTGATGAGCCCGTACGAGGGTCTGGACGCGGCGGTCTCGGTCCAGGCGTGGGGCTACCAGCTCAAGGTCGACAGCGCCGACGACCCGCGGATCGAGCAGTTCACCACCACCCTGGCCCAGAACGCCTCGATGGAGCCGGGCGTGCCCTGCTCCTCCGGCAACTACACCACCGGCACCGGCACCGAGCCGCGCGAACTCGCGCCGCCGACGGGTGGCTGACATGTCCAGCGCGGTCCAGGAGGCCCGGCCTGCGGAGCGGACGGATCCGGCGCGACCCGGCCGGTCGGTCCGGACGCTGCGCTACCTGACGCTGGCCCTGACCGCCCTGCTGCTGCTCGGCGCGGGCTGGACGGCGGCCACGCTCACCACCGACCGCACCCCGGGTGAGGAGTCGGCCGAGGCCGGCTTCGCCCGGGACATGTCCCGCCACCACGCCCAGGCGGTGGAGATGGCCATGCTCGCCTACGCCAAGGGGCAGGATCCGGCGATCCGGCAGATCGGGTACGACATGGCCCTGACCCAGCAGGCCCAGATCGGTCACATGCAGCGCTGGTTGCAGGAGTGGGAACTGCTGCCCACCGGCTCCCGACCGGCCATGGAGTGGATGCCCGACGGCGTGCGGGTGGACCAGGACGGGCTGATGCCCGGCATGGCGACCCGTGAGGAGATCACCCAGCTGCACGAGGCGCAGGGTGCCGAGGTCGACCGCCTCTTCATCCGGCTGATGATCGACCATCACCTGGGCGGCGTCCACATGGCCGACGGCCTGCTCAAGGTCTCCGACCGGCCCGAGGTGGTCCGGCTGGCCCAGGCGTCGAAACAGGCGCAGCAGAAGGAGATCAACGAGTTGCGCAAGCTGGAGCTGGCCAACGGCTGAGCCACTCCGCGTACGTTGACGCCGCCCCGCTCGTCGAGCGGGGCGGCGTCGACGTACCGGCGCGGAATTCACGACCGAGTTCATGGGCTCCGTCACGCCTTGATGGCATACGACCGATTTTCCCTCTAGGGGTTACTTGAAGGGAAGTGCACTCGTTGTCCCGGACGTGGGGGTTGCACTCAGAGACGCGCGGCGTTCGGTCACCAGCTGGTGCCGGCGCCACACCATCGGCGGTGACGGGACGGTGGCAGCCGTCCGTCGCGGACAGCGACAGGGCGAGCCGGGAACGCTCAGTCGCGAACAGGAACTGGAGCTGATCGACACGCTCCGGGGCGTCCACCCAGACGCGTTCGGCCTGGACGAGGAGCTGTGGACGCGACAGAGTCTGCACGCCCTCATCCAGCAGCACTTCGGGCTGACGCTGGACCCGGGAGTGGTCGGGACGTACCTGCGGGCCTGGGGGTTGGGCCCCCGGGAGCCCCGGGAGCGGGCCTGCGGGCTCTGCGTCGGCGCGGTCGAACGGTGGGTACGCAGCGAGTACCCGGCGATCACCCGGGCCGCCCAGGAGCATCTGGCCGAGGTCTACTGGATCGGTCAGGTCAGGCTGCGCGGCACCATGCCCGCGGCCGACGTGATCTCGGCGGTCTCCTCGCGGGGGCGGGTCCGCTTCATGGTCACCACGCCGTCGGTGGATCCGCCGCTGTCCCGCGACTTCGTGCTCCGGCTCAGCGGCGCCGAGCAGCGCACCGTCCACCTCATCGTGGACGGCTCCTGGGCCCGCAACGAATGGCCGCGCCGGCTCCCCCGGCGCATCGTGCCGCACCCGCTGCCCAGCTGCGGACGCGCCCAGGCCGCCTGACCGCCGCCGTTGATCGTCAGCGACCGGGGACGACGACCCACCGATACCAATTCGGCGATCGGGTACGCGGTTTGCTAGTCTTCTCCAGTCGCTGAGCCCCCGTAGCTCAGGGGATAGAGCACCGCCCTCCGGAGGCGGGGGCGCAGGTTCGAATCCTGCCGGGGGCACTCCTACTGCTCCAACAGGCGCGTCCGGTTCATACCCTCGCGACCCTCCCTGACCTGGACAGACGGCGTTCAGGGTCGCCCTCGCCCCGACGTGTCGACGGTGTGAGCTGGGCTTGGAGCAGACGGCTTCGGGCAGCGGGGTTTTCCCAGCGGTTTCAGGCGATCAGCAGGCGAAGGCCAAGCTCTGCTGCGTCGAAACCGGCAACCGGGTTCCGTCAATGATGAATGGCGCAACAGCCATCGCCGTGTCGAAGGACTGATCGCCGAACGGCAGGTTCTCGGCAGATCCCACCAGGCACGGCGGCGCGTCCGGGCTGCGATGCGTGGTTCGGTGCGCCGGCGCCCCCGCCATCGCAGGCCGAGCCCTGTCCCGTGGACACGATCGCGCGAGCCCCGATTCCGCCGTCCCGGTCGAGCCATGTCGCACCGCCATCGGGCGACCAATTCGATTCGCCGTGCAGCCTCTGGTCTCGTCGCCGCCGTTCTACCTCCGTCAAGAGGAGGCGGGCCGATTGAAAGCCGCGGACGAGCAAGGGTTCCGAGAGTTCGTGACGTCCCAGATGGCGTCGCTACGAAAGCTGGCCTACATGACTTGCGGTGACTGGCACGCGGCGGAGGATGCCGTGGCCAACACGCTGGTCAAGCTCTATCCGCGCTGGCGCAGGCTGGACCGGCCGGACCTGTACGCCAAGACCATGGTGTACCGGGCCGCCATCGACGAGACCCGGAGGCCCTGGCGTCGGGAACGGTCGGCCGGCGACGCCCTGCCGGATGTCCCGATGCACGACCCCGAACGGCGTGACCGACGAGCGGCTGCGGATCAAGGCGGCGCTGCGCGCCGTGCCCGCCCGCCAGCGGACCGCCGTGGTGCTCCGGCACTACCTGGGTCTGAGCCTGGAGGACACGGCCGTCGTCCTGGGATGCAGTGTCGGCACGACCGGGGACCGTCGACGCACGTCGCCGACCGGGGCCGGGGACAGGGCCACGACCGGCGCGGCGGCTGGCCCGGGACGGTGTCGGGGCGCGGGCGTCGCCGCGTACTCAGTCGCCGGCGGCGCGCCGGGCGCGGGCCCGGCGGCGACCCTCGTGCATGGCCTGCACCCGGGGCACCGGGATGGCCCGGCCCTCCTCGACCAGGTCGGCCGGGAGGTGCTGCGGGCGCGGCATCAGCTCCGCCCACGGATCCCGGTCCGTCAGCAGCGCAGCGGCCGTCCGGATGGTGAAGTCGGCCGGCGTCACCGACTCCAGGTCCTCCCAGGGCACCGGAAAGGAGACCGGCACGCCGGGTCGCAGCCGTGGACTGTAGACCGACACGACGGTCGCACCGCCGCTGCGGGTGGGGTCGACGTAGACCTTCCCGTCCCGATCCTCGCGGATGAACGCGGTGGTCGCCAGCGCCGGGTCGAGGCGCTCCGCCCGGGCGGCGAGGGCCCGGGTGGCCGCGGCCAACTCCTCGGCGTCGGGGCCGGCAGCGACCGGGACGAAGACGTGCACCCCTTGGCGCCGCTGGTCTTCACCGCGCCCGCCAGCCCGGCGTCCGCGAGGGCCTGCCGGACCAGCAGCGCGGCGGCCACCCCGGGGCGAAGCCGCCGTCCCCCGGCGGGTCGAGGTCGAGCACCAGGTGGGTGGGGCGGCTCAGCTCGTCGATCGTGGCCAGGGTCGGGTGGTATTCGACCGCCCGCTGGTTGGCGAACCAGAGCAGGGTCCGACGGTCGTCGCAGAGCGCGTACGAGATCTCCCGGCGGGAAGCCTCGGCCCAGATCGGCACCCGGCGTACCCACTCCGGGGTGTAACGCGGCAGGTTCTTCTGCATGAACGGTGGCTGGCCCGGACGCACCCGGACCACCGACAGCGGGCGACCGCTCAGCTGCGGGACGATCCGTCCGGCCACCGCGTCGAGGTAGTCGACCAGGTCGCGCTTGGTCGCCTCCGACCCGTCGAACAGCGTCTGGTCGAGGTTGGTCAGCGCCACCCCGTCCCGGCTCTCGTCAGCTCCAGTCACCCGATCACCATCCCGGCCGGGCACCCGGTGGTCAACGGGAACACAGGGCTGATCCGGCTGCGCTCTCAGCTCGACAGGCTGCCCGCCGCACCATGCCGGGCCCGGCAGGATCGCCTCACCGACTGTGGTGAAGGCCACTGATCTGACCGATCGGTCAGCTCTGACCGATCGGTCAGGCATGCTGGGGGCCATGGTCCGCTCCACCGCGCAGACACACGGCGACATCCTGGCCGCCGCGGCGAGACGCTTCGCCGCCACCGGCTACCGGGGGACGTCGTTGCAGGACATCGCCGGCGAGGTGGGCTGTTCCAAGGCGGCGGTGCTCTACCACTTCGCCAACAAGGAGGCCATCCTCACCGAGCTGATGGCCCCGGCGATCGGTGTACTGCGGTCGCTCGACGACCGGATCGCCGCCCAGCCCGACCCGGCTTCGGCGCAGCGGGCCGCCGCCGAGGGCTTCGTCGACCTCGCCGTCCGGTTCCGCAGCGAGATCGCCCTGCTCCGCGGCGAGTTTCCGAAGCTGCTGCAACGACCGGGTTTCGCGCACATCCAACGGATCTCCGAGCGGCTCATCGACGCCCTCGCCGGCCGTCCCCAGCGGCCCTCGGCCCGGATCAGCGCCCTGGTCCTGCTCGCCGGCATCGCCGAGACCTGCGGCGAGTTCGCCGACGTACCCGACGAGGATCTCGGCGACGCGCTGCTCGCGCTGCTGCGACGAGGGCTCGAACCCACCCACTGACCCGTCCCACCATCCATCGAACGAGGGAAAGGACCTCATGGCGACCCTGCTCTACCGGCTTGGCCGGGGCTCGATGCGCCGACGGCGACTCGTCGCCGCGATCTGGCTCGTCGTACTCGTCGGGCTCGGTCTGGCCGCCGCGACCCTGCGCGGCCCGACGGCCAGCAACTTCACCATGCCCGGCACCGAGTCGCAGCACGCGCTGGACCTGCTCGACGAACAGTTCCCGGCCGCCGCCGGTGCCACCGGCACCATCGCGGTCAAGGCGCCGTCGGCAGGCCAACTCGGTGCACCCGAGGGGCAGGAGGTGATCCAGGCGATCACCGCGGAGGCCGCGACCGTGCCCGGCGTGGTCGGCGCCGTCGACCCGTTCCAGTCCGGCGCGGTGTCCCCCGACGGCCAGTACGCGCTGATCCAGGTGCAGTTCGGTGGCGGCGCCGACCAGGTGACCGACGAGCAGCGGGAGGCGTACGAGGAGGTCGGCGCCGAGGCCGAGGCGCAGGGCTGGCAGGTGGCGCCCGGCGGCGAGGTGCTCAACACCGAACCCGAGATCGGTTCCACCGAGGCGATCGGCGTCGCGGTGGCCCTCGTCGTCCTGGTGATCACCTTCGGCTCGCTGGTGGCGGCGGGCATGACCATGCTCAACGCGCTGATCGGCGTCGGCGTCGGGATGGCCGGGCTCTTCACCCTCAGCGGCGCGGTCGAGCTGACCAGCACCGCGCCGATCCTCGCACTGATGCTCGGCCTCGCCGTCGGCATCGACTACTCGCTCTTCATCACCTCGCGGTACCGCCAGAACCTGCTCGACGGCCTGCCGCCCGACGAGGCGGTGGGCCGCGCGGTCGGCACCGCCGGCTCGGCGGTGGTCTTCGCCGGCGCCACGGTGGTCATCGCCCTGGCCGGCCTGGCGGTGGTGAACATCCCGTTCCTGACCGTGATGGGTCTGGCCGCCGCCGGCACGGTGACCGTCGCGGTACTGGTGGCGATCACCCTCCAGCCGGCCCTGCTCGGTTTCGCCGGCCGCCGGGCGCTGCCCCGCCGGCTACGCTCGTCGGTGTCACCGGCCGGCGCGGCCCAGGACGGCGCCGCCCAGCAGAGCGACGTGACGAACCATCGCGCGGCGCCGGAGACCGCCCCCGTCACCGGTGAGGACCGTTCGACGTTCGGATTCCGCTGGGCCCGGCTTCTCACCCGCTTCCGGATCCCGGTGATCCTGGTCGGCGTGCTCGGCCTGGGGCTGCTCGCGCTGCCCGCACCGGACATGCGTCTCGCCCTCCCGGATGCCGGCACCGCGCCGGCCGGATCCGCCGAACGGGTCTCCAACGACCTGATCACCGAGGGCTTCGGACCGGGCTTCACCGGCCGCCTCGCGGTGGTGGTGGCCGGTGACGACGCCCAGGCCACCGCCGCGGCCGTCCCGCAGGTGACCGCCCTGGTCCAGCGGACGGAGAACGTGCTCGCCGTGTCGCCGCCGCAGCTCAGTCCGGACGGCCGGACAGCGCTGCTCGGGGTAATCCCACAGACCGGCCCGACCGACCCGGCCACCGAGACGATGGTGCACGACATCCGCGCCGCCGTCGACGGCATCCAGGGCGCGGACGTGCTGCTCACCGGCATGACCGCGATCGGCATCGACATCTCGGAGAAGCTCTCCGATGCGCTGCCGGTCTACCTGGCGCTGGTGGTCGGCCTGTCGATCCTGCTGCTCATGCTGGTGTTCCGCTCGCTGCTGGTGCCGGTCAAGGCGGCCCTGGGCTTCCTGCTCACCGTCGCCGCCACCTTCGGTGTCACGGTCGCGGTGTTCCAGCAGGGTCACCTCGCCGACCTGCTCGGCCTGGACACCCCGGGCCCGCTGATCAGCTTCCTGCCGATCCTGCTGATCGGCATCCTGTTCGGTCTGGCGATGGACTACGAGGTCTTCCTGGTCTCCCGGATGCGGGAGGACTTCGTCCACGGCGACACCGCCCAGCAGGCCACCATCAACGGGATGGGGCACGGTGCCCGGGTGGTCACCGCCGCCGCGCTGATCATGACCTCGGTCTTCGGCGGCTTCATCTTCCTCGACGATCCGGTGATCAAGTCGATGGGCTTCGCGCTCGCCATCGGCGTGGCGATCGACGCCTTCGTGGTCCGGATGACCATCGTCCCGGCGGTGATGTCACTGCTCGGCAAGGTGGCCTGGTGGCTGCCCCGCTGGCTGGACCGGGCCCTGCCCAACGTCGACATCGAGGGCGAGAAGTTGCGCGCCCACCTCGACGAGAAGGTCACCGCCGACGCCTGATCGGCACGCCGTCGGGCCCCCGCCGAGATCGGCGGGGGCCCGACGGCATCGGTTCAGACGCCGGCCGGGTACGTCTCCATCTCGCCCGGACTGGCCAGCGCGGGCAGCGGGTGCAGCGCGGTGGTCTCGTCGCACCAGATGAGGGCGTCGTAGCGTTGCCCCAGCCGGGTCGGCACGTAGTTGCCCCAAGCCTCGAACGACGGGTCGTACACCACACCGATCGCCCGGTGATCGAGGGTGTCGGTGACCCAACCCGGCTGGTCCGGCCCGCCGAAGACCAGCACCGCCCGCTCCGGCATCAGCTCGTGCAGCCGGTCCTCCAGCGAGCCGGCGCGGGCCGGTGGCACCACCATCGCCTCGGCGGGCGAACCCCAGCGCGGCGCGGCGATCACCGTGCCACGCCAGCTGCCGAAGCCGATCAGCGCCACCTGCTCGGCGCCGTAGCGCTCCCGGGCCAGCTGGCCGATGTTCACCAACCCGTCGACGGCCATGTCGGTCGCCCGCGCATCGCCGACGTGCGTGTTGTGCGCCCAGACCACGCCCCGGGCCTCGGGACCGTAGCGGTCGAGCAGCCGGTCCAGCGTGTCGGTCATGTGCCGGTCCCGGATGTTCCACGACCCCGGTCCTCCGGCGACCATCTCCCGGTAGTAGCGCTCGGCGCCGGCCACCACCTCCGCGTTCTGCCAGGCCGCGAAGGCACCCGGCCCGTCGGTGGCGGCGTGTTCCCGGGTGCGCGCCAGCAGCCGGATCACCTCCTGCTCGCAGCGGGCGGAGACGAACCGGCTGGCCACGCCGTACTCCTCGACCCGCTTGCCGTACGGTTCGAAGCACCGGTACGCGTCCTGCGCGGCCTCCAGCGACGCCGGATCCTCCTCGCCGAGATAGTCGAAGATCGCCTGCATCGACTCCCAGAGGCTGTAGACGTCGAGGCCGTGGAACCCGACCCGGGACGGCTCCGCCCGCTCCATGTTCCAGGCGCGCAGCCACCGGCAGAAGCGGGCCACCTCGGCGTTGGCCCACATCCAGGTGGGCCACCGCTCGAAGCGCTCCAGGGCGGCCTGGGGCTCGGCCGGTCCACCAGGCGCACCGGTCACCGAGCGGTGCACCCGGTCGCAGTCCGGCCAGTCGCCCTCCACGGCCACGAAGGAGAAGCCGCACTCGGCGATCAGGCGGCGGGTGAGTTGCTCCCGGACCCGGTAGTAGTCGTAGGTGCCGTGCGTCGCCTCCCCGATCATCACCACCCGCGCGTCCCGGACACGCTCCAGCAACGGATCGAGGTCGCTCGGCGCGCCGAGCCGCTGTACCAGCATGCCCGCGGCTACCCGGCACCCCGACGGGCAAACGCAGCGACCTGCCGGGTTTGCCGGCCCGCACTCAGGCCGGTACGTCGATCACCGTGCCCTGCGCGCGGGCGGTCTCGGCGGCGGCGAGAACGGCCACCACCTCGCGGCCGAAGCGCACGTCGCAGCGGTGGTCGCGGGTGCCGGCGTCGACCTCGGCCAGCAACTGGTCGATCGCCACCCCGAAAGCCGTCGCCGGGCTCGCGCCCCCGTCGGGGAGTCGCTCGATGCCGCTCTCGCCGTAGAAGACGAACTCCGCGGCGACCGAGCGGGGCGGTGCGTCCAGGGTCAGCGAAACCGTGCTGGTGGCACCGTCGGCATGGCTGAGCAGCAGGTGCACCAGGCCACCGGTACCGTCGGTGGCGGCCACCCGGGCCACCCGGCCGAGCACCGGCAGCAGCACGGCCAGCGCGTGCGGGCCGACGTCCCACAGCGCGCCGTGCTCCCGACGCCACGGTGACTGCGCGTACGGGCTGCCGGGCTGGAAGATCGAGGCGAACCGGATCACCTTGGCGGTGTGCCAGCCGCCGGCCGCGGCGGTCGCGGCGATGAAGCCGGCGACGTCCGGTTGGTATCGGCCGGTGAAGAAGACCACCGACGCCACCTGCGCGCCCGTGGCCGCCTCGACCACCCGGTCGGCGTCGGCCACGGTCAACGCGAGCGGCTTGTCCAGCAGCAGATGCCGCCCGGCGGTGGCGGCCCGGACGGCGATGTCCGCCTGGATGTCGGGCGGAAGTGCGACGGCAACGGCGTCGCACGCCTCGATCAGCGAGTCGACCGCCGCGAACGCCGGTACCCCGTAGCGGGTGGCCAGCGCGGCGGCCTTGTCGGGGTTGCGGCCCCACACGCCGACCAGCTCCGTTCTCGGGTGCGCCTCGAGCGCCGCCGCATGCGTCTCCGCCGCCCAGTGCCCGGTGCCGAACAACCCGAACCGCATTCCGTACCTCCGCCGTCCCCGCCTGGCCACGGCTGACCCGCGACAGCGATCACGCTAGTCTCCCGCGACCGCCCGCGCCCGGCGTCCGCCGTGACACGACCGGGCCGACACGGCGCTCGCTCTTACTACGGGGGTTAGTAGAGTGGGCCGGTGATCGGAACGAGCACCGGGGCGGACCAGGTGGCCACCGCCGCGGCCACCAGCGGCTCTCCGGCCGACGGGGCGCTGGCCGTCGCCGCCGTCGTGCTGTCGCTGCTGGTCGCCGGGTGGGCGCTGGTGGCCGCGCTGCGCCACCGGCCGCCGGACCGGATGCAGTTGATCGGGCTGGCCGTGCTGGAGTTGCTGCTGCTCGCACTGGCGGTGGTGGCCGGCGTGGCGCTCGGCGCGGGCGAGCGGCCCGGCGAGCCGGGGGCGTTCCTCGGCTACCTGGTCACGCTGGTCTGTCTGCCGCCGCTGGCGGCGGTGCTGGCCCGGATGGAACCGACCCGGTGGGGGTCGGCGATCGTGTGCGCGGTGTGCCTGGTGACGCCGGTGGTGGTGGTCCGGCTTCAGCAGACCTGGCAGGTGCTCGGTGGCTGAGCTGGGCGCCGCCCGACCTCGGACCAACGCCGGCCCGGGACGGCTGCTGATCGCGGTCTACCTGCTCTTCGCCATCGCCGCCAGCAGCCGCGCCGCCCTCCAGATCGCCACCAGGTTCGACGAGGCGCCATTGGCGTACCTGCTCTCCGCGCTCGCCGCGGTGGTCTACGTCGTGGCCGCGGCCGGTCTGGCGCGGGCCGGTCACGCGGGCCGCCGGGTCGCCCTGGCCTGCTGCGCGCTGGAACTGGTCGGCGTCGTCGGTGTCGGCGTCTTCAGTCTGGCCCGCCCGGACCTCTTCCCCGACGAGACGGTCTGGTCCGGCCTCGGCAGCGGCTACGGCTACATCCCGCTGGTGTTGCCGATCCTCGGCCTCGCCTGGCTCCGGCACACCCGCCGACACGTGGAAGGGGCCCCCTCCTGACATCCGGTGCGCAGGAGGGGGCCCGCTGAACGAGACCGGTCAGTCCCTGGGCCCGCCGGCGACGTAGACGACCTGACCGGACACGAACGAAGCTCCTTCGCTGGCCAGGAACGAGATGGTGTGCGCCACATCGTCGGGCCGGCCCACCCGGCGGACCGGGATCTCCGACTCGGCGTGCTTCTGCATCGCCTCGAAGTCCACCTTCATTCGGGCGGCGGTGGCCGCGGTCATGTCGGTGACGATGAACCCGGGCGCGACCGCGTTGACGGTCACCCCGAACGGGCCCAACTCGATGGCGAGGGTCTTGGTGAAACCCTGCATCCCGGCCTTGGCGGCGGAGTAGTTGGCCTGGCCCCGGTTGCCCAGCGCGGAGGTGCTGGAGAGGTTGACGATCCGGCCCCACTTCGCCTCGACCATGTGCTTCTGCGCCGCCTGGCTGAACAGGAAGGCCCCCCGCAGATGCACGCCCATGACCGTGTCCCAGTCGGCGTCGGTCATCTTGAACAGCAGGTTGTCGCGGAGCACTCCGGCGTTGTTGACCAGCACGTTCGGCGCGCCCAGCTCGGCGGCGACCCGTTCGACGGCCGCCTCCACCTGGGCCCGGTCGGCCACGTCCGCGCCGACGCCGAGCGCCCGGCCCCCGGCCGCCGCGATCGCGTCCACGGTCTCCTTGGTCGCCGACTCCTCGATGTCGACCACGGCCACGGCCAGGCCGTCTGCGGCCAACCGCCGGGCGGTGGCCGCCCCGATCCCCCGCGCCGCCCCGGTCACGATCGCGACCCGTTGCCCGTCCGCCATGCCTACCTCCCGGTAACTCTGCTCGACGGCAGGAGCCTAACCCACGCCCCGGCCTGCGCAGGAGGACCAGGAGCGGCAGAGCCGGATCCAGCGGTAGCCGTAGCCGGCCACCTTGAGCTTGTCGAGCTTGCCGACGTCGTCGTAGTTGCGGTCGGCGAGCACGTCGACGGGCAGGTCCGCCTCGGGCTGGAGCTGGCTGAGGTCCACCTCGGCGTCGGTGGTGCCGAGGTTGTGCAGGAAGACCATCGTCCCGGTCGGCCCGTCGGCCCGGTGCGCCAGCACTCCCGGGGGCATCGGCACGTCGATGTGGGTGGTCGAGCCGGAGCCGATCTCCGGGGCCTCCCGCAGCGTACGGATCATCCGCTCGAACCAGGCCAGCAGCGAGGTGCGGTCCCGGCGCTGGAGGGTGACGTTCACCTTGTCGTAGGCGAACTCTCCCTTGTCGATGACCGGGCGGACCAGTTTCTCCGGCTCCGCGGTGGAGAAGCCGGCATTGGGCTGGTGTGACCACTGCATCGGGGTACGGATCGCCTCCCGCCCCGGCAGCGACAGGTCCTCCCCCATGCCGATCTCCTCGCCGTAGCGCAGCACCGGCGTGCCCCGCAGCGAGAACTGCAGGGAGTACGCCAGCTCGACGCGCCGCCGGTCGTTGTTCAGCATCGGCGCCAACCGGCGGCGGATGCCCCGGTCGTAGATGCGCATGTCCTCCTCGGGGCCGAACTGCTCGTACACCTGGTTGCGCTGTTCGGTGGTGAGCCGGGACAGGTCGATCTCGTCGTGGTTGCGCAGGAAGGTGGCCCACTGCCCGCCCACCGGCAAGGCCGGGGTGTCCCGCAGCGCCTCGATCACCGGCTCCGGGTCCTGCCGGGCCAGGGCCAGCATCAGCCGGCCGTTGAGCATGAAGTCGAAGAGCATGTGCAGCCGGTTCGCCGAGCCGCCCCGATCGCCGAAGAAGGCGGGTAGTTCGTCCGGCTCCACGTTCGCCTCGGCGAGCAGTACGGCGTCGCCGCGTCGCCACTGCACGTGCTGGCGCAGCTCGGTGAGGAACTCGAAGTCCAGTTCCGGGTTCGGGTCGCCCGGCTCGGTCCGCTCGATGATGAACGGCACCGCGTCCATCCGGAAGCCGGCCACCCCGAGCTGGATCCAGAACGACATGATCTTCTGGATCTCGGCGCGTACCGCCGGGTTGGTGGTGTTGAGGTCCGGCTGGAACCGGTAGAAGCGGTGGTAGTACCAGGCCTTCGCGGTGCGGTCGTAGGTCCACGTCTCGTGCTGTTCACCGGGGAAGACCATGCCCTGGTGGCGGTCGGCCGGCTCGTGGTCGGACCAGACGTACCAGTCGCGGTACGGCGAGTCGGGTGACGAGCGGGCGGAGACGAACCAGGGGTGCTGGTCGGAGGTGTGGTTGACCACCAGATCGATGATCACGCGGATGCCCCGGTTGCGTGCCTGGTGCAGCAGCTCGGCGAAGTCGCCGAGAGTGCCGAAACGGGGGTCGACGTTGTAGAAGTCGGTCACGTCGTACCCGTCGTCGTCGTTGGGCGACGGGTGGATGGGGTGCAGCCAGAGGCAGGTCACGCCCAGCCGGGCGAGATAGTCCAGTCGGCCGATCAGGCCCCGGATGTCGCCGACCCCGTCGCCGTCGGAGTCCGCGTACGTGTCAATGTCGAGGCAGTACACGACCGCCTCCGAATACCACCTGTCAGCCATGCCCCCGTACCTTCTCCCAGGCGGGGCAACGGCAAACCCGGGCGGCTCGGCACGGTGCCGTCAGGCGCGGATTGACGGTGCCCGCGGACGGTGTGTGGGGCCGCCGGTGGGGTAGGAGGAATCCTCACCCTATTCCGCGGAGGCGTCGCCATGACACTCGCCCAGGACGTCGATCCCGGCCAGGTCGGTGGGCTGACCGGCTGGGCGGCCGGGGTGATCGAGGCGAGCGGTGCGGTGGGGGTGGCGCTGCTGGTCGCCCTGGAGAGCATCGTCCCGCCGATCCCCAGCGAGATCGTCCTGGCATTGGCCGGGTACCTGGCCGGCGAGGGCCGGTTCAACGTGGTCGTGGTGACCGTCGCGGCCACCGTCGGCTCGGTGCTCGGCGCACTGGTTCTCTACTGGCTCGGTGCGGTCGTCGGCGAGGATCGGCTCAAACGGTGGCTCGACCGGTTGCCCCTGGTCGACCTCGACGACCTGGAGAAGGCCGACCGGTGGTTCGAGCGGTACGGCCGCTGGGCGGTGTTCTTCGGCCGGATGGCCCCGGTGGTACGCAGCCTGGTGTCGGTGCCGGCGGGGGCGAACCGGATGCCGCTTGTCGAGTTCGTCACGCTCACCACGCTGGGCAGCGGCATCTGGAACGGGCTCTTCATCGGCCTCGGCTATGCGCTCGGCTCGCGATGGGACCGGATCGACCGCTACAACTCCTGGTTCGACTACGCCATCCTCACCGTCCTCGCCCTCATGCTCGCCTCCTGGTCCATCAAGAAACTCCGCCACCCCGCTCCCCCGCCACCCGTCCCCCGCCCCTGATCCCCGCGCGAGGGTCAGGGGCGCGGGCGCAACTCAGCGGCGGAAGTGGAACCAGTTGACGTTGACGAAGTCGTTGGGCTGGCCGCTGGAGAAGGTCAGATAGACGGTGCGCCGGCCGGTCACGCCGGAGACGTTGCCCGGCACCGAGCGCCAACTCTGCCAGCCGCCGGTGTTGGCGATGGCGAAGCTGCCGATCGGTGCGCTGGTCGGGCTGTCCAACCGCACCTCCACCAGGCCGCTCACGCCGCCCGCCGCGCCGGAGGCGACCCGGGCCACGAAGTCGCGCGGCCCGCCGGAACCGAACTCCACGTTGTCGAAGCGGACCCAGTCGCCGTTGCGCAGCGCCCCGATGTTCTGCCCGCCCTCGGAGCACGCCTCGACGATCACGCCGTTCTGTGCGTTGAAGGACTCGGCCTGGATGGTCGCGTACGCGTCCCGCACACCACCGGGCGGCGACGTGGGCGGCGGGGTGCCGCCCCCACCCCGGCTGTAGACCGCCACATAGTCGACGAGCATCGGCCGGCCGGGCACGGTGGCCGCGGTCGGCGTCGCGCTGCCGGCCACCCCGTTCGGGAAGGCCCCGCCCATCGCCACGTTCAGCAGCAGGAAGTAGCCGGCGTGATCGGTCATCTGCGACCAGTACGGCTCACCGACCCGGGTCTGACCCACCGTGTGGTACAGCTGCCCGTCCACGTACCAGCGCAGTTGCTGCGGGCTGATCGAGGCATCCCACTCGAAGCGGTAGGTGTGGAACGCCGACTGGCAGGTGCTGCCGGGGCAGGCCCGGGAGGCGCCGATGCCGTTGAACTCGTCGCACGGGCCGCCGGGGGCGACACCGCAGTGCAGCACGCCCCAGACCGAGTTGAGCCCGTTGACGTTCTCCATCACGTCGAACTCGCCGATGCCCGGCCAGTTCTGGTAGTTGCCCCGGTAGGGCGAGCCGAGCGCCCAGAACGCCGGCCAGTACCCGGCGGCGGCGCCGCCGGTGACGTTGGGCATCTGGAGGCGGCCCTCGATGGCCAGCACTCCCCCGGCCGGGGCCTTGAAGTTGCTGCGCACGGTCTCGATGCGCGCCGAGGTCCAGTTGCCGGCACCGTCGCGCAACGGGGTTATCCGCAGGTTGCCGGCGCCGTCGTGGCTGACGTTGGCGGTGCTGTTGGTGTACGTCTGGATCTCACCGGTGCCCCAGTTGGGCGGGCCACCCGGGTAGCTGGTGCCGGTGTCGATGATCCAGTTGCCGGACGACGGGAGGCTGCCGGCGGATCCGGTGAAGTCGTCGCTCCACACCAGGCTCCACCCCGACGGGGGCGGCGGCACGGCGGCGTCGGCGGTGGCGGTGAGCCCGGCCAGGGCGGTGGTGGCGGCGGTGAGCAGGGCCAACGCCAGCGGCAGCCGGCGTCGCGCAGGTCGGGCGGCGGATGCCGCCGGGGCAGGTGTCATTGGACGTGCCTCTCTGCGGGGACGGATGAGAGAGCGCTCTCTCACGAGTTGTACGTCCCGCCCGCGCAGTTGTCAATGTCGATCGATGCGACCGCCCGCGACCCCGACACGCCGAGCCAACCCGCAGCGGCGTTTCCCGGAACCACCACTACGGGTAATTGCCGGCCGATCGGGTGCGGACGGGCCGCCCCGGCCGGAGCGGACGGTGATGGCGATGGTCAGGCAGGTGGCGACGGCCCCGAGCCCGCCGGTGGAGAAAGCGGACCTGCTCACCGTGGGTGTCGAGGAGGAGTTCCTGCTCGTCGATCCAGCCACCGGGGCCGCGGTGCCCGCGGTCGAGGCAGTGCTCGAACAGGTGCCCGCCGAGCTGCGGGGGCAGGTGGAGCGGGAGTTCCAGACCAGTCAGATCGAGATCGGCAGCCCACCCGGGCTGGAACTCGCCTCGATCCGGCACTCCCTCGGCCTGCTGCGCGCCGCGCTCGCCGACGCAGCCGTTCGGGCCGGTGCCCGGCTGCTCGCCATCGGCACCGGGCCGATCGACGGACCGGTGCCCCCGGTGGTCGACAAGCCCCGCTTCGACCGGATGCTGGAACGGTTCCGACTGCTGGTCCCCGGGCCGGGCAACAACGGCATGCACGTCCACGTCGGTGTGCCGGACCCCGACACCGGCGTGCAGGTGCTCAACCATGTCCGGCCCTGGATGCCGATCCTGCACGCGGTCACCGTCAACTCACCGTTCGCCCGCGGCGCGGACACCGGCTATGCCAGCTGGCGCTCGATCGAGTGGGAACACTGGCCATCGGTGGCGCCGACCCCCTACCTGGTCTCCCACGAGCACTACCAGCGGCTGATTCGTCAGCTGATCGGCAGCGGCGTGATGCTGGACGAGGGGATGCTCTACTGGTACGCCCGGCTGTCGGCCAAGTACCCGACGGTGGAGCTGCGCATCGGTGACGTCTGCCCGACGGTGGACGACGCGGTCCTGGTCGCCACCCTGGTCCGCGGGCTGGTGGCGACCGCGCTGGACGACATCGCCGCCGGCCGGCCGCCGCTGCCGGCCGATCACCATCTGCTGGTCGGCGCGCACTGGCGCGCCGCCCACGACGGTCTGGAGGGGCGGCGGTGGACCTGGCCACCGGCGAGCTGCGGCCGGCGTGGGACCTGCTGCACCAACTCGTCGGGCAGCTCGGGCCGGCCCTGGAACGACACGGTGATCTCGCCGAGGTGACCGGCCTGCTGGAGGGGCTGCGCCGGCACGGGAGCGGCGCGGCACGGCAGCGTTCCGTGTACGCCCGCACCGGACGGCTGGAGGATGTGGTGATGTACCTGGCCCGCCAGACGCGGGGCGAGGACCCGGCATGACAGGAGGTACGCCGTGGCGCAACGGTTGATCGTCGTCGGTGGAGATGCCGCGGGCATGGCGGCCGCCGCCCAGGCGCGGCGTCGCCGGGACCGGGACGACCTGGAGATCATCGCGTTCGAGCGGGGGCACTTCACCTCGTACTCCGCCTGCGGGATCCCGTACTGGATCAGTGGCCTGGTCGCCGACCGGGAGCAGCTGGTGGCCCGGTCACCGGCGACCCACCGGGACGACTTCGGCATCGACGTGCGCACCCGGCACGAGGTGGTCGCCATCGACCTGGTCCGCCGCGAGGTCGTCGCCCGGGACCTGGACGGCGGCGGCGAGGTCCGCGAGCGGTTCGACACCCTGATGTACGCCGCCGGCGCCGTACCGGCGAAGCCGGGCTGGGCCCGAACCGACGCCGCCGGAGTCTTCGGGGTGCAGACCCTCGACGACGGCTCGGCACTGCGCGCGTGGCTGGACGCCGACCCACAGCCCCGGCGCGCCGTCGTCGTCGGCGGTGGCTACATCGGCGTGGAGATGGCCGAGGCGCTGGTCCGGCGCGGGCTGTCGGTCACCCTGGTCGAGCGCGACGAGCAGCCGATGTCGACCGTCGACCCGGACATGGCCCGGTTGGTCACCGACGCGATGCGCGGGCTGGGCGTCGACATCCGCACCGGTGTGGGGGTCACCGGCCTGTCCGGGCGCGACGGACGGATCGCCGAGGTGGCCACCGACGACGGCCCGATCCCGGCCGACGTGGTGGTCCTCGGCCTCGGCGTACGCCCCAACACCGCCCTCGCCGAGGCGGCCGGCCTGCCGCTCGGCCCGACCGGCGGAATCCGGGTGGACCGCCGGATGCGGGTGCCCGGGGTGGCCGGGGTGTGGGCCGCCGGGGACTGCGTGGAGACCCTGCACCGGGTCAGCGGGATGCCGGTGCACGTTCCGCTCGGCACCCACGCCAACAAGCAGGGCCGGGTCGCCGGGATCAACATCGGCGGCGGATACGCCACCTTCGCGGGCGTGATCGGCACCGCCGTGACCAAGGTCTGCGACCTGGAGGTGGGGCGTACCGGGTTGCGCGAACGCGACGCCCGGGCCGCCGGATTCGAGTTCGTCACGGTCATCGCCGAGTCGACCAACCGCGCCGGCTACTATCCCGGCGCCCGCCCGATGACGGTGAAGCTGATCGCCGAGCGCCCCGGCGGACGGCTGCTGGGTGCCCAGATCGTCGGCTGGTCCGAGGCCGCGAAGCGGATCGACACCCTGGCCGTGGCGCTGTGGAACAAGATGACGGTGGACGACATGACCGCCCTCGACCTCGGTTACGCCCCGCCGTACGCCCCGGTCTGGGATCCGGTGCTGATCGCCGCCCGCAAGGCGGTGGACGCCCTGGCCACGCGCTGACAACTTCACCGAGTCGTAACCCCGACCCGGCAACTCCGTCGCGATCTCGCCGCGTTCAACGCGTGCCACCTCATTGACGGAAGACGGAGCAGACGTTGCGCATCCGAACAGGCGTCGCCACGGCGACGCTGCTCACCCTCCTCGGCGGCTGCACCGCCGGATCGAGCACTCCCGGCGCCACCGCGTCGGCACCCGCCCCGGCGCCCACCGGCCTCGCCGGTGAGTACGCCGCCTTCGCGGCCGGTCGCTCCGAGCCGGTGATCGACCCCCTCTACCCCGAACGGGGCTCCGACGCGATCGACGTGCTGCACTACGGTCTCGACCTGGACTGGTCGCCGACGCGGCGCACCCTCACCGGCACCGCGAAGCTGATCGTCCGCCCGACCCGGGACGCGACCTCGATCAGCCTGGACTTCAAGCCGTACGAACTCACCGCGGTGACGCTCGACGGCAGGCCCGTCCAGAGTTCGGTCGTCGAGGAGAAGCTCGTGGTGCCGGCGCCGGTACGGGCCGACGTCCCGGTCACGCTGGTCGTGGACTACCGGGGCAAGCCGAGCACGACCCCCTGGCCGACCACCACCCGCGGCGATGCGCACCCCCTCGGCCTGACCGTCGACGCCCAGGGCGGCCTGTGGACCATGCAGGAGCCCTTCGGCGCCTTCACCTGGTATCCGGTCAACGACCACCCGTCGGACAAGGCGCTCTACGACATAGCCGTGACCGCGCCGAAGGGCTGGACCGGGATCGCGTCGGGCACGCCGCAGGGCCAGCGGGGCAACGTCTTCCGCTACCGCAGCACGGTGCCGGTGGCCTCCTACCTCACCACGCTCGCGGTCGGCAGGTTCGACAAGGCCGAGGACACCGGTCCGCGCGGAATCCCGATCACCTACTGGTACCGCGCCGACGAGGCGTCGTTCCTGCCGACGTTGAAGAACACGCGCAAGCACCTGGCGTGGCTGGAGAAGCGCTTCGGGCCGTATCCGTTCGAGTCCGCCGGCGTCGTCGTGGTCGAGTCCCCCTCGGCGATGGAGACCCAGCAGATGGTCACCATGGGTAACCGCTTCGGGCAGTTGGGTGGCAAGTCCTTCGACGGCACGCTGTTCCACGAATGGGCCCACCACTGGTTCGGCGACGCCGTGACGCCCCGCGACTGGAGCGGCTTCTGGCTCAGCGAGGGCTGGGCACTCTACGTGCAACGGCTCTACGAGGCCGACGTGTACGGCAACCAGGAGACCGCCGCCGAACGCGTCGCGCAGAGCCGGAAGTACGACGGCGTGTACCGCAAGCAGTTCGGGCCGCCCGGCAGGCCCAACGTCGCAGAGTTCGGCAACACCTGCATGTACACCTGCGTCGCCAACATGCTGCGCAACCTCCACCAGGCCATCGGCGACGAGCGCTTTTTCGCGCTGGGCCGCGGCTGGGTGCAGGACAACCTGCACACCCAGCAGGACCGCGCCTCGTTCACGGCGTACGTCAACCGCAACACCGGCCACGACTTCACACCGCTGATCGATGCGTGGCTCGACTCGCCGACCACGCCGCCGGAGATCGGCCCGCTCGCCCCCTGACCGCGTTGCGGCCCCGCCGGGCCGATCGCGGTTGTGGCCGCAGGTGGGGCGCTGCCACCATGAGCCGGTGACCGGCGCGCTGCGGATCCCCGACGAGTTGACCTGGTTGCGCGGCATGGCGGGCGGCTCGCGGTGGTTGGCCGAGCTGCCGGAGCGGCTGACGACATGCGCCGAACGCTGGTCGCTTCGGGTCGGTCCACCCTTCGGGTACGCCTTCGCCTCGCTGGTGGTGCCGGCCGACCTGCCGGACGGCACCCCGGCGGTGCTGAAGCTACAGTTCCCCGACGCGGAGAGCGAGCACGAGGCGACCGCACTGCGGCACTGGGACGGCGACGGTACCGTTCGGCTGCTCGACCACGATCCCGACCTACGGGCACTGCTGGTGGAACGCTGCCATCCCGGCACCCCGCTGCGCACGCTACCGCTGGACGAGGCCCTCGACGTGCTGGTGGGGCTGCTCCCCCGGCTCTGGGTGCCGGCCGGTCAGCCGTTCACGTCGCTGGCCGAGGCGGCGGCCGGCTGGGCGACCCGGCTGCCGGTCAGGTGGGAGCGTGCCGGGCAGCCGTGCGAGCGGCGGCTGGTCGACCTGGCGCTCGACCAACTCGCCGGACTGACCGGCAGCCAGGGCGAGCAGGTGCTGGTCAACCAGGACCTGCACGCCGCCAACGTGTTGCGCGCGGACCGCGAACCGTGGCTGGTGATCGACCCGAAGCCGTTGGTCGGCGAGCGGGAGTTCTCGGTGGTGCCCATGGTGCGCGGCACCGAGCTGGGGCATTCGAGGGCGGCGGTCCACCGCCGGCTGGACCGGCTCAGCGCCGAGCTGGGGCTGGACCGCGGCCGGGTACGCGGCTGGACGATCGGCCAGACGATGGCCTGGGCCATCGCCGGTGACAAGATCTTCGACGACCACCTCGACGTGGTGCGCTGGCTCCAGGAGACAGGAGACAGCTGAATCCTGGTGCGCATCCGCCCCTGGCGCTGCCCCTGGAGGGGCAACCTTGCCCCAAGATCCAGGCAGCCTACCGCTGGCAGGTGGGGCACCAGTAGAGGTTGCGGGCAGTGATGGTGCCCCGGCTGACGAGGGTGCGACAGACGTGGCAGGGCTGGCCGGGGCGGCGGTAGACGTACACCTCGCCGCCGTGCCGGTCGACGCGGGCCGGGCGGCCCATCGCCCCGGGCAGGTGCGCGGGGCGGACGGTGTCGATCCGGCCGGTGGCCACGGCGAGCGTCATCAACTCCACCAGGTCGGCCCAGATCGTCTCCCAGCCGCTGCGGGGCAGCGCCCGGCCGGGCAGGGTCGGCGACACCCCGGCGCGGAACAGCGCCTCGGTCACGAAGATCAGACCGGTGCCGGCCACCACCGACTGGTCCAACAGCAGCGCGGCCAGCGGCGTCGAGCTGCGGGAGATCCGGGCGTACGCCCGCTCCGGGTCGGCGTCCGCATGCAGCGGGTCGGGGCCGAGGCGCGCCCGCAGCGCCGCCACCTCGGGCGGGGTGAGCAGTTCGCAGGCGGTCGGCCCCCGCAGGTCGAGCCAGTGCCGGTCGCTGCTCAGCCGCAGCCGGATCTGCCCCACCGGCTCCGGCGGCCCGCCGTCACCGTCCGTGACCTTCCCGTAGAGGCCGAGGTGCACGTGCAGGGTCAGCTCACCGGCATAGTGGTGCAGCAGGTGCTTGCCGTACGCCTCGGTGTTCTCCAGCACGGTGCCGGAGATGCGGGCCGCGCCCTCGGCGAAGCGACCCTGCGGGCTTGCCGCGAGCACCTTGTCCCCGCCGAACGACTCGGCGTGCCGCGCCGCCAGCCGATGAATGGTGTGTCCCTCTGGCACGAGCACCAAGGGTAACCACCGCCCGCATGACCAGCTGAAAGGCGGGGCCGGCCCGCCGGGCAGCCGGCGGACCAGGTGCACCAGCCCTTGCCCGGCAGCCAGCGTGCAGTTCCGCGCCCCGATGCCCTTCCGGGTGATCCGCAAACTGGACTGGACCACCTCCGACGGCCGGTGCTGGCTGAACGGGTACGTGCGCCACGAGGCGAAGGGTCAGGCGGTCGCCCGCCGGTAGATCTCCGTGCGACGCGCGGGCATCACGCCGGTACGCGCCGCACCCCCCGGCCCCCGACGCGCCGCCCAACCCACAGGTCGGCCCACCTCTCCCCCGTCCCTGATGAGTTCCGGAGCCAGCCATCCGGCAGACACCTTTGCTCTGCTTCAACCCACGCACCGGGTTCACCGGCACGCCGGTTGGGCGGCAAACCGTTGCGTCCGTTGAAGCAGAGCAAAGTCATCCGACCTGTTCGGGACGCCTCGCAGGCGTGAAAATGGTGGTGGTCGCCTGTGACGTCGTCGCTCCTTGGCCTGTTGAGGCCGTAGCAAAGCCATTTACCGGTCAGCCATCTACCGGTCAGGACGCGAGAGGGCATACCCGGCCCACGTCGCCGCGCCCGCCAACGACACCGGGCGGGGGCCGCAGCGCGGACAGCATCGTGTCTCAGCGATCATCGGTAACAACGACGAGGTCGGGCTGCTGTTCACCCGCCGGCCAATGGCCGACGGCCGGGCGGGTCGCCGGGCCGTCCCGACACGACGGAACTCTGCGGGTACGCCGCCGGCACCGACCCAGCCGACCTGGCCACCCCCACCCCGGCGATCATGCAGTTGTGGTCATCGATTCGAGACATTCGCACCTTTTGTCAACGACCACAACTGCATGATCGCCGAGGGCATCCGGGGAGGGTGGGGTGGGGGTGGGGGAGGGAGGGAGGGTGGGGGGTGGGGGTGGGGGAGGGAGGGGGTGGGGTGGGAGGGGGAATCGGTGGGTGTTGGTTTGGTTGGGGTTGGGTACCTCCGAAGGTGCTACCGCGTGGCTGGCGAATACGGGGCTGATGCCGCCGCCCACGCATCAATCAGGAGGTGAAGCTGTGAGATTTCCTTCGCTGTCGCGCCGGGAGCAACCGGCGCCGCCGGCCGACGACAACGTCGACCGGGACGGGGCGGTCGCGACGGCCCCCCGCACCACCGACCAGGCGGCGGACCCGTCCGCGGCCCAACGGGACGCGGCCCGCCCAACTACCGCCCGTTCCACCGACGACAATCCCCGACCTGCCCGCGCCGCCGCACCCGCGACGGCCGCCCCCGCGGATCGGGACCGCACCACCAACCCGGACCACACCACCACCCCGGACCGCACCGCCAACCCGGACCACACCGCCAACCCGGACCACACCACCACCCCGGACCACACCACCACCCCGGACCACACCGCCACCCGGGACCACACCGCCAACCCGGACCGCACCACGAACCCGGACCGCACCACCGACCCGGACGGGGCGGCGGACCGGGCCTCCGCACCGGATGCATCGCCGGCACCGGTCGGTCCGCGGCCTCGGGCCAGCCTGTTGGCAACCATCGGCCTGATCGTCGGCGTCGCCGCCATCTTCTTCGTGCTCACCGGGGCTCTCGCCGGCTACGGCATCGGGCTGGGCGCGGCCGGGGCGGTGCTCGCCGTACTCGGGCTGATGGCCACCCGGCGACGGCACATCGCCGGCAAGTCCGACGCGCTGCTGGGTATCGCCTTCGGTCTCGGCGCGGTCGTGCTGGGCGTGCTGGCGATGACCGGGCAGTACGACTGGCCGAGCACCGACGGCGACCTCGTGGTCCGCTTCCGCGAGTGGCTCGACTCACAGTTTGTCGATCGTCTGTAGCGGGCACTGTTCGGCCCGCCGGTGGTTCACCGGCGCCCGGCCGGTGCGGAGCCGGCCGTAGCCCGACCAGTTCTGGTGGTTCACCAGCCGGGCGCACATGCTCGTCAGGGGCGGCGGTTCGCCGCCCCTGACGTATGCCCGCCGGCCTCTCCATGCCAGCGCCCGCCCGATCGCCCCCGGCCCCGCCCCCGGCCCCGGCCCCGGCCCCGGCCCCGGCCAGTTGACGCAACAAATCGACGTGGAATTGGCACTATACGCAACGATCAGCCGGTCTCTGCAAAGGTCGGTGGTGGATCCTGCGGCTCTCCGGCGCCTAACGTTGAACAACGGCGCCAGCCCGTGGCCGACGGTGGCCGGGCGCGCGGAGACCCCTGGGAGCAGGACAATGACGATGGACGCCACCCGCCAGCGCCTCCTGATGTGCCGGCCGACGTACTTCGCCGTCGACTACGCGATCAACCCGTGGATGGACCCGAGCGCCCCGGTCGACGCCGACCTCGCCGTCCGGCAGTGGGAGCGGCTGCGCCAGGTCTACCTGGACCTGGGCCACACCGTCGAGGAGATCGCCCCACTGCCCGGTCTGCCCGACATGGTCTTCGCCGCCAACGGCGGCACCGTGATCGACGGCAGGGCGATGGCGGTGCAGTTCCGCGACCCGCAGCGCGCCGACGAGGCTCCCGCGTACCGCGCCTGGTTCGAGGCCGCCGGTTTCGAGATGTACGAACCGAAGCACGTCAACGAGGGCGAGGGCGACATCCTGCTGGCCGGCGACCACCTGCTCGCCGGCACCGGCTTCCGCACCGCACACGCCTCGCACGCCCAGCTCCAGGAGGTGTTCGGCTACCCGGTGATCACCATGCAGCTGGTCGACCCGCGCTTCTACCACCTGGACACCGCGCTGACCGTGCTCGACGAGCGGACCGTGGCATATCTGCCGGAGGCGTTCTCGCCCGGCAGCCAGGCCGTGCTGCGGCGGCTCTTCCCCGACGCGGTGCACGCGACCATGGCCGACGCCGAGGTGCTCGGCCTCAACGCCGTCAGCGACGGGCGGCACGTGGTGCTGCCGGAGCAGGCCACCGCCCTGGCCGCCAGGTTGCGCGACCGGGGCTACCAGACGATCGGCGTCGACCTGTCCGAGCTGCGCAAGGCCGGCGGTGGCCCGAAGTGCTGCACGTTGCGACTTCGTCAGGGAAAGGCCAGCCAGTGATCGAGGACATGCTGCGCACTCCCGCCGCTGTGCAGGACGCGGAGCGCCACACCGCGCACAACTACCACCCACTGCCGGTGGTGATCTCCTCCGCCGAGGGCGCCTGGGTCACCGACGTGGACGGCCGGCGCTATCTCGACTGCCTGGCCGGCTACTCGGCGCTCAACTTCGGGCACCGGCACCCGACCCTGATCGCCGCCGCGCACGCCCAGCTCGACAAGCTGACGCTGACCAGCCGGGCGTTCATCCACGACCAGTTTGCCGACTTCTGCCGGGAACTGGCGGCGTTGTGCGGCAAGGACCTGGTGCTGCCGATGAACACCGGGGCCGAGGCCGTGGAGACCGGCGTCAAGGTCGCCCGCAAGTGGGGCTACCAGGTCAAGGGCGTACCGGCCGGGCAGGCCAACATCGTGGTCGCGGAGGGCAACTTCCACGGGCGTACGACCACCATCGTCAGCTTCTCCACGGACGCCGACGCGCGGGCCGACTTCGGGCCGTACACCCCCGGCTTCCGGATCGTTCCCTACGGTGACCTCGCCGCATTGGCAGAGGCGATCGACGAGCACACCGTCGCCGTGCTGCTGGAGCCGATCCAGGGCGAGCAGGGCGTGGTGGTGCCGCCGGAGGGCTACCTGCCCGGCGTACGCCGGCTCTGCACCGAGCGCCGGGTGCTGTTCATCGCCGACGAGATCCAGTCCGGGCTGGGCCGCACCGGCGCCACCTTCGCCTGCGAGCAGGACGGCGTCGTGCCGGACATGTACCTGCTGGGCAAGGCGCTCGGCGGCGGCATCGTGCCGGTCTCCGCGGTGGCCGCCGACGCCGACGTGCTCGGCGTGCTCAGGCCGGGTCAGCACGGCTCCACCTTCGGCGGCAACCCACTCGCCTGCGCGGTGGCCACCGAGGTGGTCCGGCTGCTGGCCACCGGCGAGTTCCAGCGCCGCTCCGCCGAGCTGGGCGAGCGGCTGCACGCCGGCCTGCGCGCCCTGGTCGGCAAGGGCCTGGTCGCCGTACGCGGCCGGGGGCTCTGGGCCGGCCTGGACATCGACCCGGCGCTGATGAGCGGCCGGGAGGCCTGCGAGCGGCTGATGGAACGCGGGGTGCTGGTCAAGGACACGCACGGCTCGACCATCCGCCTCGCCCCGCCGCTGGTGATCACCGCTGAGGACATCGACCACGCGGTGGCGCAGCTGGCCGCCGTGCTGGCCGGTTGAGCGCTCGTACCGCCGCCGCGGGCGTCGGGACCACGGTCCCGGTGCCCGCGCTGGTGCGCTGACCTCAGCGGGGTAGGCGCATCGCCATGGTCGGCGCCTCGGACATCACCGAATCGGGGTTGTAGGGCGCCCCCGCCGGAAACTCGTTCGGGCGGCCGATCTGGACCCCCGGGTACAGCTCCACCATGTCACCGGCACCGAGTACGCGGGACTGCTGCGGGGCGAGCTGGATGCGGTCCGTCTCCGCCATCGATCCGGCCGGTCGCACCCCGGAGCCGTTGGTGCTGACGTCGGTGGCCACCACATCGCTGCCGCGCAGCTCCAACCGGAGGTGGCTGCGGCTGATCCACCGCCGGGCCTCGTCGTTGAGCCACTGGCCGAGCATGATCCCGCCGGGGCCGTCCGGTGCCCGACCGATCACCACCGGCTGCTCCTCGGTCAGCGCGAAGCGGCGGCGGATCAGGCCACCGACCCGGACCGCGAGGACCTCGCTGCGTGGCCGGGGCCGGCGTCGCGCAGCCGCGCGCCGTGCCGGGGGCAGGTCGGCACGCCCTTCCGCAACGACGGTGGCGGCTGCCCGGTCGGTGCGCGGTCCACCCGGGCCAGGTCGGCGAAGGCACCGCCGCCCCCGCCACCACCGAACAGGGTGCAGCCCGATTCCGAGCACCGCCACTCGCGGGCGAGCAGCTTCGCACCCGCCGGCGACGGTGGCCCGGCCGCCGGCGTGTGACCGCCGCCGACGTGGGCGATGAAGACCGGGCCACCGGCACCCGGCACCGGAGCGAGGGCCCGGCCCGGCTGCTCGACCAGCCACGGAAACCGCCCGCGCAGGCCGTCGAAGCGGACCCGGCTGAGCACCGGCAGGCCGAGCAGGTCGGCCACCTCCAGCATCCGGTCACCGGGGTTGTCGAGCACCTCGACCAGGCCGTCGTCGGCCCAGCGGCGGACCACCATCCGCTCGTTGGAGGTGAGGTCCGCGTCGGAGAGCATGCCCCGGTGCACCACCGCGTAGACCGGGACGCTGTCCTCCTCCAGGCTGCGCGCCAGCGCGTCGATGACCATGCCGAGGCGCAGCGTGCTGGCCGGACGCCCGCCGTCGAGGTCCTGGTAACGGATGATCTCGGCCAGGTCGAGCACCGCACGGGCCAGCTGCGGGTCGGTGCAGACCCGCCCCTCGATGGCGTCCAGCACCTTGCTGATCTCGAACCTCATCGGACGCCCTCCACGATCTGGTCGATCCGCCGGGCCAGCGCCAGGTCGAGCCCGGTGACACCGCCGGCCGAGTGGGTCACGCAGCGGAAGGTCACCGCCCGCCACCGGATGTCGATGTCGGGGTGGTGGTCCAACTCCTCGGCCGTCGCGGCGACCCGGTCGACCACCGCGATGGCGTCCGGGAAGCTGGCCAGCTCCACGGTGCGGGTGATCCCGGCGTGGTCTCCCGACCAGCCCGTCAGCCCACCCAGCTCGTCTTGCACCGCCTCGGCGGTGAGCACCTCTGCCATGGCCAGACCCTACCGCTGGCAGCCGACACCCTGCTGACGACAGCCGCCGGCGATCGGTCAGCTCATCCGACTGACGGTGGCGCGTAGTCGGAGCAGGTCGCGGCGGCGCCGTTCGTAGGTCGCCGCCAGGCCGATCAACGCCAGCCCGGCGGCGGCCAGGAAGACCCAGCGCGGCAGCAGATCCCAGCTGCGCACCAGCTCGTGCAGCGCGAGCAGGGCCAGGGTGACCCCACCGAGCACCACCGGGGCCTGCCAACGGTGGACCGCGCCGAGCAGCGTGGCGGCGAGCGCGGCGGTGCCGAGCAGCAGCCGCCGCCACGGCTGCGGGTCGGGGCCGAACAGCACGGCCGCCAGGCTGGGCAGCAGCACCGCGGCCAGGCCGGGGCCGAGGGCGAGCCAGCTGGTCAACCCCGGCCGGGTGCGCAGCGCCACCGCCCCCGCGCCGAGTCCCAGCGCCGCCAGCGGCACCGTGTACGCCTCCAGCACGCTCACCCCACCGGCCGCCAGCAACAGCCAGACAGCCAGCAGTTCGCTGCCGCCGCCGATGCCGGCGAAGACCCACCGCCGTCCGGTCGGCTCGCCCCGGCGTAGCAGCCGGACCCCCATCGCGGCGCCCCAGAGCACGCAGACCGTCGCCGCGTGCCGGGCCGCGCCCACGGCGAGCAGCAGCGCGAGCAGCGCCACCGCCTGCGCGGCGGCGTCCAGCACCCGACTCACCAGCGGCACCGCCCCCGACCCGGAAGGCACCGTCGCCCCCAGGCTGGAAAGGGCCGTCGCCCGAGGGGTTGAATGGGCCGTCGCGGGCGGCGCGAATCGATGGCTGTCCGGCAGCGTCGCGGCGAGGGCGAGGGCGAGTACCGCGACGCCGAGTACCGCGAACGCCGCCACCCGCAGCGGTAACCCGCCGGCCAGCGGGGCGGTGACCGAGAACCCGGTCGCCGCCGACACCGCGACCAGCCAACCCCCCACCCGTACCGCCGGATGCCGTGCGGCCATCCCGACGACCGTCGCCGTCACCACCAGCAGGCCCAAACCGGCCAGCGTGCCGGCCCGGGTGGCCTGGAGGTTGAGCAGACCGGCAGCGGTCAGCATCAGTCCGCTCGATCCGGCGGCCACGACGAACGAGGCACGGGTGGCCAGCAGCGCGGTGCTCAGCAGCAGGATCACACCGCCGAGCAGCGCCGTCGCCGGCACCACCGGCCAGGGCACGGCGGCGGCGACCAGCAGCACCGGGCCGGCGGCGGCCACGAAGGGCAGCGGTGCCGCGGCCACCCGCCAGCCCTCGGCACCGGGGCGGAACCAGCCGCTACCGCCAGCTCCTGGGTCGGCACCATCGGGGCGGGCGGTCGGCCAGGCAGCCAGCACCGCCGCCACGGCCAGCACCGCCAGCGCCAGTCCGACCGGCAACGCGGCCGGGAGTGGTTGCCCACCGGGGGCGCCGGACCACGGGGCGGGCGGTGGTCCGTACGGCGCCACCAGGGCGGTGAAGACCACCGGCACGGCCGCCAGTACCGCCACGGCGGCCAGTCCCAGACCCGCCATCCACCGCTCGGTCGCCGGACGGGCCCGGAACCCGGCCAACGCGACCAGCAGCGCCGCCACCGCCGCGTAGACCGTCACCGGCTCGTCGCCCGGCACGGCCAGCGGTGCGAGACCCGTCAACACGGCCGCCCCGACGAGCCCGGCCGAGGCGTACCCGGTCAGGTCGGGCCAGGGTCGACGCAGCGCGAGCAGCGCGACCGCGGACACCGCGACGGCGGCCAGCGCGGCGCGGGCCTGCCACCACGGTGCCGCTCCGGCGCCGATCAGCGCGACCGCCGCGCCGGCCGGCACCACGAGCACCGCCGCGGCCAACCCACAGCCGGCCACACCACGCTGCACGGGCCCGCCGCGCCGGCCGACGGCCGCCACCGCGAGGCCGACGGCCAGGATCACCGCGCAGGCCGCACCGGCACCGGCCGGCCCGGCCAGCCCGACCAGCAGGCCGTGCCCGAGCAACTCGGCACCGGCCAGCGCCGAGATCAGCACGGTCGCCCCCGTACCGTGCGGCGGGCCACCGCGGCGGCCAACAGCACCGCTCCGGTCGCCAGGTCGACGGCGACGACGGCCGGCCACGGCGCGGCCCAGGCCACCGGCACGGCCAGTGCGGTCGCGGCGAGGCCGACCGCTGCGACCGGCGGTCGGGCGGCCCGGGGCAGCAGCCAGGCCACCGTCGCCGCCGAGGTGAGCGCCACCGCCACCGGCAGCTGCCAGCCCCACGCGAACTCCGGCCCCGCCGCAGCGCCCTGCCATGGGGGCAACGACCGGCCGACGGCGGCACCGGCCAGGCCCATGGCCGCCAGCGCCGTCAGCAGCCCGGCACCGCCGGTCACCAGCAGCGCCCCCACCGGGGACCAACCCGCCAGCCGGACGGCAGCAGCCGCACCACGCCGGCCAGCACCACCGCGACCAGTGCCGTCACCAGCAGCCACACCGACGCGCGCAGCTCCACCGCCGGGCGGACCACCGCGCCGGCCAGCACCGGCACCAGCGCTCCGGCCGCCAGCGCCCGCGCCGGCACCCCGCCGGCCAGCAGCGCCGCGGCGAGCGCGGTCAGCGCCACCAGCAGCATCGGCACCCCGGCCAGCAGCGGTACGCCGCCCGCCCGCCCGACCAGCAGCGGCACCAGCGCACAGCCCGCCGCGAGCAACAGCCCACCGGCGAAACCGATCCAGGTCGCCGCCTGGCCGGCGAGCCGCACCACGGGTGCCGTCGCGGCCCCCTCGCCCGCGACATCACCGGGCCGGCGCAGCCCGACCACCACCGCCAGGTCGACCAGCGCCACCCCGACGAAGACGACCGCCCAGCCGGCCGGCTCCGGCCGGGCCTCGGCGGCGAGCAGCGGCAGCACCGGCTGCGCGGCCAGCAGCGCGGCGAACCACGGCACGGTCAACCGGCTGAGCCGGGCGTACCCGACGGCGACGATGGCGCTGACCGCCGCGACGATCGCGGTGTACCGGCTACCCGGCCAGGCGCTCACCCCGAACAGGTCCACCGTCCAGGCGGCGTACCCGTCGAGCAGCACCAGCAGCAGCCCGACGGCGGCGAAGGTCTCGGCGGTGCCGCGCAGCCCACGCCGGCGCGCGACCAGTGGCACGGCCAGCAGCAGCGCGGTGAACGCCAGCAGGATCAACGCCCGGCCGGCCACTCCGACCGACGCCCAGGCCACCGCCGTGAAGACCGTCGCGGCCGTGCCGAGCAGCAGCCCGCCGAGCACGAAGAGCATCCCCTGCACCGTGCGCGTCGAGGTCTCCGCCCGGCCCGGCCGGGCCGGCGCCGGGATCGGCCGCCAGCCGCCGGACGGCCCGGGTGCACCGGGCGCCGGCAGCGGCTGGGCGCCCGGCAGCTGCGGCGCGGCGGCGCCGGGTCGCGCGGGAGCGCCGAGCGCCACCGACGGGTCCGGGCTGACAGTCGCCGCGTCGGCGGCCGGGAACTCCGCCCGCACCGCGGCGGCCAGTTCGCCCCGCCGCCGCCGGAGGACGGTCAGCCGCCCGGCCAGCCCTCGTACGCCTGGCGGGCCCGCGCCACCTCACCGCCGAGCATGACGATCTCCCGGTCGAGCCGGATCACCTCCGCGGCGGCCGGGTGCGGCGGCCGGCCGCAGCCGCTGCAGCCGGAGTCGAGACTGGCCGGGGCGCCGCAGGCCGGGCAGGGGTAGGCGTTGTCCACGCGGTCATCCTCGGTGGCCGGCTACCGCCGGCGCCAGAGTGCACGTACTCACGGCCGGGTGTGTTCGAAGACCCAGGCGGCGTACCCGGGGTGGCCGCAGCCCACCTGACTGACCAGGATCTCCGGCACCTCGTACGGGTGGCTGACCCGCAGGTGCTCCACCAGCGCGTCGACCCGGTCCGGCGCGGTCTTGAACTGCACCGACCATTCGGTGCTGGTCTCCACCCCGGACCGCCACCAGTACGTGCTCGCCACCTGACCGCCCACCTGCGCGCAGGCCGCGAGCCGCCCGGCCACCGCGGCGGCGGCCAGCAGATCGGCGACCGACCGCGCGTCGACCACCGTCGTCACCACGCTGATCTGCTCCACCTGCGCACCCTACGTCGCATCGTCGTGGTTGGCGGCGATCCACCCATCTATCCGACTCCACCAGTCGTAGAGCCAGTCGATCCGCTGCTGCCGGTCGGTCGGGACCTCCTCCGGCGGCACCGACCAGAACCTCATCACGAGCCGCTTGTCCATCGGCAGTTCCCGCCACACGTCGGTGACGGTGAGCAGCCGGTCCAGACCGGTGTGCGCGACGAAGATCACCCCGGCGTCCGGTGCGGCGTCCAGCGCCGCCAGCAGTCCGCCGGGCTGCGGGGCGAGCACATGCCGCATCGCCTCTGCCTTCAGCGCCATCCGCTCGTGCCCCCGGTCGCGCAGCCGGGCGATGGCCCGCAGCCGGCGCCTCGGAGTGAAGTTGCTCCCCTCGGGAAAGATCACGAAGGCGTCGTCGTCGTCCAGGCCGGTCGCGAGGTGCCCGATCTGCCCGGCCAGTGAACCTCGACCGTCGCGGCCCGGCGCGATGAACCGGCTCGGCAGCCGGTTGAGCAGCACATCGATCGCCGGATCCCACTGGAGGGTGTCCTTGAGGACGATCCGCGGCTCGCGCCGGAACCAGTTCACCAGGGCGTGGATCAGGATGAACGAGTCGCCCGGCCCGGCGTGCCGGCACAGCACCAGCTCGGGCCGGCCCGGCAGGGCGGTGTCCGGGTCGGTGCCGACCACGTCGATGCGCAGCCGAAGCGTCCACCGGGCCTGCCAGAACAGCACCCGCAGGAACCAGCCGGCCAGCACGTAGTGGGCGCGCTGGAAGGCCGGCGAGCGCACCCGCCAGCCGAAGCCGGAGGCCAGCCAGAGCCCGAAGAGGCTGAGCAGGGCCGCCGCGTCCCAGATCAGGTAGAAGCAGCCGATCCACAGCAACCGCAGCGGGCGCAGGTGCCCGGGGACGAACGGTGACACGGCCAGCGCCGCCAGGGCCCACACCGGCACCGTGGTCACCAGCAGGATCGTCAACAGCACGACGCCGGGTGCCAGCAGCAGTCGGCGCAGCCACCGCGGCGGTAACGGCATCAGCGTTCCAGGTTCGCCAGGTAGTGCCGGGAGGCCGAGTACGCCCGGCTGATCCGCCGGCCCACCGCCGCCATGTCCCGGTACGCCCACGGGGTGTCGTCGCGCGGTTCCAGCCCACCGGTCGGCAGCACGTGCACCTCCACCCCGTCGGGCAGGGCGGCCAGTTCCCGGGCGAACCGGTGCCGGCGGGCGATCTCGAACGCCACCTGGGCGATCTCCCAGGGCCGCCGGGGTGGGGCCAGCGCCCGTTCGATCCGGCCCACCTGGAGTACGAAGATCCGGTTGGCGCCGACGGCGACCGCCTCGCCGATCGGGATGGAGTTGACGATGCCGCCGTCGACGTAGTGCTGGTCGCCGATCCGGGCCGGTGGCAGCAGCCCCGGCACGGATGCGGACGCGAGGACGGCCGGCACCACGGGGCCGCTGACGAACCAGTGCTCGGCGGCCCGCTCGATGTTCGCCGCGCAGCAGCGAAACGGGATCTTCAGGTCGGCGAAGGTGGTCTCCGCGCCCAACTCGCTCTCCAGCAGCTTGCGCAGCGGGCGGGGCGAGTGCAGGTGGGTACGGGCGGCGAAGCGCCGCAGTTGCCGGGCGAACGAGTCGCCGTAGACCTCGCTGGCCTCCGGCGAGGCCCAGAGACGCACCAGCCGGTCGGTCACCGCCTCGGTCGGTTCGGCCGCGACCAGGGCACCGTTGAGCGCGCCGATCGACGTGCCGAGCACCATGTCCGGCCGGATGCCGGCCCGGAACAGGGCCCGCAGCATGCCGACCTCGACCGCGCCCAGGACGCCTCCGCCGCCGAGCACGAAAGCCACCGGTCCCCGCGCCATGCCGTTCATCCTGGCACGCCCGCGCCGCAGCGACCTCGGCCCCCGGCGGCACGGCCCGCAGATCCGACCCGTTCCGTACCCACGGTTTCCATTGTGGCGCCGGCCGTGCGAGGGCCCGTTGACAGGGAGGCAACATTCGCGCAACCTGATACCGCCCCCACCCATGAGGCAGGTGCGATCCGTGAAGCCAGCACTGCAGCCCGGCCGGTTGCTGGCCACCAGATATCGCCTGATCGACCAGATCGGCGCCGGTGGCATGTCGGTGATCTGGCGGGCCCACGACGAGGTGCTCGACCGGGTGGTCGCGCTGAAGGTGCTCGCCCCGTCACTGGCCGCCGACGCCCGGTTCCGCGACATGGTCCGCGAGGAGGCCCGCGCCGCCGCGCAGCTCGTCCATCCGCACGTAACGTCGGTGCACGACTACGGCGAGACGGTGGCGCCGGACGGGAGGATCACCTCGTTCGTGGTGATGGAGCTGCTCTCCGGGGAGGAGTTGGAGTTCCGGCTCACCGAGGGACCGCTGCCCTGGCCCGAGGCGGTGGCGATCGGTGCGCAGGTCGCGGACGCGCTCGCCGCCGCCCACCGGCTCGGCATCGTGCATCGGGACATCACCACGGCCAACGTGATGATGACCCAGGTCGGTGCGAAGGTGCTCGACTTCGGCATCGCCACCCGGATCGGTGCCCCCGACGACGACGAGGACGGCGCGACCTTCGGCACCCCGGCGTACGTGGCGCCGGAACGGCTCGACGGTGCTCCGGCCCAGCCGGCGACCGACGTGTACTCGCTGGGAGTGTTGCTGCACGAGACGCTGACCGGCCGGGTGCCGTACCCGGCCGACACCTGGGACGAACTCAGCGCCGCACTGGCCAGGGACGCGCCGCCCACGGTGGCCGACGTGCCGGGCCTGCCGCCGGCGGTGGCCCAGATCTGTCTGCGTTGCCTGTCACGCGACCCGGCCGACCGGCCCACCGCCCGACAGGTGGCCACCGTGCTGCGCGACCAGATGCTGCCCGCCGATCCGCAGGCCAGCACAATGCTCGCCCCCACCGTCACCCTCACCACCGTCGATCGGGCCGCCGCCGTGGCAGCCGCCACGCCCGGGGTCAGCGCCGCCACGCCCGGGGTCAGCGCCGCCACGCCCGGGCAGGAGACGCCGGCCGCGACGGCACCGGCCCGCAGCGCGAGCGGCGACGACCGCTGCCACGTCCGGTGCTCGTCGCGGCGGTGGTGGCGGTACTGATCGGGGCGGCGCTGGCGGTGCCGGCCCTGCTGCCCGACCGCCCCGGCCCGACCGCCGGGCTGCCGCCGTCCAGCGGACCGACGTCGACACCCGATCCGGCCCGACCGGACGACGGCGCGAGCGGGAAACCATCCGTCGCACCCTCCAGCGCCTCGGCGACGCCGCCGGCAACGCCCACCCCGCCGAGCCCGGCGGAGGGCGGGAGCACCCTCATCGAGGCGGCGAACCGGCTGGAAGAGGTGATCGGCGCCGGTCTCGCCGACGGAGGAATCCGCGAGGATGTCGGTGTCGACCTACGCAACGAACTGCGCAACCTCACCCGGACGGTGACCGGCGGCGAGGGTGAGTTGGGGCCGGGCGTGGCACGGCTGCGCGAGAAGGTGTCGACGCGGCTGCGCGAGGACGGGTTGAGCCCGACCTACGCCCAACGGTTGGACGCGGCGATCACCGCGCTCGGCGCCGCCCAGGTGTGACCACCGCGGATCAGACCGGCGTGACCCGGGCCGGCTCGCGCACCGCCGAACGCGGCGCCGCGGCGACCAGGAATCGGTGGTACACCTCCTCGTAGCCGGCGGCCATCCGTTCCGTGGAGAAGGCCCGCGCCACCTGGGCCACGCACTCGGCCGGATCGAGGCCGGGCGCCGCCCGCAGCGCCGCCGGCAACTCGTCGGCCCGCTCGCAGATCAGACCGGTCACGCCGGGTCGGACCAGCTCCGCCACCGCTCCCCGGTTCAGCGCCACCACGGGAGTGCCCGTCGCCATCGCCTCCAACATCACGATGCCGAACGGCTCCTCCCACTGGATCGGCATGACCAGGCAGCGGGCCTCGACCAGCAGGCGCAGCACAGCCTCCCGGCCGGCGTCGAGCACCAGCGTGACGTCCGGGCCGAGCATCGGCGCGATCACCTCGTCGAAGTACCGCCGCTCGGCGGGCTCGTTGCACTTGCCCGCCAGCACCAGCGGCAGGCCGGCTGCCCGACATGCGCGGATCGCCAGGTCCGGCCCCTTGTCGGGGCTGAACCGGGCGAGCCAGAGCACCGGCCCGCGGCTGGGCGTGTCCTTGCGCGGGAAGTCGTCGACATCCATCGCGTTGTGCACCGTGCCGATCCACGGCAGGTGTCGGTTCAGCCGTCGTTGGGCGTGCGAGATCGCCACCAGTCCGACACCCCCGTCGGTGTCACTGAGCACCGTGCCGTACTCGCCCACCGGGTTGCCGTGCACGGTCGCCACGGTGGGCACCTCCCGCCGCCCGGCGACCAACGGCCCGATCGTGGTGTGATCGTGCACGATGTCGAAGTCGGCCGCGCTGACCAGATGCCTCACCCGGGCCAGGTGGGCCAGTTCCGGCAACGCCTCACCGAGCCGGTCGTACTGCAGTTCGTCGACCGTGGCGAGGAACTCGGCGGCGGTGCCGTGCGCCTCGCCGGCACCCATCAGCGTCACCGCGTGCCCCCGGGCGATCAGGGCGTCCACCAGGCCGGCCACCACCTGTTCCAACCCGCCGTAGCCCGGCGGTGGCACCGACAGCCAGGGCGGCACCACCATCGCGATCCGCAACAGGCGTTCGCGCGCAACGTCGTCGGCCACGTGCCCTCCCCCCGTCGCTCAACGGTGGCGTCGGCCCCGATCGCCGAGCGGCAGAGCGGGATCGAAGCGTCTTCCCGGTCCCGGCTCCGGCAAACCGGACATGCGCCGCCGCTCAGCCGCCCACCAGCAGCTCGTCCCGTACGGTGCGCACGCCCTCGGCCGACCACGCCGTCCGCTCCGCCTGGTCGCGTTCCCACCAGGAGCGCACCACCCCGCTCAGGGTCACGGTGTCGCCGCGCACCTCGACGGTGACCCGTTCGGTGCCGATCCCCCGCAGCAGGGCCCGCTGGACGTCCCGGCGGATCCGGTCGCCGTCCGGCCGGGCGGCGGGGCGCACCTCGACCAGATTGGTGACGCCGCGTACGCCCCGCAGCCGGCGGACCTCCCGTTCGGCGGTACGCCGCTGCCAGCCGAACTCCACCTCGCCGCGCAGCATCAGCCAGCCGTCGGAGACGGTCACGTCAAGTCGTTCGGCCGGCACGAAGCTGTTCCACTCCAGTGCCCGGCTGGTCGCGATCGCCAGGTCGCCGTCGGTGACGTCGCCGAGCCCGGTGGGGTGTACCTCGACGTCGTCGGCGACGGCCAGCACCCGCGGACCCGCTGGGCGGCACGGACCGCCGCCCGCTTGCGGGCGGCGCTGTCCACCCGGCCGCTCAGCGTCACCACCCCGTCATGCACGCTCACCCCGATGTCGGCGGAGCGCACCTGCGCGTCCCAGGCGAGTTCGTCGAGCACGTCGCGCTGGATCCGGTCGTCGGTCCGGGCAGCCGTCGTGGTGTCGGTCATGGCACCCCCATCCGGATCGCAAGGTCTCCAGTTGCCGAGCCTGCCGGCGGCCGGGGTGAGCCGGGTTCACCCGGACCGGGTGAACCGGCCCCGGGGGGCGTGGCCGCGCGGGGACGCCTGGGTGAGATGAGGCTTCGGGGAGGAGCAACGACCCGCGCCGTCGCCCCGAGGGCGTGTCTCCTGGATCTCGTCGAGCCGAGACGTGGCCCAGGCGGCGATCCGGCAAGGCGGCGGTTCGTCCGGATACCGGTGCTGTGTCCGGGCGAATCGCCAACGCCGGCGGGCGTCGTCTGGGCCCGTCGCAGGCCGGCGAAGATCCAGGAGACACGCCCTAACGTGATCGGGCCCGATCCTGAGCGGAGAAGAGGGCGGCGAGTGGCGCGGCCAACCCCTTGGCCGCGCCACCCGCCGCCCCGGAGGGAGGAAGCAGGTCCTTGACCGTCAGGACGCCTCGCCGAGCGTCACGGTTGCCGTCGTCTCGGCGCCGTTTCGCTGGTACGTCACCTCGACCTGGTCACCGACCTTGCCGGCCTGCACGGCGGCGACCAGGTCGTTCGAGTCGTTGACCGGCCGATCGCCGAACCGGGTGATCACGTCACCCTGTTGCAGCCCGGCACGTTCGGCGGCACTGCCCGGGGTCACCGCACCGATCAGCGCACCGCCGTCGGGTGCGGCGTTCACGCTCACCCCGAGCGACGGGTGGCTGATCTTCTCGCCCCGCTGGAGCTTGTCGGCGACGTCCTTGGCCTTGTTGCTCGGGATGGCGAAGCCAACCCCGATGTTGCCGGTGTTGCCCTGCCCCGCGGTGGCGATCGCGGTGTTGATGCCGATCACCTCGCCCCGGGTGTTGACCAGCGCCCCACCGGAGTTGCCGGGGTTGATCGGCGCGTCGGTCTGCAGCAGCCCCGAGATCGAGCTCACCGCCTGACCGGGAAGTTGCTGCCCGCTACCGGCCTGGATGGTGCGGTCCCGGGCGCTGAGAATGCCCGCGGTGACCGAGCCCTGCAGGCCCAGCGGGCTGCCCAGCGCCAGCACCTGATCGCCGACCTGCATCGCGTCACTGTCGCCGAACGTGGCCGGTTGGAGATCGCCCACCCCGTCCGCCTTCAACACCGCGAGGTCGGTCTTCGGGTCGGTGCCGACGACCTCGGCCTGGGCGCTGGCCCCGCTGGCGAAGATCACCCGGACGGTGTCACCGCCCCCGGCGATCACGTGGTTGTTGGTCAGCACGTAGCCGTCGGCGCTGAGCACCACGCCGGAGCCCTCACCGCTGCCGGTGCTGATGGACACCACGCTGTCCTGCACGGAGGCGGCGATGCGCGGCAGGTCGGCGCCGTCGATCACCGGCGCGGCGCTGTAGGTGCGGGTGGTGCCGGCGTCGTTCAGCGCGAGGGCGAGCGCCCCGCCGGCGACCCCGCTGCCGAGCATCAGCGCGAAGACCGCGACACCGGCGCCGGCCAGTTTGGCGATCCGGCCCGGACGGGGGCCGTTGGTCGGGGTGGGCGCCCACGGGGCCGGCTGCCCCGGGTAGCCGCCGGGCATCCCGGCCGGCTGGCCCGGATAGCCGGGGTGCCCGGCACCGGGCGACGTCGGCTGCGCACCGGGAAGCTCTGCGCGCCGGCAGGGTTCGGCTGCGCGCCGCTCCAGCCGTGCTGGCCCGGATACCAGGGCGCGCCCGGGTGACGCGCGCCGGGCTGATACGGGTGCGGGTACGCGCCGGCCGGCGGCCAGGCGGGCTGCCCGGAGATCGGCTGCGCCGGTGGGGCAGAGCCGGCGACGGGCAGGCCGGGCGCGGCGGCCGGGGAACCAACGGCCGGGATGGTTGGCGCTTCGGCGGTGTGGTCGGCACCGGACACCGGGACGGATGGGGAGTCGGACCGCGCGTGCTCGGCGCGGGGCAGCTCGGGATGCGACGGCTCGGCGTCGGTGGGGACCGGCCGGCGCGGGTCGGACTCGTACTCGGTCATGTTCCTACCCTCTTCCATCGCTCTTGGATCCGCCTTGGGCTGGCCTGAGCATTGGCTGAAAATCACTCGTGCTCGATGTCCGTGGCCGGCGCGAGCGGCAGACGGACCCGGAAGGTGGCGCCGCCGCCCGGCGTCTCGGTCACCTCGACCGTGCCCTGGTGCACCGTCACCAGGGCGGCGACGATGGCGAGGCCGAGGCCGGTGCCGGTGTTACCGCTGCTCCGCCGGGTCCTGGAGGCGTCCGCCCGGTAGAAGCGCTCGAAGACCCGCTCCGCCTGCTCGGCGCTGAGCCCGGGGCCGCTGTCGGCCACCTCGATCACCGCCAGGTTGGCCGGTTCGGCGCGCAGTCGCAGCGTGACCGTCGCCTCCGGCGGGGTGTGCCGCAGCGCGTTGGTCATCAGGTTGCCGATCACCTGCCGCAGCCGGGCGTCGTCGCCGCGCACCACCAGCGGTCCGGAGCCGGGCTCGATCTCCAGCTCGATCCGCCGCTCCGGCGCCACGGCGCGGGCCCCTCAAGGGCGTCCGCGGCCAGCACCGGCAGCTCCACCGGGGCGAGCGACAGCGGCCGTTCCCGGTCCAGCCGGGCGAGCAGCAGCAGATCCTCCACGAGCAGCCCCATCCGGGCCGCCTCGTCCTCGATCCGGCGTAGCAGGTCGGAGGTCTGCTCGGGGGCCTGTACGGCACCCTGACGATAGAGCTCGGCGAAACCGCGGATGGTGGTCAGCGGCGTACGCAGCTCGTGCGAGGCGTCGGCCACGAACTGCCGCATCCGTTCCTCGGAGCGCCGGGCCCGAGCCTCGGAGGCCCGGGCCGCCTCGGCGGCCTCGCGGGCGGCTGCCTCGGCGTACCGGGCCGCGGACTCCGACGCCGCGCGGGCGGTGAAGGCCATCTCGATCTGGCTGAGCATCGCGTTCAGCGCGCGGGAGAGCCGGCCCAGCTCCGAGGTCGGGCAGGGCTGCCCGTCCTCCGGGTCGGGCACCCGCCGGCTGAGGTCCCCGCCGGCGATCGCGGCGGCGGTGCGTTCGATCTCCACCAGCGGCTTGAGGCTGGTCCGGACGATGGCCGCGCCGACCGAGGCAAGGAGGACCAGCACCGCCCCGCCCACCAGCATGTCTATCCAGATCAGCCGCTTGACCGCCAGCTCCACCTCGGTGAGCGGCTGGCCGATTGCCAGCACCTCGTTGTTCGGCAGCTCGGCGTAGTACATCCGCCATCGGGTCCGGCCGTCCCAGGAGGTGACCGTACGGGGATCGCCCACCCGCTCGGCGAAGCCCGCCACGTCGCCGGGGAACCAGGGCAACTGCTCCGGGTCCAGCGTCTTGCCGTCGTAGTTCGGCTCACTCACCCCGTACGGGTTGGCCAGCACCACGACGTAGTCGCTGGGCAGCATGGCCCCCACCTTGCCGGCCCGCAGGCTGGGAATCAGCGGCCCGAGCGTCTGGCTGTTGCCGCGCAGCTGTCCGTCGATCTGCCCCACCAGGTAGCTGCGGAGGAAGATCGTGGTCAGCGAGGCGATCACCAGCAGTGCGGCGGCGACCAGGGCGAGCACGGCAGCGACCAGCTTGACCCGCAGCGGTTTCGCGCGCAGCCGGAGTTTGCCCTGCTGTAACGGGTTCACGCCGCTGGCTTGCGGAGCACGTATCCGACTCCGCGAAGGGTGTGGATCAGCCGGGGCTCGGCGGTGTCGACCTTGCGCCGCAGGTACGAGATGTACGACTCGACGATGTTGTCGTCGCCCCGGAAGTCGTAGTTCCACACGTGGTCGAGGATCTGCGCCTTGGACAGCACCCGGTTGGCGTTGAGCATCAGATATCGCAGCAGCTTGAACTCGGTCGGCGAGAGCTGGACCCGCTGCCCGGCCCGGTACACCTCGTGGGTCTCCTCGTCCAGTTCCAGGTCGGCGAAGGTGAGCCGGGCGGGCGCCTGCTCGCCGGTGCTGGTGCGCCGCAGCACCGCCCGGATCCGGGCGGTCAGCTCCTCCAGGCTGAACGGCTTGGTGACGTAGTCGTCGCCGCCCAGGGTGAGCCCGCGGATCTTGTCGTCGGTGGCGTCCCGGGCGGTGAGGAAGACCACCGGGGTGCGGGTACCGCCCTCACGCATCATCCGGATCACCTCGAATCCGTCGAGATCCGGCAACATCACGTCGAGCACCACGAGGTCGGGTCGCCGATCCCGGGCCGCGCTCAGCGCGGCGCTGCCGCTGGTGGCGGTGGCCACGTCGAAACCCGCGAACCGCAGGCTCGCGGAGAGCAGTTCGAGGATGTTGGGATCGTCCTCGACGACCAGCAGTCGCGCCTCGGTCTGGGTAGCGGCCATGCCGCCATCATCCGCGCAGTCGCTGCATCCGTGCTGGGCGGGCCCTGAAAAGAACCTGTGAGCGGCCGGGCCCGCGCGGTTCAGGCGGCCAGCCGCAGCTCCCGCTCCGGCGTCTCGGCGGGCCGGCCGGCATCCGGCGCGGTCCGGACCGGCGACGGCCCGGTCCCCGGCCACGACGGCAGTCGTTCCGGCCGCAGCACCGTCGCCGGGTGGCCCGACGAGACCGCCCCGGACGGTACGAGATGGACGGCCGACTCGGCGACCCGGGCGAGCGCCCGGCGGTCGGCGGACCGGCCGGGTGCAGCGGCGCGGCGATCTCGACGCTGACCGTCAACGCCCGGACGGCGAGCAGCCGGCGTACCGACCGCAGCAGGTTCTCGTCGCCGACGAAGGCCAGGGCCGTGGTGGCGTCGCCGGTCACTCCGCAGCGGTAGCCGATCCGCAGCGGCACGACGGGCGCTCCGGCGTCGATGGCGGCTTGGAACATCGCCGGCCGGAAACCGGTCGGCGGGCGGCAGTCGGCGCCCACACCGCACCAGGTCGTCCCCTCGGGAAACACCGCGACCGACCGGCCCGCCGCCAGCGCCGCGGTGACCCGGGCCACCGTCGCGGGCAACTCCCGCGGGCGGGAGCGGTCCACGAAGACGGTGCCGGCCGCGCGGGCCAGCAGCCCGATCAGCGGCCAGCGGCCGATCTCGTGCTTGGCCACCAGCCGGGCCGGGGCGACCGCCAGCAACGCCAGCACATCCCACCAGGAGACGTGGTTGGCGACCAGCAGTGCGCGCCGCCGGGGCAGCCGGCCGCGCACCTCGAGACGTACCCCGCAGGCGCGCGCCATGGTCCGCGCCCAGCCGCCCAGCGCGAGCCGTCGCTCCCGCGCGGGCAGCACCGGGAGCAGCGCCGCCAGCCCGATCCCGAGCCCGAGCATCCCGAGCAGGGCGGCGGCCCGGCCCAGTTGCCGACCCAGCGGCACGGCCGGCGCCTGGCCCGGGCCGGGCAGGCAGTCGGGGCCGCAGCCGGAACTGGGCCGCCACAGCGGGTGGGCCAGCGTGGTCACGGCTGCCCGCCGAGGAAGTGTCGCAGGTAGCGCGGGTTGATCCGGTCCATCGAAAGCAGCACGTAGTAGTCGGCCACCCCGAAGTCGGGGTCGTACGCCGGCTCGCCGCAGACCCAGGCCCCGAGCCGGAGATACCCACGGAGCAGTGGCGGGACCAGCTTGGCCGAACCCGCGACCGTCTCCCTCGGGACGCCCGGCTCGGCGAACCAGGGCCGCAGCGGTCGCACCCGCAGGGGCGGCGGTGCCAGATGGCGGGCCTGCGCCTGGGACCACACCTCGGCGGCGGCGAGACCGCCGTCGGTCACCGGCACGGAGGCGCACCCACCGAGCCAACGCAGGCCCCGAAGGTGCAGGTAGCGGGCGATACCGGCCCACATCAGATTGATCACGGCGCCGGTGCGGTGGTCGGGGTGCACGCAGGAACGGCCGGCCTCGACCAGCTGCGCCCGCAGCGGTTCGAGGGCGCTCAGGTCGAACTCGCCCTCGGCGTAACGACGGCTGGTTCGCCCCGACGGGAGCAGGCGGTACGTCCCGACCACCTCGCCGGTGCTCTCCTGCCGCACCAGCAGGTGGTCGCAGTACGGGTCGAAGGCGTCACGGTCGAGGCCGGCCGCGTCCGGGGACACGGTGGCGCCCAGCTCACCGGCGAACACCCGGTGACGCAGGCGTTGCGCGGCCTCGACCTGGCTGGGGTCGTCGGCGATCGAGAGGGTGTAGCCGCTGGTCGTCAGAGATACGTCCGCGGCGGGCAGAACGGCCATGCTCCCTGTGTAGCGCCCCGTGGGTTGCCAGCCCCGGTGACCAGCGGTGTCGATCCGGTGAACGCCGGTCGGCGACCGGTGGCCGACCCGCCGGCGAGGCGCGTGCGGCGACCGTGCGAGGCTGCCGGTGTCCCGGCGACGAGGCCGGCGGCCGGGAGGAAATCCGATGATCATCGAGGCACGCTTCAACGGTCCGCCCGACTCGGGCAACGGCGGCTGGAGCGCCGGCGTCTTCGCCACCGCCTACGGCGGAGACGGCCAGGTCGAGGTGACCCTGCGCCGACCGCCCCCGCTGGACACCCCGCTCGCGCTGCTGGACGGGGAGGTGCGCGATCCGGCCGGCGAGGTGGTCGCCCAACTGCGCCCGGCGGCAGAGCTCGACGACGTGGTGCCGCCGGTCGACCTGGCGACCGCCCGGGCCGCCTCGGCGGCGTACCCGGGGCTGGTGGACCACCCGTTCCCCGGCTGCTACGTCTGCGGCCCGGAGCGCGACGACGGCCTGCGGATCTTTCCCGGACGGCTGCCGGACGGCCGGACGGCCGCGCCGGTGCGGACACCCCGGGAGGTCGGCAGCGCCATGGTCTGGGCCGCCCTGGACTGTCCCGGCGGCTGGGCGGTGATCGGTCCGGGCCGCCCCTACGTGCTCGGCCGGATCGCGGCGCGGGTCGAGGCGCTGCCCCGTCCGGGCGACGAGTGCGTGGTGACCGGCGCGGCGATCGCTGTCGAGGGCCGCAAGGCGCTGGTGCGATCCAGCCTGTACGGCGCGGACGGCGCCCTGCTCGCCCACGCCCGGGCCACCTGGATCGCCGTGTAGGCACGGCCGCCGATCGGCTCGTACCTGGGGATGAGACGGCTCCTGCCTGAGGCGGATCACGATCTCCAGAGCGAGCCCGATTGATTTGGTTGACCACTACCGTCACGCTGTGCAACGGCGCATTCCGGCGCCAACACGGGAGGAGAACGATGACCGACGGGCAGCCAAGCCCCACCAACGACGCGCAGATCGTGGTTTCCGGCCTGAGTAAGCAGTACCGCCGCGTACTGGCGGTCAACAACCTGTCGTTCACGGTCGAACCGGGTCGGGTCACCGGCTTCCTCGGCCCGAACGGTGCGGGTAAGACCACCACCCTGCGGATGCTGCTGAACCTGGTCACCCCGACCGCCGGAACGGCGACCATCGGTGGCCGCCGGTACCCCGACCTGGCCGACCCGCTGCGGCACGTCGGCGCGGTGCTGGAAGCGTCCAGCGCGCACAAGGGCCGCACCGGCCTCAACCACCTGCGGGTGATCTGCGCGGCCGCCGGGCTGCCCCGGCAGCGGGCCGACGAGGCGCTGGCCCTGGTCGGCCTCACCCCTGCGGCGAAGCGCAAGTTCAAGGGCTACTCGCTGGGCATGAAGCAGCGGCTCGGCATCGCCGCGGCGATGCTCGGCGACCCCCGGGTACTCGTCCTCGACGAGCCGGCCAACGGCCTGGACCCGGAGGGCATCCGCTGGATGCGCGGATTCCTCAAGGGGCTGGCCGCCGAGGGACGCACGGTGCTGGTCTCCAGCCATCTGCTGTCGGAGATGCAGTTGCTGGCCGACGATGTGGTGATCATCGCGGCCGGGCAGCTGGTCCGGCAGGGTCCGGTCGACCAGGTGATCGGGTCGATGGCGCAGGGCGTCCGGGTCCGGGTCCGCACGCCGCAGGCCGACGCGCTGACCGCCGCACTGGCCGGCGGGCCCGCCGCGGTGGAAGCCGACGGGCAGGACGTCCTCCTGATCGCCGGGGTCGACGCGCCGACGGTGGGTCGGGCGGCACTGGCCGCCGGCGTGGAACTGCACGAGCTGACCACCGAACGACCCGACCTGGAACGCGTGTTCCTGGAGCTGACGGCCGGAAAGGCGGGCATCCGATGAGCAACCTCGTCCGCTCCGAACTGCTCAAGATCCGTACGACCAGCACCTGGTGGTGGCTGGCCATCGGGGCGTTCCTGTCGATCGCCCTGGCCTTCGCCTTCAACGCCTGGCTGGCCAGCGAGACCCTCAGCGGTGGTGGGGAGGAGTTCGGCTTCACCGGCGACTCGGCCTCCGCGCCGGCGCAGGCGGCGAACCTCTACACCTCCGGCCAGTACCTGGGTCTGATGTTCGTGATGCTCATCGGCATCCTCATGGTCACCAACGAGTTCTTCCACCAGACGGCGACCACCACGTTCCTGGCCACCCCGCGGCGCACCTCGGTGATCGTCAGCAAGCTCATCGCGGCCAGCCTGCTCGGCTTCGCCTTCTGGCTGGTGACCACGCTGATCGACCTCGCCGCCGGCGCGACGTTCCTGGCGTTGAACGACTACGGCACCCAGCTCGGCGAGTGGGAGGTCCAGCGGGCGCTGCTGCTCAACCTGATGGCGTACGCCATCTGGACGGTGCTCGGCGTGGGCATCGGCACGTTGATCACCAACCAGCTGGGCGCGGTGATCACCGCCGCCGTGCTCTACCTGATCGGCACCCAGGTGGTGGGCCTGCTCTTCCTGCTGCTGTCGAACCTGCTGGACAACATGGCGGTGATGAAGTGGCAGGTGGTCTGGCCGGCCGCCGCGTCCCAGATCATGATCACGCCCGGCGAGAACGAGATGCTGCCCGCCTGGTGGGTCGGCGCGCTCGTGCTGGTGGGCTACGCCGTGGTCAGCGGGGTGGCCGGGATCCTGATCACCCGCCGGCGCGACATCTCCTGACTTCGGGTCGCGAGCAGCCGGCGGGCCCGGTTCACCGGTGGACGACCGGCGAACCGGGCCCGTCGGCCGTCGAACCGGGACCACCCGGCCACGGCAGCGAGCAACGGGATACCCAGCGCTTACCGAACTTCCGGCATCTATTGTGAAACGGACCACGCGACGGAGGCGGAAATGCCTTGCGGCCCGGTACGGCGTAGCCTGGGAACCCTCCTGTGTGCGTCCGTCCCGACGCCACCGGACCCCACCGCGTGACACACAAACCCGCGTGAAAGAGGCGATTACCGGCCGTGTCGACCCAGCAGACTTCGCAGGAGAACCCACTGGCGGGTTTCGGCCCGAACGAGTGGATCGTCGAGGAGATGTACCACCGCTACCTCGCCGACCCCACCAGCGTCGACCCGGCCTGGCACGACTTCTTCGCCGACTACCGGCCCGGCCCGGGCTCCGCCCGCACGACGGACGGTGACGGCGGCGGCCGGCCCGCCCCACCGACGCGGCCGAGGCCAGGGAATCCACCCCGGCCAAGGCCGAACCGGCCGCGAAGCGCGCGCCGGCCGCCAAGGCCGAGCCGGCCACCAGGGCCGCCCCCGCCAGGACCGAGAGCCGCACCTCGCCGTCCCCGACCAGGGCCAGGCCGGGCGCCGCCAAGACCGAGCCGGCGAAGAGTGCGCCGGCGCAGACCGCCCCGACCGCGACCGGGCCGCAGACCACGCCGCTGCGTGGGGTCGCCGCCAAGATCGTCCAGAACATGGGCGCGTCCCTGGCCGTGCCGACCGCGACCAGCGTCCGCGCGGTCCCGGCCAAGCTGCTGGTCGACAACCGCATCGTGATCAACAACCACCTCGCCCGGGGGCGCGGCGGCAAGGTCAGCTTCACCCACCTGGTCGGCTACGCCCTGGTCCGGGCGCTGGTCGCGCACCCCGAGATGAACAACTCCTTCACCGAGGTCGACGGCAAGCCGGCGATGGTCCGCCCGGAACGCGTCAACCTGGGCATCGCCATCGACCTGGCCAAGCCCGACGGCAGCCGCAACCTGGTGGTCCCCTCCATCAAGGGCTGCGAGACGATGGACTTCCGGCAGTTCTGGCAGGCGTACGAGGACGTCGTCCGGCGGGCCCGCCGCAACGAGCTGACCATGGAGGACTACTCGGGCACCACCATCTCGCTGACCAACCCGGGCGGCATCGGCACGGTGCACTCCATGCCGCGGCTGATGCAGGGGCAGAGCGCGATCATCGGCGTCGGCGCGATGGAGTACCCGGCGCCGTACCAGGGCATGAGCGAAGCCACCCTGGCCGAGCTGGCGGTCAGCAAGGTCATCACGCTGACCAGCACGTACGACCACCGGATCATTCAGGGCGCGCAGTCCGGCGAGTTCCTCAAGGCCATGCACGAGCTGATGCTCGGCGAGCACGGCTTCTACGACCGGATCTTCACCTCGCTGCGCATCCCGTACGAGCCGGTGCGCTGGATGCGCGACGTGGCGGTCGACAGCGAAGGGCAGATCAACAAGACCGCGCGGGTGCACGAGCTGATCCACGCCTACCGGGTTCGTGGCCACCTGATGGCCGACACCGACCCGCTGGAGTTCAAGATCCGCAAGCACCCGGACCTGGACGTCCTCCAGCACGGGCTGACCCTGTGGGATCTGGACCGCACCTTCCCGGTCAACGGCTTCGCCGGCCGACAGCGGATGAAGCTGCGCGAGATCCTCGGTGTGCTGCGCGACTCGTACTGCCGGCGGGTCGGCATCGAGTACATGCACATCCAGGATCCGGAGGAGCGACGCTGGATCCAGGATCGGGTCGAGCGCAGGTACGAGAAGCCGCCGGCCGGCGAGCAGAAGCACGTGCTCAACCGGCTCAATGCGGCCGAGGCGTTCGAGACCTTCCTGCAGACCAAGTACGTCGGTCAGAAGCGGTTCTCACTGGAGGGCGGCGAGTCGCTGATCCCGCTGCTCGGCGAGGTGCTGGAGGCGTCCGCCGAGGGCGGGCTGGACGAGGTCGTCATCGGCATGGCCCACCGGGGCCGGCTCAACGTGCTGGCCAACATCGTCGGCAAGCCGTACGAGAAGATCTTCTCGGAGTTCGAGGGGCATCTGGACCCGCGCTCCACCCAGGGCTCGGGCGACGTGAAGTACCACCTCGGCCAGAACGGCAAGTTCACCACTCCCGACGGCGACCACGCGGTCAAGGTCTCGGTGGTGGCGAACCCGTCGCACCTGGAGGCGGTCGACCCGGTGCTGGAGGGCATCGTGCGGGCCAAGCAGGACCGCATCGACCTCAAGCTGGAGGGCTACACCGTGCTGCCGCTGGCGGTGCACGGCGACGCGGCCTTCGCCGGCCAGGGCGTGGTGGCGGAGACGCTCAACCTCTCCCAGTTGCGCGGATACCGCACCGGCGGGACGGTGCACGTGGTGGTCAACAACCAGGTCGGCTTCACCACCGCCCCGGAGTACTCCCGCTCCAGCCTCTACAGCACCGACGTGGCCCGGATGATCCAGGCCCCGATCTTCCACGTCAACGGCGACGACCCGGAGGCCGTGGTCCGGGTCGCCCGGCTGGCCTTCGAGTACCGGCAGGCGTTCAACAAGGACGTCGTGATCGACCTGGTCTGCTACCGGCGGCGCGGGCACAACGAGGGCGACGACCCCTCGATGTCCAACCCCCAGATGTACCGGATCATCGACTCGAAGCGCTCGGTCCGCAAGCTCTACACCGAGGAGCTGATCGGGCGGGGCGACATCACCGTGGAGGACGCCGAGGAACTGCTGCGCGACTACCAGTCGCAGCTGGAGCGGGTCTTCAAGGCGACCCGCGACGCGGCCAGCGCGCCGCGCCAGCTGAGCCGGCCGTCCCGGCAGGACGAGCCGGAGCCGCAGGTGGAGACCGCGATCGAGGCGTCGGTCGTCAAGGCCGTCGGCGAGGCGCACGTCAACCTGCCCGACGGCTTCACCCCGCACAAGCGGATCCAGCAGTTGCTCGACCGGCGGGCCAAGATGTCCGTCGAGGGCAACATCGACTGGGGCTTCGGCGAGATCATCGCGTTCGGTGCGCTGCTGCACGACGGGGTGACCGTCCGGCTCGCCGGCCAGGACTCGCGCCGCGGCACCTTCGTGCAGCGGCACGCCTCCGTGGTCGACGCGCAGACCGGCGACGACTACCTGCCGTTGCAGGCGTTGACCGGCGACGGCGAACGCTCGCGGTTCTTCGTGCACGACTCACTGCTGTCCGAGTACGCCGCGATGGGCTTCGAGTACGGCTACTCGGTGGAGAACATCGACGCGCTGGTCTGCTGGGAGGCGCAGTTCGGCGACTTCGTCAACGGCGCCCAGTCGGTCATCGACGAGTTCATCTCCTCCGGCGAGGTGAAGTGGGGTCAGCGCTCCGCCGTCACCCTGCTGCTGCCGCACGGCCACGAGGGTCAGGGCCCGGACCACACCTCCGGCCGACCGGAGCGGTTCCTCCAGATGTGCGCCGAGGACAACATGCGGGTGGCCATTCCGACCACCCCGGCGAACTACTTCCACCTGCTGCGGCGCCAGGCCCTCTCGCCGAAGCGCAAGCCGCTGGTGGTGTTCACGCCGAAGTCGCTGCTGCGGCACAAGCTCTGCGTGTCGCCGGTGGAGGACTTCACCACCGGCACCTTCGCCCCCGTGCTGGCCGACCGGGCCGCTCCGGCTCCGGAGCAGGTCAAGCGGGTGCTGCTCTGCTCTGGCAAGATCTACTACGACCTGTTCCAGGCGCGACAGGAGCGCGGCGTCAGCGACACCGCGATCCTCCGGCTGGAGCAGCTCTACCCGATGCCGGTGGCGGAGATCAGGGCCGCGCTCGCGCAGTTCCCGAACGCGGAGGACTTCGCCTGGGTGCAGGAGGAGCCGGCCAACCAGGGCGCCTGGTCGTTCGTGGCGCTCAACCTGCTGGAGCACCTCGAGGGGGTCCGGCTGCGCCGCATCTCGCGGCCGGCCGCCGCCGCACCGGCCGTCGGCTCGGCGAAGATGCACGAGGTCGAGCAGACCGGCCTCATCGAGGTGGCCCTGCCCCGCCCCTGACGAGATCCAGCCCGGTCCCGTCCCTCCCTCGGGTGGGGCGGGACCGGCCGGCTTCACCGGGTCGATGCCGGTGAGGAAGTGAGTAGGCGCATGTACTTCACCGACCGGGGCATCGAGGAACTGGTCGAGCGGCGCGGCGACGAGCAGGTCAGCCTGGAGTGGCTCGGCGAGCGGCTGCGTGACTTCGTCGATCTGAATCCGGAGTTCGAGACTCCGATCGAACGGTTCGCGACCTGGCTGGCCCGGCTCGACGAGGAAGACGACGACTGACCCGCCCGGAACGAAGGCTGATCTTGTAGCGTGAGTTCCGTGGCCCGCAGCGTTTACCTGACAAGCGTCGGCTCGGGCGGGGGCAAGTCGACAATCGCCCTCGGCCTCGCCGAGTTGCTGTCCCGGCAGGTCGGCGGGATCGGCGTCTTCCGCCCGCTGGTGGCGCAGGATCGGCCGGATCCGATCCTCACCCTGCTCGCCGAGCGGTACCGGGTGGGGCTGCCCGTGGCGGACCTGCACGGCACCACGTACGCCGAGGCGACCGCCCTGGTCGCGGACGGTCGGCGGGAGGAGCTGATCTCCCGGATCGTCGAACGCTACCGGGACGTCGAGCGGCGGTTCGCCGCGATGGTGGTGGTGGGCAGCGACTTCGCCGCTGCGGGCGACGCCGCCGGGCCCCGGGAACTCGCCTTCAACGCCCGGCTGGCCACCGAGTTCGGCAGCGTGGTGGTGCCCGTGGTCGACGGGTTCGGGCAGCCGTCCGCGGCGATCGCCGCTGCCGCCCGGGGCGCCTACCACGACGTGGCGGACCTCGGCGCGACCGTGCTCGCGGTACTGGCCAACCGGGTGCCCGGCGCGATGACGCTGCCCCGGCTGCCGGTTCCCGCGTACGCGATCCCCGAGGTGCCGACCGTGTCGGCACCGACGGTGGCCGAGGTGGCGGCGGCGCTCGGCGCCACCCTGCTCGCCGGCGACGAGACCGCACTCGCCCGTGACGTGCTCGACTACGTCGTCGGTGCGGCCCACGTGCCGACCCTGCTGGAGCACCTGACCGAGGGCGCCCTGCTGATCATGCCGGGCGACCGGGACGACCTGCTGGTGGCCGCGAGCGCCGCGCACGTGGCCGGCCAGGTGTCGCTGGCCGGACTGGTGCTCACCCTCGGTGTACCGCCCGACCCCCGGGCGATGCGGCTGGTGGAGGCCCTGAACGCCCGGCTCGCGGTGCTCTCCGTCGCCAGCGACAGCTACCACACGGTGGCCGCGTCGAGCCGGATCGAGGGTCGGCCCAGCGCCGGCAACCCGCGCAAGGTGGAGGCGGCGCTCGGCGCGTTCGAGGCACACGTCGACACCGTCGAGCTGGCCAGCCGGCTGCGGGTCAGCCGCTCCGGGCGGGTCACCCCGCTGATGTTCGAGTACGACCTGATCGACCGCGCCCGGGCCCGGCGCCGGCACCTGGTGCTGCCGGAGGGGACGGAGGAGCGGATCCTGCGCGCCACGGAGATCCTGCTGCGTCGGGGGGTGGCCGACCTGACCCTGCTCGGCCGCACCGAGGAGGTGGCGCGGCGCGCCCGGGAACTGGGCGTCGACATCGGCGAGGCCCGCGTGGTGGACCCGACCGGCAGCCCGTGGCGCGACGAGTTCGCCGAGGCGTACGCGAAGCTGCGCGCGCACCGGGGAGTCACCACCGAACTGGCGTACGACGTCGTCGCTCAACCGAACTACTTCGGCACCATGATGGTGTGGGCGGGACACGCCGACGGCATGGTCTCCGGCGCCACGCACACCACTGCGGCGACGATCCGGCCCGCGTTCGAGATCGTGAAGACCGTGCCGGACGTGTCGGTGGCCTCCAGCGTCTTCTTCATGCTGCTCGCCGACCGGGTGCTGGTCTACGGCGACTGCGCGGTCAACCCCGACCCGGACGCCGCCCAACTGGCCGACATCGCGATCTCCTCGGCCGACACCGCGGCCCGGTTCGGCATCGAGCCCCGGGTGGCGATGCTGTCATACTCGACCGGCAGTTCGGGCGCGGGCGCGGACGTGGAGAAGGTCGCGGCGGCCACCGCGCTGGTCCGCCGGCGCCGGCCCGAACTGGCCGTCGAGGGACCGATCCAGTACGACGCGGCCATCGACCCGGCGGTGGCGGAGACGAAACTGCCGGGCAGCGCGGTCGCCGGCCGGGCGACGGTCTTCATCTTCCCCGACCTGAACACGGGCAACAACACGTACAAGGCGGTGCAGCGCTCCGCCGGGGCGGTGGCCGTCGGACCGGTGATGCAGGGCCTGCGCCGGCCGGTCAACGACCTCTCCCGGGGAGCCACCGTGCCGGACATCGTCAACACCGTGGCGATCACCGCCATCCAGGCCGCCGCCCCCGCCGAGGGGCCGACACCAGCCGAAGGGGCGGCACCGTGAGCAAGGTGCTCGTGCTCAACTGCGGATCGTCGTCGGTCAAGTACCGGTTGTACGACGGCGACAGCGTCCTCGACAAGGGCGTCGTCGAACGGATCGGCGAGCCGGGCGGCGGGCCGTCCGACCACGGCGGCGCGATCCGGCAGATCCTGGCCGGGCTGGACCTGACGGGGCTCGCCGCCGTGGGTCACCGGGTGGTGCACGGCGGCCGGCGGTTCACCGCACCGACGCTGGTGGACGACGCGGTGCTGGCCGCCGTCACCGAGCTGGTGCCACTGGCACCGCTGCACAACCCGGCGAACCTGGCCGGCATCGCGGTGGCCCGCGAGGCGCTGCCGGAGGTGCCGCAGGTGGCCGTCTTCGACACCGCGTTCCACCACACGCTGCCCGACTCGGCCGCCACGTACGCGATCGACCTGGAGGTCGCGCAGCGGTACGGCATCCGGCGGTACGGATTCCACGGCACCTCGCACGCGTACGTCTCCCGGCGGACGGCCGAGCTGCTGGGTCGCCCGTACGCCGAGGTCAACACGATCAGCCTGCACCTGGGCAACGGGGCCAGCGCCTGCGCGGTCGCCGGTGGGCGCAGCGTCGCCACCTCGATGGGAATGTCCCCCCTGGAGGGCCTGGTGATGGGCACCCGCAGCGGCGACCTCGACCCGACCATCGTGTTCCACCTGCGTCGCGAGGGTGGGTTGGGGGTGGACGAGATCGACGACCTGCTCAACCACCACAGCGGTCTGCTGGGGCTGGCCGGCGTCAACGACATGCGTGAGGTGCTCGCCCGGCGGGCGGCCGGGGACGAGTCGGCGGCGCTGGCCTTCGACGTCTACTGCCGCCGGATCACGGGTTATCTGGGGGCGTACTACGCCCTGCTCGGCCGGGTGGACGCGGTCACGTTCACCGCCGGCGTCGGCGAGCACGCCGCCCCGGTGCGTGCGGCGGCCCTGGCCGGACTGGACCGGCTCGGCATCGCCGTCGACCCGGGCCGCAACGCCGGCAGCGGCGACCGGTTCATCTCACCCGACGGTGCGGAGGTCGCGGTCTGCGTGGTCGGCACCGACGAGGAGCGGGAGATCGCGCGGGCGGCCCGGGCGGTGGTCTCCGGCGGCAACTGACGCCGCGCCGGCACCCGGGTCAGCCGAAGGCGAGCCAGGTGGCGAGTGCGATCAGCACCGCCGCGACCACGGCCGCCCCGACGATCAGGTTGGTACGCGACGCCGTCTCCGCCGGGGCATCCGGGTTGGCGAAGGCGCGGAACGCCTCGGTGTTGCCGCTCGGGTCGGTGTAGTTCTCAGCCATGCCCGGAACCTTAGCGAAACCGGTCCAGCCGGACCGCCCCGTACGCCCGGACGCGCCGTGCCGGACGGCACGGACGACAGCGCCCGGCTCACCTCGCACCACCGGCGGGTGAGGGGCGGGGCCCGGCGGGGCGGGGGCGAGGCAGAATCGAGCCATGTCGCGTCGCGCCGCCTCACTCCTGCTCGCCAGCACGCTGTTCGCCAGCGTGCTGGTTGGCTGCTCCACCGACCGCGGGCCCGCCGAGCGGGTCGACCAGCCCGCCCCGCAGGCCACCACCGCCGCACCGGCGGCATCCGCGCCGGCACCGGCGATTCCGGCCGGCAGCGCGCCGGAGGACGCCTTCGCGGTCGGCGTACGGCAGCTCAAGCTGAACCGCGACGGCGACCGGCCGCTGCCGGTGACCATCTGGTATCCGGCGGCCGGTCGGGCCGGTGTCGAACCGGCGGCCTCGGCCGAGGGCGCGGACGGGAAGTTCCCGGTGGTCATGTTCAGTCACGGCCTGGGCGGCCGGCCCGCCGACTACGCGGCCCTGTTGACCCGCTGGGCGGCGGCCGGTTTCGTGGTGGCCGCGCCGACGTTCCCGCACACCTCCCGGGGCGAGGGCGACCCCAACGTCCTCGACGTGCTCAACCAGCCCGCCGACGTGTCGTACGCGCTGACCCGGGTGCTCGCTCTCGACGGCCGCGACGGCGATCCGCTGCGGGGCCGGCTGGCCACCGAACGGGTGGCCGCGGCCGGGCACTCGGCGGGCGGGGTGACCACCATCGGGCTGTTCACCGCCGGGCGGGACGAGCGGCTGGGCGCCGGGATCGTCTTCGCCGGGACCGCCCTCGGTGTGGGCACCGCGTTCGCCGGCGCCACGGCACCGCAACTGTTCGTGCACGGCGAGGCCGACGAGGTGGTGCAGTACGCCGCCGGCAAGGCCGTGTACGACAAGGTGCCTTGGCCGAAGGCGATGCTGAGCCTGCCCGACGGCGACCACGGCCGTGCCCTGCTGCGCGACGGTGAGGGTGCCCCGCTGCGGGTCGTCGCCGACACCACCATCGAGTTCCTGCGGTGGACGCTCTACGGCGACGCGGCGGCCAAGGAACGCATTCCCACCGCGGCCACCCGCGACGACCTCGCCGTTCTCGACAACCGCCTGTGAGGCGGGGCCGGGGCCTCAGGCGGTGTGGTCGACCACGACCTTGCCGAAGACGTCCCCGGAGTGCAGGCGGGCGAAGGCGTCGGCGACCCGGCTGAACGGCACCACGCTGTCGACCACTGGGCGGACCCCCCGCCCGGCGCAGAAGGCGAGCAGGTCGGTCAACTCGTCCGGGGTGCCCATCGAGGTGCCCAGGATCTCCAACTGCATGGCGAAGACCCGGCGCAGATTGACCTTTGGTTCGTGCCCGGCCGTCGCGCCGGAGACCACGATCCGGGCGCCGGGGGCGGCCGACTTCAGCGAGTGGTCGAAGGTGGCCGCGCCGACTGTCTCGATCACCACGTCGACCCGTTCGGGCAGCCGCGCGCCGGGTTCGACGGCGGTCGCGCCCAGTTCGGCGATCCGGGCCCGCTTGGCGGCGTCGCGGCTGGTCGCGTACACCCGCTTGCCCATGGCCGCGGCCAGCGCGACGGCCGCGGTGGCCACGCCGCCCCCGGCACCCTGGACCAGGACGGCCCCGGCCTCGTCGACGCGGCCCTTGGTGGTGAGCATCCGCCAGGCGGTCAGCCAGGCCGTCGGCAGGCAGGCCGCGTCGCTCGCCGCCAGGCCCGCCGGCAGCGGCAGCAGGTTCGACCGGGGTACGGCCACCCGGTCGGCCAGCGTCCCGGGAAAGTGCTCGGACAGGATGGACATCCCGCGCGGGTCACCGGGCGTGGGCACCACCGGGTAGACGACCACCTCGTTGCCGTCCGGGTCCACCCCGGCCGCATCGCAGCCGAGGATCATCGGCAGTTGCTCGGCGCGGAGCCCGACGCCACGCAGCGACCAGAGGTCGTGGTGGTTGAGCGAGCTGGCGGTGACGCGCAGCGTCACCCAGCCGTCGTCGGGCAGGCTCGGCTCAGGCCGCTCACCGACGGTGAGCGCGGTGAGCGGGTCGGCGTCATCGAAACGGGTGGCGAAGGCGGCACGCATGATCCGCACCGTAACAAGCTGAGCGGCCGTTAAGAAGGGCCCCTTCCGATGCGCCAGCCGGCCAGAAGGGACCCTTCCTCGCCGCTCAGGCGCGGGCGACGCCGTCGCGGCGGGCTGCCTCGGCCACTGCGTCGGCCACCGCCGGCGCGACGCGCGGGTCGAGCGGCGAGGGCACGATCGCCTCGGGCGTCAGCGTCTCGGCCACCACGGAGGCGATCGCGTCGGCCGCCGCGACCTTCATGCCGTCGGTGATCCGGGTGGCCCGGGCCTGGAAGGCGCCCCGGAACACACCGGGGAAGGCCAGCACGTTGTTGATCTGGTTCGGATAGTCGCTGCGGCCGGTGGCGACCACCGCGACGTGCCGAGCGGCCGTCTCCGGATGCACCTCCGGAGTGGGGTTGGCCAGCGCGAACACGATCCCGCCCGGGGCCATCCCGGCCACCGCCCGCTCGGGGATCTGCCCACCGGAGACCCCGATCAGCACGTCGGCGTCGCGCAGCGCCTCGGTGATGTCACCCCGGCGGCCATCGGCGTTCGTCAGGTCGGCAAGCTCGGCCTTGGTCCCGATCAGACCGGCGCGCTGCCGGGAGATGATGCCCCGCGAGTCGCAGACCACCACTCGTTCCGGGTCGATCCCTCCGGCCACCAGCATCCTGGTCACCGCCACGCCGGCCGCGCCCGCACCGCTGACGGCCACCCGCAGGTCGCCGAGCTTGCGGTCGAGCAGCGTCGCGGCGTTGCGCAGCGCGGCCAGCACCACGATGGCCGTGCCGTGCTGGTCGTCGTGGAACACCGGGATGTCCAGCGCCTGGTCGAGCCGCCGCTCCACCTCGAAGCAGCGTGGGGCGCTGATGTCCTCCAGGTTGATGCCACCGAAGGACGGCGCGAGCGCCTTGACCACCGCGACGATCTCGTCGACGTCCTGAGTGTCCAGGCAGACCGGTACCGCGTCGAGCCCACCGAACTGCTTGAACAGCACGGCCTTGCCCTCCATCACCGGCAGCGCGGCCCGGGGACCGATGTTGCCGAGGCCGAGTACGGCCGAACCGTCGGTGACGACCGCCACGGTGCGCGAGGCCCAGGTGTAGTCGTGCGCGAGGGTCGGATCGGCGGCGATCGCCTCACAGACCCGGGCCACACCCGGGGTGTACGCGAGGGAGAGGTCGTCCCGGCTGGCCAGCGGAACCGTCGAGACGACGGCCATCTTGCCGCCCCGGTGCAGTTGGAAGACGGGATCAGCAGGGTCCACGGTGGACGAAGACATGGTGACTCCAGGAGATGTCGAGCAGCTGGACCGACCGGTCGGGGCGCACGGTGAGGCGGGCGAGCGGCGGCGCGCGGTGCGGGGGGTCACCCGGGCACCTCCGAGCATAGTCACGCCCCGGGGTCCAGTATGTGAGCAGGGTCATAACCGCCGGGACGGTACCCGACCGGGTCTGGGCCAGTAGCGGGCCACCACCCGGCCCAGCACGTCGGCCTCGCCGTACGCCCGGGAGTCGTCGGTGACCAGGCCGTTGTCCCCGGACAGCCACCATCCGCCGGCGGCGGGACGGACCGCGCGCTTGACCACCAGCAGGTCCGGGCGGCTGCGGAAGACCGCGATCACCACGTCGCCGGGCCGGACCGCCCGGCCGCCACGGCGCACCAGCACCGCGTCGCCGTGGCGCAGCGTCGGCGCCATGGACGGGCCGGTCACCAGGACGGTCGACAGGGGCCACCGCAGCCGGGGCGCGGACACGGGTTTCACCTCCAGCGGCCTCGGGGACCACCCTCCAGGAGTAATGTCGTCTTGGATCATCGCAAACTTCCCATGGAGGATCCCGATGCGACTTCCACGCATCCTTACGCCCCGCGTGACCGCGAGCGCCCACTGTGACCTGCCCTGCGGGGTCTACGACCCGGCGCAGGCCCGGATCGAGGCCGAGTCGGTGAAAATGATCTGCGAGAAGTACCAGGCCAACACCGACCCCGAGTTCCGCACCCGGGCCATCCTGATCAAGGAGCAGCGGGCCGAGTTGGTCAAGCACCACCTGTGGGTGCTGTGGACCGACTACTTCAAGCCGCCGCACTTCGAGAAGTACCCGAACCTGCACCAGCTCTTCAACGAGGCCACCAAGATGGCCGGCGCGGCCGGCGCCAAGGGTGCCACCGACCCGACCAAGGCAGACGAGTTGCTGCAGAAGATCGACGAGATCTCGAAGATCTTCTGGGAGACCAAGCAGGCGTGACACCCGCCCGCGTACGGCGGGCTCGTCGCGTGGGCGGCCGGTGCGACGCACCGGCCGCCCACGCGTTCCGGCGCCTCGGTACCACGCCCGGACCCGGACCAGGCGACGCCCCGACCGCCACGCCGACCATCCTGAACCGCCCGGCCGCCTGAGCGGGTAGAGTCCCCGACCGGGGGGATGAGTGGTGACTCAACTGACCGGCCAGCCGACGACCGACGACGATGTCGTGCACCTCACCGTGCCCGCGGACGGTGGCTACCTGAGCGTGCTCCGCACCGCCACCGCCGGCCTCGCGGCACGTCTCCAGTTCGCCCTCGACGAGATCGAGGACCTGCGCATCGCGGTCGACGAGGCGTGCGCCATGTTGCTCGCCATCGCCGCGCGGGGTGCCGAACTCGACTGTCGCTTCTCGGTGCACGAGGACGCACTGACCGTCGAGGTGACCGTGCCGACCGGGCCGGGCGCCAAGCTGCCCGGGGAGTCGTCGTTCGCCTGGAAGGTGCTCACCGCCCTGACCACGTCGGCGACGGCGAGCGCGGTCGACGGCCGGGCGACCATCGCCCTGCTCACCCGGCGCGCCTCCGGCTGGTGAGCGCCGCCACGGGTCACTCGAAGCCCAGAGCCCGGGTGGTGGGTGGGCTCACCAGCAACCAGGTGACGCCGAGCCCGAGCGCGATCAGCGGTACGCCGAGCCAGCCGATGCCTCCCTGGATCATGAACCAACCGATCGGCAGCAGCATGAGTTGGAGCACGATGGCCGGTGCCCGGGCACCGGCGCGGAGGCGCAGCAGCGCGCCGCCCAACACCCAGAGGACGATCGCGGCGCCGATGGCGAAGGCGGTGACCAGCAGCGCCGACGTCAGATCGGTGGTGTCGGCGGTGAAATCCGCGAGGACCAGCCAGCCGGCGACAAGCCCGACGGCGACCGCCTGCCCCCGCAGCAGCCAGACCGCCCAACGGAGGGTGACGGGGGTCGGGTCGGAGTCGATGGTCACGCGGTCACGATACCCGTGACGCCCGGGAGTACAGTGCCGGCCATGCGGGCCGTCCTGCTGGTCAATCCGAAGGCCACCACCACCAGCGAACGCGCGCGGGACGTGCTGGTCCGTGCGCTGCGCAGCGAGGTCGATCTATCCGTGCGCTACACCCGCCAGCGTGGTCACGCCACCACGCTCGCTCGGGAGGCCGCCGAGGAGGGTGTCGACGCGGTGGTCACCCTCGGTGGCGACGGCACGGTCAACGAGGTGGTCAACGGGCTGATGACGGCGGCCAGCGCCGGCGGTGCCGAGCCGACCGCCGAGCGGTTGCCGGCCCTGGCCACCGTGCCGGGCGGCTCCACCAACGTCTTCGCCCGGGCCCTGGGCCTGCCCCGGGAGTGGCCGGAGGGCACCAGCATGATTTTGGAGGGTCTCCGGTTGGGCCGGTACCGGACGATCGGACTCGGTCGGGCCGACGACCGCTACTTCACCTTCTGCGGCGGTTTCGGGCTCGACGCCGCAGTGATCCACCGGGTCGAGGAGGCTCGCCGCCGGGGGCGGGTCTCCTCCCCCTCGCTCTACTTTCGCGCCTTCACCACCCAGTTGCTACTGGGCGACGAGCGGCGGCACCCGGCGATCCAGTTGGAGCGGCCGGGCGAGGCGAACGAGGGCGAGTTGGCCACGATCATCGTGCAGAACACCGCACCGTGGACGTACGTCGGGGACCGGGAGGTCAACCCGAACCCGGAGGCGTCGTTCGATCTCGGGCTGGACGTGCTGGCGCTGCGCCAGCTAGGCGTTGCCAGTACGACACGGACCGTCACGCAATTCTTCTCGCCGACGCCCGATCCTCGTGGCCGTCAGGTGCTGCGCCTGCACGATGTGGCCGAGTTCTCGCTGGTCGCGAGCCGTCCTCAGGCATTCCAGCTCGACGGCGACTATCTTGGCGAGCGGGAAAAAGTTAGATTCACCTCCGTTCCCGCCGCACTCAGAGTAATCTGTTAGGTCTCCGGTACCACCGGGCGGAGCTGGTCGGCGCGACCCCCGATGCGCAACGACTGCGACACTCGGGACTGATGCCGGAAATGTCAGCAATGCGCGGCGGACTGTACTATATTGATCCTCGACTGTGATACGCCGGGTAGCCGGAGTGATCTGGAACCGGGACAAATGGGTTGTGGGCTTGCTCACCGTCCGGAGTTTTTCCGAGCGTCACCCTTGACATCGCGTGAGTTCGTGAAAGTATTCACAAGCAAACTTGAGTTACCGGGACATTGCCTGGATATGCTCGGCAGGTTGAGCTGTTCCAGCAGGTCCCCCCGGGACACCAGCCTGCTCACGCACTGCCGAATTGGCGGACGCTAACCGTCACCGTCGGCACTGCGGATGCATATAGGGAAAGCACCAACAAGCAACATCTGCCACCCATCCAGAATGAGGAGTGTTGCCGCCATGGACTGGCGTCACCATGCTGTCTGCCGCGACGAGGACCCGGAGCTGTTCTTCCCGATCGGGACGTCCGGTCCGGCTCTCCTGCAGGTCGAGCAGGCCAAGGCCGTCTGCCGGCGCTGCTCCGTGACCGACCAGTGCCTGCAGTGGGCGCTGGAGTCCGGTCAGGACGCTGGCGTCTGGGGCGGGATGAGCGAGGAGGAACGGCGCGCTGTCAAGCGGCGCGGCGGCCTCCGGGTGCTGCGCGCTCACTCCGCCTGACCCATCACACCCGCACGAAGCGACACGCCCCGGCCGGCTCAGCCCGCCGGGGCGTTCTGCTGCCCGTTGCCACCGGCCGTCACCCGACGCGCCCCGGCTCGGCGTCCCGGCCGCCCGCACGCGGCTGCGCGTCCACCCGGCGCAGCACCAGGTCGACCAGTTCCGGCGCGTCCGTCAGCGGGGCCGCCACCGCCACCGCGCCGGCCTCCGCGCCGCCGCCACCACCGTGTCGTGGAACAACCCGGGCGCCAGGAAGTACGCGGCCACCGCCACCCGCCGCGCACCACGCGCCCGCAGTCGCGCCACCGCGGCACCGACGCCGGGGGCGCCGCCGACGCGTACGACACGCGGGTCGGGGTGCCCAGGGCGCTGCCGAGTGCGCCGGCCACCCGACCGACGGACCCCCGTGCGCCGGCGTCACGGGTCCCCGCGGCGGCCAGTACCAGAGCGTCGAACCGGCCCGGCTCCACCTCGGCCAGCCGCCGCCGCAACCCGGCAAGCAACGCCGGATCCACCTCGGTGCCCACCGGGCCGAGCACGTCGCTGACGCGCACCCGGATCGGCGGGCCGGACCGGCAGGCCGCCGCCACCGCCGCCGGGATGTCCACCCGGCGGTGGTACGCGGCGGTCAGCAGCAACGGCACCAGGATCGCCCGGGAGTGTCCCGCCGCGGCCAACCCGCGCAACGCCTCCGTCGGGCCGGGCTCGGTGTGGTCGAGCCAACTCGCCAGCACCCGCGTACCGGGGCGAGCAGCGGCGACCGCGCGGGCCAGCGCCCTGGTCGCGTCGGCCGCCCGTGGGTCGCGGCTGCCGTGGGCGACCAGGAGCAGCGGGTCCCCGCCCGGCCCGCGTTCGCCGGGCCGGGCGGGCCCGGTCGCGCCGGTCAGACGTGCAGACCGCACTCGGTCTTCTCGAACATGGCCCAACGGCCGGCTCGTGGATCCTCGCCGGCCCTGGTTCGCCGCGTGCACGGCCAGCAGCCGATCGAGCCGTAGCCGCGCCGGAACAACTCGTTCACGGGCACGTTCCACCGGGCGATGTACGCGTCGACGTCACGCTGCGTCCAGGCCGCGATCGGATTGACCTTCACCTTGCCCCGGCGGGCGTCGAACGTCACCACCGGAGTGTTGGCGCGGGTCGGTGACTCGTCGCGACGCAGGCCGGCGGCCCACGCGTCGTAACCGGCCAGCGCCCGCTCCAGCGGCTCCACCTTGCGCAACTGGCAGCATTCGTCCGGGGACTTGTTGAACAGCCGTGGCCCGTACTCACCGTCCTGCTGACCCACGGTGAGTCGCGGCCGGACGGACCGGACGTTCACCGGCAACGTGCGGGCCACCTCGTCGCGGACCGCCAGCGTCTCCGGAAAGTGCAGGCCGGTGTCGAGGAAGACCACGTCCACCCCCGGGGCCACCCGGGAGGCCAGGTGCGCGAGCACCCCGTCGGCCATCGAGCTGGTCACGCAGAACCGGTCACCGAAGGTTTCCGCGGCCCACCGGGCGATCTCCGGCGCGGGCGCGCCCTCCAGCTCCCGGCCAGCCCGCTCGGCCAGCTCACGCAGCTCGTCCGGGCCACGCCGCGCCGGGTCGGCCGGAGCCGGGGCGCCGGCGCCGACCAGGCCGAGACCGGCGGCGGAGACCAGGGCGCTCACCGGCCGGCCCTCCGGGAGAGCAGGCCGTTGAAGCGGACCGTGAACACCCGCGCGCAGGCGTGGCACTCCCACGCGCCGTGCCCGGTCTCATTCGGCCGCAGATCCTCCTCACCGCAGTACGGGCAGTACAGCGGTGCGGAACGCGTCTCACTCATCGCGCCGCCTCGCTTCGCCCGGCGCCGCGACGAGGCGCCACACCACTGAGCTGACCAGTTCGTTCGCTGCGCTCGCTCACCGCAGTTCCTCCTCGTCGACCCTGATCACCCAGTTGGCGAACGTCTCGCCCGCGGTCCGGCCGGCCAGGTAGCGCGACGCCAGCCGCTCGACGTACTCGGGAAGCTCCTCGGCGGTCGTCTTCAGGCCGCGCAGCTTGCGGCCGAAGCCGGCGGTGCGGCCCTCGGCCATGCCGAGCCCGCCGCCGAGGTGCACCTGGAAGCCCTCCACCTGACGGCCGTCCGGCCCGGTGACCAGCTGACCCTTGAGGCCGATGTCGGCCACCTGGGTGCGGGCGCAGGCGTTCGGGCAGCCGTTGATGTGGATGGAGATGTCCGCGTCGAAGTCGCGCAGCCGCTGCTCCAGCCGCGCCACCAGCTCCTCGCCACGCGCCTTGGTCTCGACGATGGCGAGCTTGCAGTACTCGATGCCGGTGCAGGCCATCGTGCCGCGCCGCCAGGCCGACGGTCGGGCCTCCAGGCCGATCCCGCGCAGCCCGTCGACCAGCGACTCCGTCCGCTCCGGCGGCACGTCGAGCACCAGCAGCTTCTGGTACGGGGTGAGCCGCACCCGGTCGCTGCCGTGCGCCTCGACCACGTCCGCCAGCTGGGCGAGCTGGGTGCCGGAGACCCGCCCGACCACCGGGGCGGCGCCGACGTAGTTGCGGCCGTCCCGCTGGACGTGCACGCCGATGTGGTCGATCGGCTTGTCCGGCAGCTCCGGGGCGGGCCCGTCGAGCAGCGTCCGGCCCAGGTACTCCTTCTCCAGCACCTCGCGGAACTTAACCACACCCCAGTCGGCGAGCAGGAACTTCAGCCGGGCCCGGTGGCGTAGCCGGCGGTAGCCGTAGTCGCGGAAGATGCCGACCACACCGGCCCAGACGTCCGGCACCTCGGCCAGCGGCACCCAGACGCCGAGCCGCTGGGCCAGCATCGGGTTGGTGGACAGGCCGCCGCCGACCCACAGGTCGAATCCCGGGCCGTGCTCCGGATGATCGACACCCAGGAAGGAGATGTCGTTCGCCTCGTACGGGGTGTCCACCAGCCACGAGATCGAGGACTTGAACTTGCGGGGCAGGTTGGAGTACTGCTTGTCGCCGACGTACCGCCGGACGATCTCGTCGATCGCGGAGGTGGGGTCGACCAGCTCGGCCGCGGCCACCCCGGCCACCGGGCTGCCCAGCACGATGCGGGGGCAGTCGCCGCACGCCTCGGTGGTCTGCAGGCCGACGGACTCCAGCCGCCGCCAGATCTCCGGCATGTCCTCGACCCGGATCCAGTGGTACTGGATGTTCTGCCGGTCGGTGATGTCGGCGGTGTCCCGGGCGAACTCCCGGGAGATCTCGGCGATCGTCCGCAGCTGCGCCAGGTCGAGCTGGCCGCCGTCGACGCGCACCCGCAGCATGAAGTACTCGTCTTCCAGCTCGTGCGGTTCCAGCACGGCGGTACGCCCACCGTCGATGCCCGCCTTGCGCTGGGTGTAGAGGCCCCACCAGCGGAACCGGCCGCGCAGATCCTGCGGGTCGATCGAGGCGAACCCACGATGGGCGTAGATGTTCTCGATCCGGTCCCGCACGTTGAGCGGGTCGTCGTCCTTCTTGATCCGCTCGTTGGGGTTGAGTGGCTCCCGGTGCCCGAGCGCCCACTGGCCCTCGCCACGGGGACGTCGGGGCGCCCGCGCGGGGCGGGCCGGAATCTCGCTGACTGCCATCGCGGCGTCCTCCGTTGTCTGCTGTGCCTCAGTTGGCCTACGCGGACGCGGCGAGCGGCTCCCGGAGGAGGCCGGGACGACGATGTCTCTGCCCGGCCGGCGCGCTGCGTGCCCGAGGCAGGAATGGTCGGGCGTCGTCAGTGAGCCGGACAGATGGCGCTGCGCACGCGGCCGTAATCGACGTGGCGGCGGGCCACGAAGCGGCGGACGACGGCGGCAGTCATGGACGTCATGCTGCCACACCCGGCACCGGGCGGCCAATGAGCACGTGTGGGATCCCACATCACGGGCGGTCGCTGCCACCACCCGGAGCGCAACCGTGTGGCAGGCTCGCGGCATGGGGGATTTGTCCGGTAGGTCGATCCCGGCCGCCGGAACAGGCGTCCGGCTGAGCGGGATGCGCCTGCGCTCGCTGCCGGTGTGGCTGGTGCCGGCGGGCGTCGCCCTGCTGGTGACGCTGGTCGGGCTGGACACCGCCCAGCCGTGGCGCGACGAGTTGGCGACCTGGAGCGCCGCCACCCGAGGAGTCGCCGGCCTGCTCCGGCTGGCCGGCACCATCGACGCCGCCGCCGGGCCGTACTACCTGCTCATGCACGCCTGGGTGACGGTGGCCGGCGACTCGGTGGCCGCGCTGCGCCTGCCCTCCGCGCTCGCGATGGCCGCGACCGCCGGCCTGACCGCCGTGCTCGGCCGGCGGCTCTGGGACGCCCGCGTCGGTCTGCTCGCCGGGCTGCTGGTCGCGGTGCTCCCCGGCACCTCCAGGTACGGCCAGGAGGCCCGGCCGTACGCCCTGGCCACCGCACTCGCCGTGCTGAGCACTCTGTTGCTGGTGGACGCGCTGAACCAGCCCGGTCGGCGCCGCTGGGTCTGGTACGCCGCGACGACCATCGCCCTGGGGCTGACCCACCTGGTCGCCCTGACCCTGCTCGCCGCCCACGCGGTCGTCGTGCTCGCCGCCGCGAGGCGCGGCGGCGCGGAATCCGGCGGCACGGGGCCCGAAACCGTGCCCACCGCCCCGGGAGCCGGCCGCGGGGAGCGGGGCCGGCCGCGGCCGGGCCCGCGCTGGCTGGCCGCCCTGGTGCCGGTGATGGTGGCGGTGGCGCCGCTGGCGCTGGCGGCCCGGGGACAGCGGGCCCGGCAACTGGACTGGGTGGACGCCGCCCGTCCCGGCGACCTGGCGGCGCTCGCCGGCGGGGTGGCGCAGAGCGGGGTGGTCGGCGGGTTGCTGGTCGGGCTCGCCGCGCTCGGCGCCGCCCGGGCCGGCCGGCGCGGCCTGCTGCCGGCGAGCTGCGTGCTGCTGCCGGTGTCGCTGCTCTTCCTGGCCGGGCTGGTCGTGCCCCTGTGGGTGCCCCGCTACCTGGTCTTCGTGGTGCCGTTCGGCTGCCTGCTGGCCGGCGCGGCACTGGCGTCGGCACGGTTGCCGCCCGCCCTGGCCGTGGTGGCCCTGGCCGGGCTGCTCGGCCTACCCGACCAGGTGGCACTGCGCCGCACCCACGAGTGGCCGCGCAGCGCCACGGTCGACTACCGGGCAGCGGCCCGGATCGTCGCCGCCGGCCAACGCCCCGGCGACGCGGTGGTCTACTCGCCTCGGGACAGCTGGCTCTTCCTCGATCTCGGTCTCGGCTACCACCTGGGCGGACGGCTTCCGCGGGACGTGCTGCTGGCCGAGGGGCAGGTCCGCCGGGGCGACCTGTGGGCCGCCGAATGCGACCGGCCGGCCGACTGCCTGGCCGGCGTCGACCGGGTCTGGCTGCTGCTGGCCGGTCGCCGTGCCGACCCGCTGGCCGCCGTGCCCGGCCCCAGGGGGACGCGCTGCGCGCCGGCTTCACGGTCGCCCAGGTCTGGCCGCGCGCCGGCCTCACCGTCGCGCTGCTCACCCGCTGATCCGTTCCGGCCGGCGGCTGGACCGGCCGGCAAGCGGGCGGCTCGGCGCGGCGGCGGCGAACCGTTCAGCGGCCCTCCGGGACGCCGCGGGCCAGCGGAACGGCGAGGAATGCCTCGGTGCCCCCCGCGGCGCCCGGACGCAGCTCGATGCTGCCACGCAGTTCGCCGGTGACCAGCGCCCGGACGATCTGCAGCCCGAGCTTGCCGCCACCTTCGGCGTCGAAGCCGACCGGCAGCCCTCGGCCGTTGTCGGCCACGGTGACGTGCAGCATCTTGCGGAACCGATGAGCCGACACCACAACCTCGGGCGCGGGCTCCGCCGAGGCGGCGGCCGGCCCAGCCGGCTCCGTCGGCTCGCCAGCGGCCGGTTCCGCCCCCGCCAGGTCGTCGCCGGCCGGCGGGAAGCCGTGTTCGACGGCATTGAGCAGCAACTCGTTGAGGACCATCACCAGCGAGGTGGCGATCTCGGCCGGCAGCACACCGAAGCTCCCCCTGCGCCGCATCCCGACGCTCACCTCGGTCGCCGCCACCTCGGTCGCCGCGCTGGCCACCCGGTCGACTATGCCGTCGAACTCAACCACCTCGTCGCTGGACATGGAGAGCGTCTCGTGCACCAGGGCGATCGACGCCACCCGCCGCACGGATTCCTCCAGGGCCACCCGCGCCTCCGGCATCGACACCCGGCGGGCCTGCAGGCGCAGCAGCGCCGCGACGGTCTGCAGGTTGTTCTTCACCCGGTGGTGGATCTCCCGGATGGTGGCGTCCTTGGTGATCAGGGCACGATCGCGGCGGCGCACCTCGGTGATGTCGCGGACCAGCACCAGCGCGCCGATCGGCACTCCGGCGGGCATCAGCGGCAGGGCCCGGGTGAGCATGGTCGCGCCGCGGGCGTCGATCTCCCGCCGGGGCGGCGCCTCGCCGCGCAACGCGGCGAGGATGCCGTTCGCGGCGTCGGTGCCTTCCAGGGGATCGCCGGCCAGGCGGCGGTGCAGCACCGCGAGATCCTCCCCCACCAGCAACGATGCGTGCCCCAACCGGCGGTACGCCGACTGCGCGTTCGGGCTGGCGTAGGTGACCTTGCCGCCGGCGTCCAACCGGACCAGACCGTCGCCGACGCGCGGCGCGGAGGTGGTCTCCCCCGGGTGCCGGGGCGGCGGAAAGGTGCCGTCGGCGATCATCTGGGCCAGGTCGTCGGCCGTGGTCAGGTAGTTCAGCTCCAACTGGCTGGGCGTGCGGGCGGTGGACAGGTTGGTGTCCCGGCCCACCACGGCGATCAGCTCACCGGATTCGCCGTCGGCCGCGCGCAACCGGACCGGGATCGCCTCGTGCCGGGCGGGCACGTCGCCGTACCAGACCGGGTCGCCCTCCCGCCAGATCCGTCCCTGCCGGTAGGCGACCTCCAGGTGCGCCACCTCCGGCCCGCCGACGATCCGTCCCACCTGGTCGTCCTGGTAGGCGGTGGGCGCGGTGGTCGGGCGGACCTGGGCCACGCAGAGGAAGCTGCCCTCGCCGTCGACCGGCACCCAGAGCAGCAGGTCGGCGAAGGAGAGGTCGGACAGCAGCTGCCAGTCGCCGGCGACGCGGTGCAGGTGGTCGATGTCGGCCGGACGCAGCCGGGTGTGCTCCTCGGCAAGGTCGCGCAGTGTGGACACGCCGACAGACTGCCACGCCGCGGCTCACATCGTCGCGGTGACCTTCCTCAGCCCGCGCGGCGAGTCCGGATCCTCGCCCCGGGCCAGGGCCAGGGCCAGCGCCAGCCGCTGCAACGGCAGGATGTCCAGCAGCGGGGCGTACCGTTCGTCGACCTCGGGCACGGCGATGCGGGTGGCGCCGCCGACCTCGGCGGAGCCGACCACCACCACGTCGGCCCGACGCTCGCCGAGCCGGGGCAGCACCTCGCCCATCGCCCGCCCGCCCGGCCCCGAGCCGACCACCGCCAGCACCGGCACGGCCGGATCGGTCATGGCGAGCGGGCCGTGCAGCAGGTCGGCGCCCGAGAACGCCAGCGCCGGCAGGTATGACGTCTCCATCAGCTTCAGCGCCGCCTCCCGGGCGGTCGGGTAGGCGTACCCCCGGCCGGTGGTGACCAGCTGGGCGGCGAACCGGTAACGCGGTGCGAGCTGGGCCGGGGTGGGGTCGGTCAGGGTGCGCGCGGCCAGCTCGGGCAGGTCGGCCAGGGCCTGCCGCTCCTCGGCGGGCAGCGCGCCGTCGCCGGCCCGGATCCCCTCCACCAGCATCAGCAGGGCGAGCAGCTCAGCGGTGTAGGTCTTGGTGGCGGCCACCGCCCGCTCGTGCCCGGCGGCTATGTCGACGGACAGCTCGGCGGCGCTCGCCAGCGGGGAGTCCGGCGCGTTGGTGACCGCGAGGGTGAGCGCGCCGGAGTCCCGGGCGGCCCGGAGCACTTCGGCCAGATCGGGTGAGCCGCCGCTCTGGCTGACGCCGACGACCAGGGCGTCGGAGAGGTCCGGCCGGGCACCGAAGAGGGTCACCGCGCTCGGTGAGGCCAGGCCGGCTGGCAGGCCGAGACGGATCTCGGTGAGATAGGCGGCGTACAGCGCGGCGTGGTCGGAGGTGCCCCGCGCGGTGAACACCACGTGCCGTGGCCGGCGCTCGGCCACCGCCGCGGCCACCCGGGCGATCGGTGCGGCGTGTTCGGCGGAGAGCAACCGCTCGTAACCGGCCGGCTGCTCGTCGATGTCGGCGGCCATGCCGCTACCTGGGCGCGTCATGGAAACTCCTCCCCTGCGCGAAAGCCGCGCGTTTGCTGCTCAGTCTTGCACTCTGTTTTCGATCTCAGCAATCGAACGAGCAGCACTGCGCATTGGATCACCAGAGCTGGGGCCCGTCACCTACGCTGACCCGACCTCACCGCGCAGCCGGTACCGACGAGTGAGAGGACGACGTGGCCGAGGGAACGAACGACCGGGCGTTGCCGGCGACGGAGGAGCTGGTCCTGGCCCGGCAGGCCCTGGACTCCGGCGAGCTGGCGCACGCCGCCGACCATGTCGCGGCCGCGCTCGCCCGCGCGCCGACGCTGCCCGAGGTGCACGAGACCCTCGCCCAGTTGGCCGCGGCCAGCGGTGACGGCGGCGTGGGTCTGTTCCCGTTGCAGCACCACACCTTCGTCGGGGCGGTGGTTGCCCGCGCGCACCTGCTCGCCGCGGCAGGTCGCCCGGCCGAAGGGCTCGACCTGCTGATCGCCGCCACCGCGCACGCGCCCGGTGCGGACTGGGCGGGCGTGCCCTGGGTGACCTCGCCGGAGTTGGCCGAGCGCCTCGGTCCCGACCAGGCGGCGCGGGTGTTGTTGCAGGTCTGCGCCGCCGCACCCGATCCGGTGCCGCCGGCAGCCCGTCCGGCCCTGGCGGCCTACCTCACGCTGGCCCGCAACGCGGTCACCGTCCATCCGGAGCACGGCCTGCTGCTGGGCACGGCGTCCGCGCTGGCCCGGCGGGTGGGCGAGGTTCCGCTCGCGGTCCGGTGGGCCACCCGGGGGGTACGCGCGGCGCCGTCGAAGATGGGTGAGGTCTGGCTTGGATACGCCCTGCGCAGCGCCGGCCGGACCCGCGAGGCGCTCGCCGCGCTGCGCCGCGCCGTCGGCCACGATCCGGACGATCTGGCGGTGTACGCCGACATCGCCGGCACGCTGGCCGACCACGGCCGGCTGGAGGAGGCGCTGCGCTGGATCGAGCAGGCGCTGACCCGCAACCCGTCCTTCGACTGCGCGGTGCACACCGCGCACCGGCTGCGGTTCCAGCGTGACGGCGAGGTGCGTCACCTGGTCGCGCTGGCCGACTTCGTCCGCGACCATCCGGACGACTCGCACGAGCACGGCGATCTGGCCGAGTGCTGCCGCGGACGCCCGTGGCTGGGGCAGCTCACGCCGGCCGCGTCGGCGACCGGGGCACCGCGCCCGCGCGACGTCGCCGGACTCGACCCGGCGGTGGGCGCGGTACGCCCGACGCCGCCTCCGCCGTCCGCCGAGGCGGCCCGCCGGCTGCGCGAACTCGCCCGGCCGGCCTGGCCCCACCCACCCGCGGCGTACGACGCCGCGGTCGGCCTGGCCACTCTCGACCTGCCCGATCTGCTCGGCCTGCTGGCCCATCCGCCCGATGTCCCGCAGACCGCCCTGGGTCGGGTCCTGGCCGGCCAGGACCCGGCCCTGTGGGTGCGTTGCGTGCAGGTGTGGGCCTGCCTCGGCCTGCTGCACCATCGCACCGACGAGCCCTGGGCGACCTCGACCCGGCGGCAGGTGCTGGTGGACTTGGCCCGGGAGGTGGAGGAGGTCACCGAGGCGGCCCTGTTCGCCCTGGTGACCGCCGCCTGGGTGGACCCGTCGGTCCGGCCCGACGTGGCCCGGGTGGTCGCCGAGCGGCTGGCGGCCACGGCCGCGACGGGCCGGGATCGCCCGGTACCCGCCGCACCCTCCCTGGCTCACCTGGCGCTGGCCACGCCGGGCCTCACCCCGGAGGCCGTCGCGCTGGCGCGCACGCTCACCGGCCCGACCGCCGGCCGGCGCCGTGGTTCGCCGCGTGCCGTGCTGCGCCGTCTGCTGCGCCTGCTACGACCGCGCATCCCCGGCCCTCCGCCGCCCTGACCGTGCCGGCCCCGCCCTGACCCGCCCCGCCCCGCGGCGCCGGGTCAGCACGACCCGGTCAGGCGGCCGGGGAACGGGCCAGGGCGGTCTCGGCCTGCTCCTCCGGGCTGGCCGGCTCGGCGTCGTTGCTGGTACGCAGCGGGATCTCCCGGATGAACCAGGCGAGCACCGGAACCACGACCGCGAAGATCACGGCCCATCCGAACACGTGCGAGATCGCGTCCGCGAGGCCACCGAGCACCAGTTCGCGCGCCTGCGCCGGCAACTCCTTGAGCTGCTCGATGTTCATCGCCGCACCGGACTCCCCACCGCCGCTGAACGCGCCGCCGGCCGCAGAGCCGGCCAGCCGGTTGGCGAAGATGGCACCGAACAGCGAGATGCCGAACGACCCGCCGATGGACCGGAAGAAGGTGGCCGCACCGCTGGCCGCACCGAGATCCCTCTGGGCGACGCTGTTCTGCGCGATCAGCATGGACGTCTGCATGAGGAAGCCCATGCCGGCGCCGAGCACCAGCATGTAGAGCGACGAGGCGACCTTGCTGGTGTCCACGTCCAGCAGGCTCAGCAGGGCGAGCCCGACGGCCATCACCCCGCCGCCGACGATCGGGAAGATCCGGTACCGCCCGGTCCGGGTGATCGCCCGGCCGACGACCAGCGAGACCACCAGCATGCCGAACATCAGTGGCAGCAGCAGCAGGCCGGAGTTGGTGGCCGAGGCCCCCTGGACGGTCTGCTGATAGAGCGGCAGGAAGTTCATCGCGCCGAACATCGCGAAGCCGAGCAGGAAACCGATCACCGAGATGAGGGCGAAGTTCCGGTTGGCGAAGAGCCGCAGCGGCAGGATCGGCTCGGGGACCCGCCGCTCGACGAGCCCGAAGAGCACCAGCGCCGCGACCGCTAGTACGGCGAGGCCGAGGATCTGCGGGGAGGCCCAGGCGTACTCGTTGCCGCCCCAGGTGGTGATCAACACGATGCCGGTGATGCCCACCGACAGCAGCGCGGCGCCGAGCCAGTCGATCCGGTGCTCGGTGCGGTACTTGGGCAGGTGCATGGTGGCGATCAGCAGCACCAGCGCCACGCCGCCCAGCGGCAGGTTGACGTAGAACGCCCAGCGCCAGGAGAGGTGGTCGGTGATGAAGCCGCCGACCAGTGGGCCGGCCACCATCGCGATGGCCATGATCCCGGCGATCATGCCCTGGTACCGGCCACGCTCACGGGGCGGCACCAGGTCACCGATGATCGCCATGACGCCGACCATCAGGCCACCGGCGCCCAGACCCTGCACGGCCCGGAAGGCGATCAACTGGACCATGCCGTCGTCGGGACCGCCGAGGAAACCCGAACCGGCCATCCCGCACAGCGCGGAACCGACCAGGAAGATCACCACGGCGGTGAGGAAGACCGCCTTACGGCCGTAGAGGTCGCCGAGCTTGCCCCAGATCGGGGTGGAGACGGTGGTGCCCAGCACGTAGGCGGTCACCACCCAGGTGAAGTGGTTGAGCCCGCCGAACTCGCCCACGATGCGGGGCAGGGCGGTGCTCACGATCATGTTGTCGAGCATCGCCAGCATCATGGCGATCATCAGGCCGAAGAGTACGACCCGGACATTGGGTCGCACGGCAGCCTGGTTCTGCTGGGCCATCGGTAAGCTCTCCCCCCGAGATGCGGCGCACTTACTTGCCGCCCGGCTAGTCACCTTACTAGCCGGACGGTAAGTTGGACAGGTGACGACGGCCAACCGGATGGGCAGGGACGGGTGAGTCAGAGCACAGGCGGCACGCGGGAGCGGATCAAGGCCGTGGCGCTGGAGCTCTTCACCGAGCAGGGTTACGAGGCGACGTCCCTGCGTGAGGTGGCCGAGCGGCTCGGGGTGACCAAGGCTGCGCTCTACTACCACTTCAAGAGCAAGGACGAGATCGTCACCAGCGTCGTGGAGGACCGGCTGGAGCGGATGGACGCGCTGATCGCCTGGGCCGAAAGCCAGCCGGCCACGCTGGTCACCCGCCGGGCCGTCGTCGAGCGGTACGCCGACGCCACGTTCAATGGCGAGCAGCACTCGGTGATGCGGTTCTTCGAGCAGAACCAGACCGCGTTGAAGAGCCTCTCCGCCGGCCGGGAGCTGCGCGGCCGGATGTTCCGGCTGGCCACCGCACTCTGCCAGGGTGACGACTCCCCCGGCGCCCAGCTCCGTGCCGTGCTGGCCCTGTTCGCCGTGCACAGCAGTTGGTTCGCCGTACGCACACCCGACATCAGCGACGCCGAACGTAGGCGGGTCGCCCTCGAAGTCGCGGACGAACTGCTCGCCGCCATCGCCGCCCCGCCCACCGAACCCTGACCGGTGGCGGCTAGCTAGTGCGTCGTGTCGAGTGGCAGGCGCAGGGCGAGCAGGTCGACCCCGGGCAGTGGACTCCAGTCCCGCGCCGGCACCCGGACGAAGCCGCGCCGCCGGTAGAGCCGGTGGGCGGGCTCGGCGTGGCCCGCGCGTACGCAGATCGTCAGGGCGGTGCAGCCCAACTCGTTCGCCCGGGCGACGCAGGCGTCGACGAGGGCCGCGCCGGCTCCCCGGCTCTGCGCCGCCGGGTCGACCGCCAGCATCCGGAACTCGGCCTCGCCCGGGCCGCACAGCTCGGCGTAGCGGCTGCCGGGCAGGACGAAGGTGACCGAGCCGAGCAGCCGGCCGGTGACCGGGTCGACGGCGACCAGGACGTCGCCGTGCGCCGCCCGACCGACCACGTCGGCCAGCACCTCGGCGTAGCCGGTCTCACCCTTGAGCTGCCCGTCGGCCTCGTACGCCGCGACGGTGAGCCGGGCCACCGCGGCGAAGTCGGCCGGCCCGGCCGGACGGACCAGCGGGCCGGTCAACCGATCACCGCGATCAGGTCACCGTCCTGCACCACGTCACCCTCGTTCACCACGAGCTGCCGCACGACGCCGGCGCTCTCGGCAATCACCGGGATCTCCATCTTCATCGACTCCAGGATCACCAGCGTGTCCCCCTCGGACACGGTGTCCCCGGCCGACGCGACGACCTTCCAGACGTTCGCCACCATCTCGGCGCGGATCTCCTCGGCCATCTTCCGGGCCCCTTCTCTCACGACTGCCTGCGACGTATCCAATCACGGTCGGGCCGCCGGTGGGCGCGGGAGTGCCCCGGCGACGCTCCCGCGCTGCCGGCCGCACTAGCATCAACAGGTCGGACCCGGCGCCGAGAACCGGTGCGCAGTCGCGCCGAGGTCGTGCGCGGTCGATCCGACCATCACGAGGAGGTCAGCATGGCGAAGAAGTCCCGCAAGAAGAAGGCCCGCAAGAAGAACGCCGCCAACCACGGCAAGCGCCCCAACTCCTGAACCGCGGTCGGCGGCACATTCGCGGCCGGTCAGGAAACGCCGGTGGCCCGACTCGGGCCACCGGCGGGCGTCGTCACAACCGGGCGGGTCGCGCCGGCCACGGTGCGGCCGGAACCGTCGGGTCGCCCCGATCAGTCGGCCAGTTCGCGCGACTCGGTGCTCTCGAAGACGACGAGTTGACGAAGCCGCACCCGCAGCCGCTCGTGCAGCTCGTCCGGCGCGGACTCGTTGCCACAGCAGCGGGCCACCAGCGCCTTGACCTCCTGCTCGATGCCGTACTCTCGCAGGCACCCGCCGCACTCGTCGAGGTGGTGCCGGATCAAGGTACGACGCTCCTGCGCGCACTCCAGGTCGAGGTAGAGGTAGACCTCGGCAAGCACCTCACGGCAGTCCGTCTCGTGCGGGTCTCCCCAGCTCACGTCACACCTCCCGGCCGGTGGCAGCGGTCGAACTCCGGGCCGACGGCGCGGCGGAGAAGCCGAGCTCCGCGGCGTAGCCCTCAAGCAGCTTGCGCAGATTACGACGCCCGCGGTGCAACCGCGACATCACCGTGCCGATCGGCGTACCCATGATGTCGGCGACCTCCTTGTAGGAAAAGCCCTCGACATCGGTCAGGTAGACAGCCAGCCGGAACTCCTCCGGCAACTGCTGGAGGGCCTCCTTGACGTCGCTGTCGGGGAGCCGGTCGAGCGCCTCGGTCTCGGCGGACCGCAACCCGCTGGAGGTGTGCGACTCGGCCTCGGCGAGCTGCCAGTCGGTGATCTCGTCGGTCGGCGCCTGCACCGGCTGCCGCTGCCGCTTGCGGTAGGAGTTGATGTAGGTGTTGGTCAGGATCCGGTAGAGCCAGGCCTTCAGGTTCGTGCCCTGCTCGAACTGGTGGAAGGCGGCGTACGCCTTCAGGTAGGTCTCCTGGACCAGGTCCTCGGCATCCGCCGGGTTACGCGTCATCCGCAGGCCGGCCGCGTACAGCTGATCGACGAAGGGCATCGCGTCCCGCTCGAACCGGGCCCTACGCTCGTCCGTCTTCTCGGTGGTCAACCGCACATCCCCTCGGGTCGGATGCTTCCCCGCCGAGGATACGCGCACGGACCTGTCGGAAGATTCGGTTCCGACGGGTGTGCCCGTCGCCACCTCGGCCGGTGGCACCGCCGCCGGCCAGTTCGGGCCGGTCAGCAGCTGCCTCAGCTGCCGGGCCTCCCGCTCGTCGCGCTCCCGGTTCCGGATCTCGGTCGGCACCGGTCACCCCCTCGCACATTGGTTGTCCGAGGTGTTCAACACGCACCGTGGGTCGAGACATTCCGGCCCCGGCCCGGCGTTCCTGGTCCCGGCCGCGGCGGTGCAACCGAGGCTGGGACCAGGAAGGGCCTGGGAGCCCGGTGCCGCACCCGGCGACACCACCGGGTGCAACGAACCGGCGCGGTCGACGGAAACGGCGGCCGGCCGCGTGCGCGAGGCCGCCGCCGGGTCAGCCGCCGTGGCGGCGGCCCGGCCCGCCCGCGCCCAGCCGTTCTCGCGCAGCCAGCCGATCACGACTGCGGCCGTTCCGGCCGGGTCGCCGCGCAGCTCGTGCCGCTCACCCGGCCGGACCACCACCCGCACGCCGGGGCTCGGGGCCGGCACGCCGAACGGGTCCCGATCGCCGTTGACCACCAGGGTCGGCAGCCCGGTGCCCAGTTCACCGGCCCGACTGCGCTCCGGCCGGCCTGGTGGATGCAGCGGGAAGGCGAGCGCGACCACCCCGGCGGCGCCCACCGCGGTCGCCGTCCGGCAGGCCACCCGCGCGCCGCTGGAGCGACCACCCACCACCAGGGGTACGCCCGGACGGTGCCCCCGCAGCGCGCCCAGCACGGCCGTCCACGCCTCGTCGAGGTGCCCGGCGGGAGCCGGCGCGCGGCGGCCGGCGACCCGGTAGGGCTGGGTCACCCGGGCCACGGCCACCCCGGCGGCCACCGCGGCATCGCTGAGCGCGATCAGGTCGGGGGCGTCGACGCTTCCGCCCGCGCCGTGCCCGAGCACCAGCAGTGCCCGGACCGGACCGGTCGGCGTGTCGAGGTCGACCCGCGCCGGGCCGCGCGGGGTCTCGATGAGGTCGTCGTGCGGCACCGCTCCATTCTGCGGCCGCGGCCCGGCGGCCTCGACAGACCGGGCCGGTGGTCAGCTCAGCGGGACGAGCGTGAGTAGCCGGTCCCGCACCGGCGGGCCCGCCTCGGCGGCGGCGTCGGGATCGGGTTGCACCTCGTCGCGCCAGGCCACCAGCATCGCCCGCCGTTCCCGTGGGGTGGTGCCACCCCACACGCCGTGGCAGTCGCCCACCTCCAACGCCCAGGCCAGACAGGAGCCCTGCACGTCGCAGCTGCGGCACAGGGCCACCGCCGCGTCCGCCGGCTCGTTCGGCGCCGGAAAGAACGTCTCCGGGTCGACGCTCTGGCAGGTGCCCCTGGTGCGCCAGGCTTCGTCCTGTCGCCGTTCACGTAACGCCCGCAGCAGCCGCGGATCACGCCGCGCGGCGGCCACCTCGTGTGGACGGGGCATACGCGCCCGTGTCATCCACCCACCTCCCCCGTGGGACCAGCAAGATCGATAGACGTCGTTCACCCGACGCGAACGATACCCATCACCGGCGCTGTGTTCTATCGCACTTGCCTGGGCGGAGACAAGACTTTGCCGGGAAGTTGGCCGAACGATCGGGTCATCTTTCACCCGCAACCGCAGCAAATCACTCCCGACAATGTGCGGGGCGTAATCAGAACAACCGCATGTCCTCCGGCTCCGGGTGGCGGGTCGGCGGCACCCGCGCGGTCAGTTCCGGGCCGTCGTTGCGGACGTCTCCCACCGCCGGCCCGACCGGTCGCACCTCGATCCCGGCGAGCCAGTCCAGTGGCGGCGGCACGAGCAGCTCGGCCGCGTCGCCGCCACCACCCAACCAGCTGGCCCACCGCTCGGGCGGTAGCAGCAGCGGCATCCGATCGTGCACCTCGGCCAGTTCACCGAGCGCGGTGGTGGTCAGCACACTGCAGGTCAGCAGCGCACCACCGGGGCCGTCCCAGACCGACCAGATGCCGGCGAAGGCGAGCACCGAGCCGTCCAACGGGGTGAGGTAGTACGGCTGCTTCGCCTCGCCGGGCCGACGGACCCACTCGTACCAGCCGTCGGCCGGGACCAGGCAACGGCGCCGGGCGAAGGCCGGGGCGTACGCCCGGCTGGTCGCGACCGTCTCGACGCGAGCGTTGATCATGCGGGCCGCCCCGGCCGGCGACCGGGACCACGGTGGCACCAGTCCCCAGCGGCCGAGCGAGAGCGCGCGATGACCCGCGGGGCTGACCCGGACCAGCGGCACCGGGTCGGTCGGGGCAACGTTGTGGTCGGCGACCAGCGCGCCAGCGGTCTCGTCCGCAGACTCGAACAGGACGCTCAGGTCACCGGCGCTCCGGGTCGTGGCGTACCTCCCGCACATGCCGGACACGCTAGCGCGCCGCCGGCCGCCCGGCTGTCCCGTCCACCGGGAGCGGCGGCCACGGCCGCGACCACGACCGGCCGCGACACGGCAGAATGTAGCCGTGGGGAACCTGACCGCGAACCGGCCGCTGAAGCCGTGGACCGCCCCGACGGCCAATGATCCGGTGTCGGCGTCGCTGCGCCTGCCCGGCTCCAAGTCGATCACCAACCGTGCCCTGGTGCTGAGCGCGCTCGCGACCGGCCCTTCGACACTGGCCAGGCCGCTGCGCGCCCGGGACACCGAGCTGATGGCCGCGGCACTGCGGGCGATGGGCGCGCACGTGTCGATCGCCGACGACGAGCGCTGGCTGGTCCGGCCGCACCGGCTGGTCGGCCCGGCGCAGGTCGATGTCGGGCTCGCCGGCACCATCATGCGCTTCGTGCCCCCGGTGGCGGGGCTGGCCGAGGGCCAGGTCACCCTCGACGGTGATCCGCACGCTCGCACACGCCCGCTCGGGCCGCTGATCGGGGCACTGCGCTCGCTCGGCGTACGCATCGACAACACCGGGCCCGGCAGCCTGCCGCTGGTGGTCCTGGGCACGGGTCGGGTCACCGGCGGTGAGGTGGTCATCGACGCCTCCGCCTCCAGTCAGCTGGTCTCCGGGCTGTTGCTCGCCGCGCCGCGATTCGACCGTGGGCTGGTGGTCCGGCACGTCGGTCCGCCCGTGCCCTCCGCGCCGCACCTGCGGATGACCGTCCAGATGCTGCGGGCGGCCGGTGCCGCGGTCGACGACAGCACCCCGGACGTCTGGGCGGTCGAGCCGGGCCCGCTGACGGGGCGCGGCTGGGAGATCGAGCCGGATCTGTCCGGCGCCGTCCCGTTCTTCGCCGCCGCCCTGGTCACCGGTGGCGAGGTGACCCTGCACGGCTGGCCGCCGCGAGGCAGCTCCCAGCCGGTGGAGCGGCTCCGCTCGCTGTTGCAGCAGATGGGCGCGGAGGTAACCCTCACCACCGAGGGGCTCACCGTGCGCGGCAGCGGGACGGTGCGGGGCCTGCGCGCCGACCTGTCGGACGTGAGCGAACTGACCCCGGCGCTCACCGCGTTGGCGATGCTCGCCGACTCTCCCTCGGTGTTCACCGGCGTCGGCCACATCCGTGGTCACGAGACCGACCGGCTCGCCGCGCTGGCCCGGGAGTTCACCGCGCTCGGCGGGGACGTCACCGAGTCGGCCGACGGCCTGGAGATCCGGCCCCGGCCGCTGCGTGGCGGGGTGTTCCGCACATACCACGACCACCGGATGGCGCACGCGGCGGCGGTGGCCGGTCTGGCCGTGCCCGGCGTCGAGCTGGACGACGTGGCGTGCACCTCGAAGACCATGCCCGAGTTCCCGGCACTATGGTCGGCAGTGGTGACCGGCAAGAGCTGAGCGACGGAAACGGGGCGGCCCTGGCGACCAGGCGGCGGGAGTACGACGAGGACGACGTCCGGGTCCGGCCCGGCAAACCCTCGCGTCCGCGTACCCGAACCCGGCCACAGCACGCCGACGCGGAGGGCGGCCTCGTCATCGCGGTGGACCGGGGACGGTACACCTGCGTCCTGGCCGGCGCCGCGCCCGAGGACCGGACCGTCACCGCGATGCGGGCTCGGGAGCTGGGGCGCAAGTCCGTGGTGGTCGGCGACCGGGTCGGCCTGGTCGGCGACACCTCCGGCACGTCCGGGGCACTGGCCCGCATCGTCCGCATCGAGCCGCGGCGGTCCGTGCTGCGGCGCACCGCCGAGGACGACGCCAGCACCGCCGAGGGGCGACTGGAACGGGTGGTGGTCGCCAACGCCGACCAGCTCGTGATCGTCAGCGCGCTGGCCGACCCGCCGCCGCGCACCGGGTTCATCGACCGCTGCCTGGTGGCCGCGTACGACGCGGGCATCGAGCCGCTGCTCTGCCTGACCAAGGCCGACCTGGCCGGCCCGGAGGCGGTTGTCGGCTACTACACCGAGCTGGAACTGCCGTACGTCCTCATCCGGCCGGACTCGCCACTGGACGCCCTGCGCAGCCTGCTCGCCGGGCGGGTCTCGGTGCTCGTCGGGCACTCCGGGGTCGGCAAGTCGACGCTGGTCAACCGCCTGGTCCCGGAGGCCGATCGGGCGGTCGGCACGGTCAGCGCGATCGGCCGGGGCCGGCACACCTCGTCCAGCGCCGTGGCGCTGCGGCTGCCCGCGCTGCCCCGCGTGACCGACGACCCGGGCTGGATCGTCGACACCCCCGGCGTACGCAGCTTCGGGTTGGCCCACGTGTCGGCCGAGAGCCTGCTGCACGGCTTCCCGGACCTGGTCGAGGCCACCGTCGACTGCGCGGCGAACTGCCCGCACACCCCCGACGAGGCCGACTGCGCGCTGGACGCCTGGGTCGAGCGGGGTCGGGCGGATCCCCGCCGGCTGGCCTCGTACCGCCGGCTGCTGGCCTCGCGGGCCGGGGAGCCCGATCTCCGTGGCGAGGCCGAGCCGCGCGGGCGCCCGGAGTGAACCGCCGGCCGGAGCCGCGCCCGGCCCCCGGCGCCGGCCCGGCGGTCGCGTCGCTACCGTGTCCGACATGACCGGGTACGCCGACGACCTCGCCCTCGCCCACCGGCTCGCCGACGCCGCCGACGCCATCTCGACGACCCGGTTCCGGGCGCTCGACCTGCGGGTCGAGTCGAAGCCCGACCTGACCCCGGTCTCCGACGCGGACACCGCCGTGGAACGCGAGATCCGCGCGCTGCTCGCCGAGCACCGGCCCGGAGACGGGCTGCTCGGCGAGGAGTACGGCTCGACCCCCGCCGCCGGGACGAGACAGTGGGTGGTGGATCCGATCGACGGCACCAAGAACTTCGTCCGCGGAGTGCCGGTCTGGGCCACCCTGATCGCACTGTTGGAGGGCGGCCGGCCGGTCGCCGGGTTGGTGTCCGCGCCGGCGCTGGGCCGCCGCTGGTGGGCGGCGCACGGCACCGGGGCGTACGCGGGCCCGGATGCGTCCCGGTGCACCGCCATCCGGGTTTCCGGGGTGACGAAGCTCGCCGATGCCAGCCTGTGCTACTCCTCGCTGGGCGGCTGGGAGGAGGCCGGTCGGCTGGAGCCGGTGCTCCAGCTGATGCGGGACACCTGGCGCAGCCGGGCCTACGGTGACTTCTACGGTTACATGCTGCTGGCCGAGGGCGCACTGGACGTCATGATCGAGCCCGAGTTGTCGTGCTGGGACGTGGCCGCACTGATACCCATAGTCACCGAGGCCGGGGGCGCGTTCACCGACCTGGCGGGCGGTCCGGCCCTCGCTAGCAGCGAGAACAGCGCCGTGGCCACCAACGGCCCACTGCACCCCGACATCCTCGATCGGCTCGGTCAGCCGGCCGCGCGCTGACGCCCGGTTACCTCTATCCTCGCCAGGTGGCTACCTCGGGCTGGTGTTTCCTGGCGACGATGGTCGTCGCGTACGGCGTCGCCAACCTGTTGCAGTCGGTCGCCGCCGCCCGCACCAGCGTGCACCACACCTTCGATCCCGGGCTGCTGCTGCGCCTGGCCGGGCACCGCACCTACCTGGTCGGGCTGGCCTGCCAGGTGGGCGGGTTCGTGTTCGCCTTCCTGGCCCGGCGGGATCTGCCGCTGTTCCTGGTGCAGGCGAGCGTGGCGGCCGGGCTCGGGGTGACCGCCATCCTCGGTGTGATCGTGCTGAAGTGGCGGCTGCCGATGGCCGAGGTCGCCCTGCTGGTGCTCCTCTTCGCCGGGATCACCGCACTGGTGCTGGCCGCCCGACCTGCGCCGTCCAAGGGACTGGGCACCGCTGGCACGCTCGCCCTGCTGGCGACCCTGGCGGTCATCGCGGTGCTGGGCTTCTTCGCGGTCCGGCTGCATGGTGCGCCCGGCTCGGTGGCACTCGGCTCGCTGGCCGGGCTGGCCTTCTCCGCGGCGGCGGTGGCCGCCCGGCCGCTGGCCTCCGCGCCGAGCTGGGACACCTTCCTCACCGATCCGCTGCTCTACCTGCTCGTCGGCCATTCCCTGGTCGGCCAGCTGCTGCTCGGGCTGGCGATGCAGCGCGGTTCCACCACGGCGGCGGTGGCCGCCATGGACGCGGCCGGTGCGGTGCCCGCCGCGATCGTCGGTCTGCTACTGCTCAACGACAAGATCTGGCCGGGCCGGGAGTGGCTCGCCGGCGTCGGCTTCCTGGTCACCCTCGCCGCCGTCATCGGGCTCACCCGGTACGCCGCACCACAGCACCATCACGCCCTGGCACGGGAGACGACCCGGGCGGTGGTCGGCGTCGGCGCGTCACCGATCGGGCCTCCGCCCGGCCGGCCGGCCCGGGCGGTCGTCCGCGCGGTCGGCGGCGGTGTGGGCGCTGGGGCTCAGGCCGCCTCGACCGGCTTGCGCCGACCGACCACCCGCTCGTAGAGCCGCTCCAGCGCACTCGCCGTCCGTTCCCAGGTGTAACTGCACCGGACCCGGTCCACCGCCGCGTGCCCGTACGCGAACCGGCCCGCGTTGTCGGTGAGCAGCCGACGCAGCGTCATCCCGAGCGTGCGCACGTCGCCCGGTGGCACCAGCTTGCCGGTGACCTCGTCGACGACGGCGTCGGCGATGCCGCCCATGGCGTAGCCGACCACCGGAACGCCGCAGGCCATCGCCTCCAGCGAGACCCGGCCGGCCGACGAGTAGTGCGGGGTGCAGGCCACCACGTCGGCCGAGCGGTACCAGGTGGCCAGCTGCTCGTGCGGCACCGCGCCCACCAGGTGCACCTGCTCGCCGACCCCGATGCGTTCGGCCAGCTCGCGCAGCCGCCGCGCCTCGGCGTGGTGGGCCAGCCGGTCCGCCGGCGGCCCGCCGACGATCACCAGTTCCGCGTCTCCGACCAGCCGCATGGCGCGGATCAGGTCGTCCTGGCCGTGACCGCTGGAGAGAGCGCCCACCGACAGGATCCGGGGTCGTTGGTCGCGCGGGGCGGCCTCACCGTCGGGATGGAACCGCTCCGTGTCGACGCCGGTCGGCACCATCGCGACCGACGCGCGTTGCAGGCCCATCCGGGTCAGCTCGTCGACCTCGTCGTTGCACTGGGCGACCGCGATGTCGACCACCCGGGTCAGCGCCCGCTCCAGCGGGATGCGGGTGCCGGGGCCGTCGTACTGCGGGCCGAGGTGGCGCAGTTGCTCCATACCGATGGAGTGGAACGTCTGCACGACGGGGATGTCGGTCTCCCGGACGGCGTGCGCGGCAGCCAGCCCGCCGATCCAGTAGTGGCCGTGCACCACCTCGGGTGTCCAGCCGCCGGACCACTGGTCGGCCAGCCACTGACCGAACTCGGCCACGTACGGCACCAGTTCGGCGGTGGGTATCGGCGCTACCGGTCCCACCGGCGCCCGGTGCACACCGTAGTTGTCCACAGTGGCGATCTCGGCCGCCTCCGGGGCGTCCCGGCGGGTGTAGACCCGGATGTCATGACCTCGTCCGGCCAGTTCGGCCGCAACCCGTGCGATGTGCTGGTAGGTGCCGACGACGTCGCCGTCGCCGGACGGCGGCGCAGCGGCGTGGGCACAGACGAGGCCGACGCGCATGGGTCACCTCCATGCGGATGGGGCGGTGGTCTCTTGTCAGAGCGTCCCATTAACCGGGGTCCGACGAGCCGAAACCTCGCAGATCGGGGGGCGCGCCCGGCGGCATGATCCGGACACGGCGGGGTACCGATGAGGAATGCCCCTCGCCCGAAGCCTGCCCGACGCCACGGTGGTGATCACCGGCGCCTCCAGCGGCATCGGCGCGGCGACCGCGCACGCCCTGGCCCGCCACGGCAGCGGCCTGGTGCTGGCCGCCCGCACCGAACCGGCGCTGCGCGAGGTGGCGCGGCGCTGCCGTGAGCTGGGCGGTCGCACCCTGGTCGTGCCCACCGACGTCACCGACCCGGTGGCGGTGCAACGGCTGGCGGCCTACGCCGCGACGGAGTTCGGCCGGATCGACGCCTGGGTCAACAATGCGGCGGTCGGCTCGGTCGGGCTGTTCGAGGAGGTCCCGGTGGCCGAGTTCCGCCGGGTGGTGGAGGTGAACCTGCTCGGCGTCGCGCACGGGATCCGGGCCGCGCTGCCCCATCTCAGCGCGGCCGGTGGCGGCGTGGTGGTCAACAACGCCTCGGTGCTGGCCGAGGTGGCGATGCCGTACCAGTCCGCGTACAACGCGGCCAAACACGGGATCCGAGGGCTGGCCGACACGGTCCGCCAGGAGCTGCGCGTCACCGGCCGGGAGGCCATCTCGGTCTGCACCGTGCTTCCGGCCACCATCGACACGCCGTTCTTCCGGCACGCCGCCAATCACAGCGGCCGGCAACTGATGCCGCCCCCACCGCTCTACCCTCCGGAGGTGGTCGCGGAGACGGTCATCCGGCTGCTGCGCCGGCCCCGACGCGAGGCGTACGCCGGCGGCGCCGCCCGCCTGATCGGCCTGCAGTGGCGGCTCGCCCCGGCGCTCGCCGAGCGGCTCCTCGCTTGGTACACCCGGCGCACCCAGTTCGGGCCGTCGATCGGGTGGGACCGCTCCGGAAACGTCTTCCAGCCAGGCGCCGAGGGGCAGCCGGCGGGCGGCTGGCACGGCCGGCGCCGCCAACTGGTCCGGGTCGGCGCCGCCTTCGGCCTCGCCGCCGGCACGGCGGTGGGCGCCGTCGCCGCGATGACCCGCCGCACCCGATCCACCCGCTGAGCACCGGCTGCCCGATCGGGCAGCCGGTACCGGTTACGGCGGGAGGGCAGCGGGTAGTGGTCAGTCATGCGCGACGACGAGTACCCGACCCCCGTGTCCGATCCCGAGGCCGACGGGCTGCCCGACACCGCCGACGACGACTCGACGGCCGGGGACGACGTGCTGACCGGACGGGAGGCGGACGGTCCGGCGCCGGCCCAGCTGCCCGGCGACCGGACGCCGGTGGCCGTCGACGAGTTCGGCACGACCGCAGAGGAGCAGCTCGACGGCGAGTCACTGGACTACAAGCTGGATCGGGAACAGTTCGAACTGCCGGTCAACGATCCGCTGGCCGGTCCGGTGGATCCGGACATCGCGGCCGAGGCGGACAGCCGGGAACAGGCGGCGCAGGCGCAGCTCGACGCCGATGTGATCGACCCCGGCCCCACCTCCGACCCGAACTCCCCGGTCTCGATCTACGACCACGGTCGGCTGGGCAGCGGTGCGGACACCACGGTGGGCCGGCTGGTCGAGCCGGACGAGGGGACGCACACCGATCAGGAGACCGACTCGATCGCGTACGACGCGGGTGCGGCCGGCGGCGGGGCCAGTGCCGAGGAGTTGGCCGTGCACGAGACCCGGCCACCGCACTCGGTCTGAGTGACCGGCGAGGTCACCCGTCCAGGCCGCGTTCTATCGCGTACCGGGTGAGTTCGACCCGGTTGTGCAGCTGGAGCTTGCCGAGCGTGTTCTGCACGTGGTTCTGCACCGTACGGTGCGACAGCCCGAGCCGCTCGGCGATCTGCTTGTACGACATACCCTTGGCCACCAGACGCAGCACCTCGGTCTCCCGGTCGGTGAGCCGGGGTGCAGCGTCCGGCGAGCCGGCCACCGCACGCTCCCGGACCGCGGCCAGCCGGCGGTACTCGCCGAGGACGAGCCCGGCCAGTCCGGGTGTGAAGACGGGCTCCCCCTTCGCGGTCCGGCGTACCGCGGCCAGGAACTCCGTCAGCGCGGCGGATTTCAGCAGGTAACCGGTGGCCCCGGCCTTCACCGCGTCCAGCACGCCCTGCTGCTCGCCGCTGGCGGAGAGCATCAGCACCCGCACCTCGGGCCGGGCGGCGAGCAGCCCACGGATCACCTCGACCCCGGAGATGTCCGGCAGTTGCAGGTCGAGCACCACCACGTCGGGACGTGCCGCGTCGACCACCCGGATCGCCTGGCGCCCCTCCCCGCAGCTGGCCACCACCCGGTGTCCGGCTTCGGTGAGGTCGCGCGCCACCGCTTCCCGCCACATCGGGTGGTCGTCGACCACCATCACCCGTACGCCGCTCACGGTTCCCTCCTCGGCACGGTGAGTTCCACCTCGGTGCCGGCGCCCGGGGTGGAGCTGATCCGGGCGGTTCCCCCGAGGTCGGCCAGCCGGCCCCGGATCGCCTGCGCCACGCCCAACCGGCCCTGTGCGGCGGCCTCGGCGAGCCGCCCCGGCGCGAAGCCCGGACCCTCGTCCCGGATCGACACGGTCACCGCCGCGCCCTCGTCCTCGACCAGTACCCAGGCTCGCCCACCGCCGTGGCTGGCCGCGTTGTCCAGCGCCGCCCCGACCGCCGCCGCCAGTTCGCGGGCCACCGCCGCTGGCAGCGGCACCGGGGTGGCCGGGGCGGACAGCGACACGGTGGCGCCGGCGTACCGGCCGAGGGACGCCCGCAGGTCCACCGGTGCATCGGTTCCACCAGCCACGACCGACCCGCTGCCGGAGATCAGCGCCCGCAGTGCCACTTCCTGTTCACCAGCGAGCCGGGCCAGCTCGGCCGCCTCACCGTCGAGGTGGGCGCCGCGCCGCTGGACCAGGGCGAGCACTTGGAGCACCGAGTCGTGGATGTCGCGGGCCAGCCGCTCCCGTTCCCGAGTGGCGGCCTCCAACTCGACGGCCCGTTGCAACCGCTCCCCGGCGGTCACCGCCAGCCGGGCCACGTGCCCGACCACCACGCCGGCGAGCAGCATGAGGATCGCGCCGTTGAACGCACTCGGGGTGACCACGCCCCGGGTGGCGAGGTCGGTCGCGCCGAGCACGAGCGCGGCTGCCGCCCCGCGCCGCCGGCCGCCGCAGACGGCCCAGGCCAGCACCGGCCCGCCCAACCAGGCGACCGGCAGGGTGGGCAGTCCAGCCGCGAGCGCCGGCCGGCCCATCACCCACGGGGTGACCAGCAGGATCGCCACGACGACTCCCAGGTCGGTCAGGAGCAACGGCCAGCCGCGCCCGGCCGGGGTGGCGTAGCGGACCGCGGTGACCGCCGTCCAGGCCGCCATCACCAGCACCAACGTGCCGGCGGCGAGGGGGTGGGCGTACCGGTCCGCGTCGCGGATCGCCACCACGCAGACGTACACCAGGGAGGCCGCCCGGAACACCGCGACGGCCCGCCACAGCGGGACCTCCAGACCACCGGGCGCGGGCACGTGCGACACGATGCCACAGCGGCGCGAGGCCCCCGCCGGCCGATGCGGCTCGGCTAACCCTGACGTACGGTGGTAAAAGCCGCGTAAACCTCTGCGACCTCCTGTCGGGACGGGGCCATGACGAACGCAGAACCTCACCCACCGCGTACGGTGGTGCCCATCGAACACGCCCTCCTGACCGCCGACGCCTTCGACCAGGCCCAGGTGACCGAGCTCCGACACTCGGTCACCTCCTGCGCACACGCCGCCGGGCTGCGGGACGAGCGCTTGGACGACTTCGTGCTCGCCGTCAACGAGCTGATCACCAACGCGGTGCGGCACGGCGGAGGTCGCGGCTGGCTGCGACTGTGGCGCAAGGCCGGGCTGGTCTGCTGCGAGGTCTCCGACCACGGCCGGGGCATCACCGCCCAGCACCTCGCCAACCGCAGCCGACCGGCCCCGAGACGGCCGGCGGCTGGGGCCTCTGGCTGGCCCGCGAGCTGACCGACGCGATGGACGTCGAGACCGGCCCGGCCGGCACCACGGTACGCATCACCACCACGGCGGTCCCCGCCGAGCAGCACGTCGGCCGCCATCGGGGCGATTGAGCCCGACGCCGAGGGCTCAGCCCCAGCGGCTACCGGTCAGCTTCTCGTAGACGTCGACATAGCGGGCCCGGGTCGCGTCGACCACCTCGGCGGGCACCTCGGGCGCCGGGAGTTGCCTGTCCCAGCCGCTCTGCGCCGCCCAGTCCCGCACGTACTGCTTGTCGTAGGAGAACTGCGCCCGCCCCGGCTGATAGGACTCGGCCGGCCAGAACCGTGACGAGTCGGGCGTGAGCAGCTCGTCGGCGAGAACCAGCGTGCCGTCCGGCGCCCAGCCAAGCTCGATCTTGGTGTCGGCGACCAGGATGCCCCGGTCCGCGGCGAGTTCGGCGCCCCGGCAGTACACGTCGACGGTCAGCTGCCGCAGCCGCTCGGCGGTCTCCACGCCGACCTTGTCGACGACCCCGGCGAAGGTCATCGGCTCGTCATGCTCCCCGACCGGCGCCTTGGTCGACGGGGTGAAGATCGGCTCGGGCAGGATGGACGCCTCGACCAGGCCACGCGGCAGTTCAACGCCGGAGACCGCGCCCGTGCTCTCGTACTCCTTCAACCCGCCGCCGGTGAGGAAGCCCCGGGCGACGCACTCGATCGGGACCATCTCGAGCCGGCGGCAGCGGATCGCCCGGCCGGCGAACTCCGGCGGCACGTCGGTCGCGGAGACGACATGGTTGGGCAGCAGGTCGGAAAGCTGCTGGAACCACCACAGCGACAGCGCGGTGAGCAGCTTGCCCTTGTCCGGAATCGGGGTGGGCAGCACCACGTCGTAGACGGAGACGCGATCCGAGGCGACCAGGATCAGGTCGTCGCCCTCGGCGTAGACGTCCCTCACCTTGCCCGAATGCAGAAGTTCCACGCGGACAAGTAGACCACGCGGCGGGCCTGCCCCCGCCGCCGGACCTCAGGCCCCGGCGCTTGTGGAAGGCAACCCGGTCAACGCCGACGGTTGCGGGTCATCCGGATCACCAGAAGCACGACCACGGCCACCACGGCCAGGCAACAGAGCAGGCTCAGGAAGCCGAAGAACCCGAAGCCCCGACCGCGCCGCCGGGCGGCCTCGACCACCATTTCCCCGGTGCCGGTCGACGCCCACGCGGCCACCGGAACGAACACCGTCAGCACGACCGTACCCAGGATCGTGCCAAGCCGACCCCACCACTTGCCAAAGGAAGACATGGCCCCATCCTCGCCGAGCCGCGCAACCTCAGCCGGTGAACGGTATTCGTGTCGGCGACCAGGGCGCGCTCGCGTGACAGACGGCGAGTTCGAGCCGGCAGCGAACGAGGCCCCGGGACGGATCCCGGGGCCTCGTTCCAGTCGTAGCGGGGACAGGATTTGAACCTGCGACCTCTGGGTTATGAGCCCAGCGAGCTACCGAGCTGCTCCACCCCGCGTCGCTAGATCCACCCTACCCCATCCACCGCCGCCGCCATTCGCCCACCCCCGACGATCCGTCGGAGCGGGGCACCGGTCGACGCCGTTGCCCGCGGGCGGGCCTGGCGCGGAACGGAAAAGAGGCCCCGGGACGGATCCCGGGGCCTCGTTCCAGTCGTAGCGGGGACAGGATTTGAACCTGCGACCTCTGGGTTATGAGCCCAGCGAGCTACCGAGCTGCTCCACCCCGCGTCGGTAGATCTACCGTAGCGCACCACCCCTGGCCACCGCAAAACGACCCAGGTGCCCTCCACTGATCACAGTGGGGCCCCCGGTTCATTCCGACCGAGGGCCCCACTGTTTGTCCTGTCGCGTCTGGCGAGGTACTGCTCATCCACCCGGTGGCGAAGCAGCACCGCTGTCCGCCGGTGTCGGGGTGACCCCCGATCCGCCACCGGTGTTGGGCGCTCCCTGAGCCTGCTGGAACGCGGTCAGCGCCTCGTCGAGCGCCTTCAGCGCCCGACCGTATCGCTCGAAGTCGCCGGACGCCTGGGCGGCCCGCACCTCGGTGATCGCGGCCTGCACCCGGTCGGCGGCCGCCGCCAGGTCGCCGGCGGGCGGCGGCGGCCCGCCCGACGGCGGCGGGCTCGACGGCGTCGGCGTCGGTTCCTCGCCCTCTTCCGGCGGCTCCTCACCCCCGGTCGGCGGCGGGTTGCCGGTTGCCGCCTGCCTGCCCTGCTCGACGAGCTGCTCGATGCCGTCGGTCACGTTGTCGGCGAGTACGACGTAGGAACCCCCGTCGCCGTACGACATCAGCACCTTCTGCAGCAGCGGGTACGCGTCCTGCTGGTTGCTCTTCACGTAGACCGGTTCGACGTAGAGCATCCCGTTGCCGAACGGCAGCGAGAGCAGGTTGCCGTACTGCACCTGGGCCTGGTTGGAGGAGAGCAGGTTCAGCTGCTGCCGGATGGTCGCGTTGGTGTTGGTCATCCGCTGGTGCACCTGCACCGGCCCGGAGATCGCGGTCTGGTCCGGCAGCTCCAGCACCTGCAACATCGGCCGGCCGTCCTGGTACGACCCGGAGATCAGCGCGGCGAGGTTCTGCCGGCCGTTCGGGGTGACCGCGCTTGTGAGTTGGAAGCGCGGGCCCTCCTGACCGGGGAACTGGGTGTAGAGGTAGTACGGCGGCTGCTTCTGCCCGCTGTCCGGCGCGTCCGGCACGTTCGGCACCTGCCAGAAGTCCTGCCCGGAGTAGAAGTCACCGGGGTTGGTGACGTGGAACCGGGTCAGCAGGTTGCGCTGCACCTTGAACAGGTCGGCCGGGTAGCGGAAGTGGTCGGCCAGCGCCGGCGGGATCTCGGCGCGTGGTTTGACCAGGTCGCCGCCGAACGCCTTGTTCCACGCCTTGAGCACCGGGTCGTTCTCGTCGAACTCGTAGAGGTTGACCGTGCCGTCGTAGGCGTCGACGGTCGCCTTGACCGAGTTGCGGATGTAGTTGACGTTCTCCCGGGCCAGCTGGATGGTGCCCCGGCCGGTCAGCTCGTCGGTGGTCTCCTGCTGGAGGTTGACCCGCTCGGCGTACGGGTAGGTGGCGGCGGTGGTGTAGCCGTCCACGATCCACTGCACCCGGCCGTCCACCACCGCCGGGTACGGGTCGCCGTCCAGGGTGAGGAACGGCGCGACCTTCTCCACCCGGTCCCGGGGGTTACGCACGTAGAGCAACTTGGAGTTCTCGTTGACCGCCTCGGAGAGCAGGAAGTTCGCCTCCTGCTGCTTGATCGCGTACAGCAGTCGCCGGCCGAACGACCCGATCTCGACGCCACCCGAGCCGGTGTAGGTGTAGTACGACTCGCTGCCCTCGCCGCCGTCCCCCGCCGGCCGGTCGAACTCCGCCGGGTTGGCGTCCGGGTTGGGCCTGCCGACGATCGCGTAGTCACCGTCCTGCATCCGCTCGCCGTAGTAGATCCGGGGCTGGTTGGCCGGGATCTGGTCATCGGGCGAGGAGCACGTCTCCCGCGTCCGCTCGCCGAGGAAGCCGGAGACGAAGAAGGGCTGACCGCCGCAGACCACCCGGTTGGCGGGGGCGGCGACCACCCCGTACCCGTGGGTGTAGACGGTGTGCCGGTTGATCCAGTTGCTCTGCTGGGCGGTCAGCTCACCGTAGTTGATCTCACGGACGCCGACCACGTAGTCCTGGGTGTTCCCGGCGATCGTGTACCGGTCGATGTCGAGCTTGGGACCGAAGTCGTAGAAGCCACGGACCTGCTGGAGCTGGGTGTAGGTCTCGCTGACCAGCTGTGGGTCGAGCAGCCGGGCGTTCGGCACCACCGAGGTGTCGGTGGCCAGGCTCTCCGGCGGGTTGAGGTTGCCGGCCGCGTACGCCGAGGACTGGGCGCTGTCCAGCCCGAAGCCCGCGCGGGTGGCGTCGATGCTGCGCTGGATGTACGGCGCCTCCTTGTCCCGGGCGCTGGGCTTGACCTCGAAGGTCTGCACCGCCCAGGGGTAGATGCCGCCGATCGCCACCGCGGAGACCCCGAGCAGGGCCAGCGAGATACCCGGCCAGACCAGGTTCCGCATCCAGGCGTTGGAGAACACGAGGATGGCGATCGCCACCACCACCGAGATGTAGGCGAGGATCTCCTTGGCCGGCAGCAGCGCGTTGATGTCGGCGTACCCGGCGCCGTAGACGCCCACACCGTCGTTGTACTCCAGCAGCATCGTCCGCCGGTCCAGCACGTACGCGACGGCCTTGAGCAGGACGAAGACCGCCACCAGGGTGCTCAGGTGGGCGCGGGCGGCGTTGCTCATCCGGTCACCGACGCCCTGTAGGCGCACCCCGCCGAAGAGATAGTGCACGGCCAGCGAGCCGATCAGCGCCAGCACGACCGCGGTGAAGCCGAGCCCGAGCAGGAACCGCCAGAAGGGCAGTTGGAAGATGTAGAAGCCGACGTCCACGCCGAACTCCGGGTCGTCGACGCCGAAGTCGCCACCGTGCAGGAAGAGCAGCCACTGGTTCCAGCGGCTCTGCGCCGACAACCCGGCGAAGAGACCGACGACCGCGGCGGCCACCGTGATCCACAGCCCGAGCCGGGGCCCGAGCAGCATCCGGTAGCGCTCCAGGGTGGCCTGTTCCGGCGAGTGCGTCCGGATCCGGGGACGCAACCGTTGCGCGAGCCAGAGGTTGCCGCCGACGACCGCCGCCATCCCGAGCCCGGCGGCCAGGAAGAGCAACAGCCTGGTGACCAGCACTCCACGGAAGACCTCGGTGTAGTCGACCTCGGAGAACCAGAGCCAGTCCGTCCACGCCTGCACTCCCCAGCCGAGCAGGGTGAACAGAACGAACACTCCGACCAGAACAGCAATCGTGACGCGACCGCGTCGGCTCATCCTCGGCAGGGGGCTGCTGCTACGCATGACCACTGTTGGCTCCGCACGCTCGATATGATCGGCTCCGACCAGGCACCCAGAGTACGGGGTGTTCCTGAACGCCTCGGCGCAAGGTCGATGCGGACGGTTGCGGTGCCGGTCAGCAGTGCTTCGGCTCTCCCCCGGACCGCAGCGTGTCCAGGGCGTCGAGCGCCTCGTCGAGGGTGCCCACCCGCACCAGCGGCAGATCCGGCTGCCGGTTGGCCACCGCCTCGACGCAGTTGGCCGCCGGCACCAGGAAGACCGTCGCGCCGGCCCGCTTCGCGCCGACCAGCTTCTGCGGAATGCCGCCGATCGGGCCGACCTGCCCGGCGTCGTCGATGGTGCCGGTGCCCGCGATGATCCGGCCGCCGGTCAGATCCTCCGCGGTCAGCTTGTCGATGACGCCCAGCGCGAACATCAGGCCCGCGCTGGGGCCGCCGATGTCCCTCAGGTCGAAGGAGAGCGTGAACGGGTGCGGTTGCTGCTGTTCGATCTCGATACCGATCCGGGGCCGGCCGTCCTGTTCGCGGCTGGTGATCGTGCCGGTGCGGGCCGCGCCGTCGCGGGTGTAACCGATCCGCAGCGCCGTGCCCGCCGGCTTCGCCCTGATCAGCTCCGTCAGTCGGGACGCGAGCGGCACCGGCTCCCCGTCCACCGAGGTCACCACGTCGCCCGCGCGGAGCACTGCGGCCGCCGGGCCGTCGGCGGCGACCGCCTTCACCACGACCTGCACCTCGTACCCCAACTCCCGCAGCGCGGCGGTCTCCGCGCTGGTCTGTGAGACCTGGAAGTCCTCGGCGTTGCGCTGTTCGACCTCCTCCTGGCTCTCCCCCGGCGGGTAGACCAGTTCGCGCGGCACCACCGCCTCCTCGTCGGAGAGCCAGCCCTGGATGGCCGAACGCAGTTTGACGCCGGGCTGCACACCCACCGTGGTCAGCCGCAGCTGCCCGGCGGAGGTGGAGGTGTCCCGGCCGGTGACCTGGATGACCTCCTTGCCGTCCTCCTGGCCCAGGGTGTCGACGGTCGGACCGGGACCGAGCACCACGTAGGGCACGGGCGCGCCGAGCACCCCGATGCTGAGCAGCGCGGTGAGCAGAGCACCGAGCAGGACGGTCAGGCCTCGACGTCTCATGCGGCAGAGCGTACCGATCCGGGTGACGGCGCCCGGCCGGCACGACGAACGACTTCGCCCTCAGCGCAACCGCGGCAGCGGCGGCCTGGGGCTCGGCGCGCGTACCGTAGACGTCGTGCCTGATATTCCGTTCGGTTTCGCGCTACCGGGTGGGCAGCCGCCCGACCCCAACGACCCCGCGCAGATGCAGCAGTTCATGTCGCAGCTACAGCACCTGCTCTCCGCCCCGGGGAACGGGCCGGTCAACTGGGACCTGGCCCGGCAGGTCGCGGCCAGCCAGCTCGCCGCGACGGGCGACCCGGCGGTCTCGCCGTACGAACGCAACGCGGTGCAGGAGGCGCTGCGCATCGCCGATCTCTGGCTGGAGCCGGCCTCCGCCCTCCCGTCCGGCATCCGCAACACGGTTGCCTGGAACCGGAACGAATGGATCTTCAAGACGCTCGACGTCTGGCGCAAGCTGTGTGACCCCGTGGCCAGCCGGATGGTCGGTGCGATGGGCGACCTGGTGCCACCGGAGGCCCGGGCCCAGCTCGGCCCGATGCAGTCGATGGTGGCGACCCTGGGGGGCGCGCTCTTCGGCGGCCAACTGGGGCAGGCACTCGGTTCGCTCGCCGCGGAGGTGCTTTCCGCCGGCGACATCGGTCTGCCGCTCGGACCGGCCGGCACGGCCGCGCTGATCCCGGCCAACATCAAGGCGTACGGCGAGGGCCTGGAGCTGCCCGAGGACGAGGTACGCCTCTACGTGGCCCTGCGCGAGGCGGCACACCAGCGGCTCTTCGAGCACGTGCCGTGGCTGCGCGGCCACGTCCTCAACGCCGTCGAGACGTACGCCGCCGGCATCCGGGTCAACCGCGAGGCGATCGAGGAGGCGATGGGCCGCGTCGATCCGACCGACCCGGAGTCGATGCAGGCTATCGCCCTGGAGGGGATCTTCACCCCGGAGGACAGCCCGGCGCAGAAGGCGTCGCTGGCCCGGCTGGAGACCGCCCTCGCCCTGGTGGAGGGCTGGGTCTGCCACGTCGTTGACGGAGCCGCCGCCGGCCGGCTGCCGAACGTGGTGGCGCTGGGCGAGGCGTTCCGCCGACGCCGGGCGGCCGGCGGTCCGGCGGAGCAGACGTTCGCCGCGCTGGTCGGGCTGGAGCTGCGGCCCCGCCGGCTGCGCGAGGCCGCCGCGCTCTGGGCGGCGCTCACCGAGCGTCGCGGCATCGCCGGCCGGGACGCGCTGTGGGGGCACCCCGACCTGCTGCCCTCCGACGACGATTTCGCCGACCCGGTGGCCTTCGCCATGGCCGACCTGGACGTGATGACCGAGTTGGACAATTTCGACTTCTCCGCACCGGGCGGGCCGGAGGAGAAGGCGCCGGGCGACCCGGAGCAGCGTGACGACACCGAGGGTGGCGAGAACCGCACCTGACAGATCATCCCGGCCGGCCGGGCGCCGGCGCGCCGGGCGACGCGAGCCTCAGCCGCGCGTCCCGGTGCCGGAGAGCAGGGCGCGGGTGTTCTCCCACCCGTCCAGCGCCGGGTCGAGCCGGGCCAGGTCCGCCGGCCCCCGCAGCCGGTGCCAGGAGGGCGTCACGGCCAGGTCGCCCGGACGGGGTGCGGTCGCGCGCACGTCCGCGGGCACCGCGGCGTCCATGTCCAGCGGCGGCAGCCACGACGGTGCGGGCAGCCGGGCCGCCACCCCGAGCAACCCGGGAACGCTGCCCTCGACCGGGGCGAGCGCGACCGGTCGGCTGGTGAGCGGGCGCAGCAGCTTTCCGACGGTCAGTCCGGGCAGGTCGGGCGCGTCACCGGCCACCACCGCCGCCTGCTCGTAACCACCGTCCAGCACGTCAGGCCCGCCGAGCGCGGCGAAGACGGCGTTCGGCGTCGCCTCGGGCACCTCGTAGACGCGCGTGCCGGGCCAGATCACCGCCTCGGCCAGCCAGCGGTCCGCCCGGGTGACCGCCACCGCGGTGTCCACCTCGTTGAGCATGGCGAGCAGATCCACCACGTCCTCGGCGAGCGCCCCGCGCCACTGCACGGGGTCGAGACCGGGTGGCGTCCAGGGGACCGGCGCGAGCAGCGCCACCACCACACGTCGGGCCATCCACCGACCCTACCGCCGGACGCTCAGGGGGTGCCGGCGACGGCCGCCGCGCCCTCCAGGTAGCCCCGGGCGCGTTCGGTTTTCGGATACCGGCCGACCAGGGCCCAGAACTGGACGTTGTGACTGGGCACGATGAGGTGGACCAACTCGTGCAGCAGCACGTAGTCGATCACCCAGTCCGGCATCTCCTGGATCCGGTGCGACAGCCGGATCGATCGGTCCGCCGGGGTGCACGAGCCCCACCGGCCGTTCTGGTTGCTCACCCACCGGACGCTGACCGGCAGTGCCTGGGCGCCGTACTCGGTCAGGTAGAGCCTGATCAGCCGGTTGGCCCGGGCCAGCAGTTCCGTGTCGGAGCGGACCAGGCGCCCCTCCCGGGCGGCGAGCCGGGCCAGCATCCGGTCGACCCACTCGCTCTCCTCGGCGCGGGAGAACTGGTCGGGGATGAGAACAACGACCCGTTCACCGTCGCGGTAGGCAGACACCGTGCGTCGTCGGCGCTGGCTGCGCCGCACCTCGACGACCGGCTTCCGCACCCCGGCCATCAGTGGACCGCGCAGCCTCGGTTTGCTGTCACGTTGGCAAGCTAATGCGTTGTGACCAGGGGTCCGCAAGAGTCAACCCCCCGACACGCGTCCGGAAAATGGGGATTGGTCGCCAGGAGTCCCGAAAAAATTCTTGCCGGACCGACGGCAGACGTCACGGTCACCCTTCGTGGTGACCGGCGAGGTGTCACATCGGGACCGGCCACCACGGTAAGTGATCATTCCTCGGTCCCCCGCATCGGGGTCACTCCCCCGGGCTTCGGGGCCCTACCAGCGCAATTGCGGGTCCCCGGTCGGCGTGTCCCCGCCAAACTGACTGATCTGACCCGATTCGCCGTGCACACTCTCGACGTCGCCTTGCTCACAGTGGCAATGCGCAGCTGACATGGAACCGCCCACACCTGGGTAGGGTCCGCCAACCAGTGGCCACGTGGGTGGCTGCGGAAGATGCCCAGCGCCGGGCGCCGTACGCGACCGCCGCCGGGAACCCGCCAGGTCGGTTTCGACCGGTGGACGAGACGAGGAGGCACACCGTGGCCGACCAGGCCCAGACGACCTACAACGGTTACTGCGTCAAGTGCAAGGAGAAGCGGGATTTCGAGGGCCGCGTGGAGGTCTCGAAGACCGGTATGAACATGGCCAAGGGCAAGTGTCCCGTGTGTGGCACAACAGTGAACCGCATCCTGGGCAAGGCGAAGGTCTGACGTACGCGTACCGCGAAGGGGGGTGGTGGGCGACCACCCCCCTTCGCGTCTCCCGGTCACTGTCGGGCGACCGACTCTGTTACCGACCGGTTGTGGATATCTCGCCGAATCCTGTGGACAGGCCAGGATCCGGGGGCGCCCGGCTGTGGACAACGATCGACGGAAAGCACGGACACGGTCACTATTCGTTCCCGTGACCCAGTCCACCGGGCGCTCGCCGTCCCTCCGTCCCCGCCTGTTACCCGGGCTCAGCCGATTCTGGCGCGACCGGCACACGCTCCAACTCGGGCTCCACCAGGAGCGGGCCGTCCTGGTCGAGGTGGCCGACCCTCGGGCGGCCCGGCTGCTCGATCTGCTCGACGGCACCCGTAGCGAGCGGCAGGTGCTGGCCGGGACGACCGGGGCGGGTGCCCGCCCGGAGCACGCCCGCGCCCTGCTCGACGCCCTGTGTGCCGCCGGCCTGGTGGTGCCGGCGCACACACTCCTACCCCGGGATCTCGCCGAGCCACGACGGACCTGGCTCGCCGCGGAGGCCGGCGCGCTGGCGCTGGCCGCCGCCCGGCTGCCGGGCACCCCGGCCCAGGTGCTCCGGCGGCGCCTGGCCGCCCGCGTGGTGGTCTCCGGCACCGGTCCGCTCGGCGCCGCCATCGCGGTCGCACTGGCCCAGGCCGGCGTCGGGCACGTGCATCCTGACCTGCCGGGGACGGTCCGCCCGGTCGACCTCGTCGGCAGCGGAATCGGCGCCGGCGAGATCGGCCGACCGCTCGGCGCGGCGGTCCGGGCGGCGGTTGCGCGGGCCGCGCCCGGCACCGGGACCGGGCCGCTCCGCCGGCCCCGCCCCGACCTGGTGATCCAGCTCGGCACCGATCGGCCGGCCGCGCTGGTGGCCGCCGGTCACGCCCAGCGGCGACAACCCCACCTGCTGGTGGAGGTCAGGGAGGGAGCACCGGCGATCGGTCCGCTGGTCCGCCCGCCGGTCGGTCCCTGCCTGCGCTGTCTCGACCTGCACCGGGCCGACCGGGACCCGGGCTGGCCGATGCTCGCCGCCCAACTCGCCGGCAATCCGGTCGCACCGGCCTGCGCCACCAGCACCCTGCTGGCGGCGAGCGGGTACGCCGTCGCCGAGGCGCTCACCCAGCTGGACGGCGGAACCCCGGAGACCTTCGGCGGGGCGATCGAGGTGGCGGCGGGCAGCCTCCGGCGCCGGCACTGGCCGCCGCACCCCGGTGCCGGTGCGGCCCGTAGCCGGCGGACGAGGGCCAGCCCGGCCGCACTCCAGCAACGGGCCGGCCGAGTCGGTAACAATGACCACGTGACCGACATCCCGCGCCGGGCCGTGTCCCGGACCGCCAAGCTCGCCGCTCTGCCGCTCGGCTTCGCCGGACGGACCGTCCTCGGCATGGGAAAGCGCGTCACCGGGCTCGCCTCCGACGTGATCTCCGCGGAGATCCAGCAGCGCACCGCCGAGCAGTTGTTCAGCGTCCTCGGCCAGCTCAAGGGCGGAGCGATGAAGTTCGGCCAGGCGCTGTCGGTCTTCGAGGCCGCCCTGCCGGAGGAGATCGCCGCGCCATACCGGCAGGCCCTGACGAAGCTCCAGGAGGCCGCACCGCCGCTGCCCGCGGCCACCGTGCACAAGGTGCTGGCCGAGCAGTTGGGTCCCGCCTGGCGGGACCGGTTCGTGAGCTTCGACGATTCCCCGGCGGCGGCGGCCAGCATCGGCCAGGTGCACCGCGCGGTGTGGCGGCTGCCGGACGGCAGCGGCCGGGACACCGCCGTGAAGATCCAGTACCCGGGAGCGGGCGACGCCCTGCTCGCCGACCTCAAGCAGCTCTCCCGGCTCGGCGGCATGTTCCGCGCCATCCAGCCCGGGCTCGACGTCAAGCCGCTCCTCGCCGAGCTGCGCGAACGGATCACCGAAGAACTGGACTACGAGCTGGAGGCGGAGTCGCAGCGGGCCTTCGCCGCCGCCTACGCAGACGACCCGGAGATCTTCGTACCGGCGGTCTTCTTCGCCTCTCCCCGGCTTCTGGTGACCGAATGGATCGAGGGCACGCCGCTCGCCGACATCATCCGGGACGGCAGCGAGGAGCAGCGCAACGAGGCGGGACGGCTGATGGCCACCCTCCACCTCTCCGCGCCGGCCCGGGTAGGGCTGCTGCACGCCGACCCGCACCCCGGCAACTTCCGGCTGCTGCCCGACGGCCGGCTCGGGGTGGTCGACTTCGGCGCGGTGGCGCGGATGCCGGAAGGTACGCCGGAACCGATCGGTCGGATCGCCGGACTGGCTCTGCGTGGCGACGGCGACGAGGTGGTGGCCGGACTGCGGGACGAGGGTTTCGTCAGTACCGAGGAGCCGATCGACGCCCACGCGCTGCTGGGCTTCCTGCGCCCGATGCTGGAGCCGATCGCCGCCGACGAGTTCCGGTTCACCCGGGCCTGGCTGCGCGCCGAGGCCACCAGGCTGGCGAGTCCCCGCTCACCGGCCTACCAACTCGGCCGGCAGCTCAACCTGCCACCGTCGTACCTGCTCATCCACCGGGTCACGCTCGGGTCGATCGGGGTGCTGTGCCAGCTGGAGGCCAAGGCCCCCTACCGGGGCATCCTCGAACGCTGGCTGCCCGGGTTCGCCCCGGTCGGCTGACCGCCCGGCGACGTGACTCGGCGGGCGGGGATCGGTGTCCCCGCCCGCCGTTGCGGTGCGTGTCCTAGAGAACGCCCAGCTCGCGGGCTGACCGGGCGCGGCCGGCCATGGCGACGGTGCGGGCGGATCGGGTTGCCTCAGTGCTCGTGGTGGTGCGACCGGCCTGAGGCCGGAGCATTCGAGCCCTCGACAACGCTTCGTGGAGTAGATGCATCTCGGCGTTCGGAAGGTGCAGCATGGTGGTCAGCTTTCTGTCGGCCGGCTTGACACCGGTGGGGTTGGTCCGGATCCGGTACATGTCAGGCAGCCAGCCGGACAGCGCTGCGGGACGCGGACAGCCCGTTGGCCGCCAGCCGCGCCTCGGCCTCGACCCGCAGTTCCGCGTCACGGGCGAGGTCCTCCTTGCGTGGCCGGCCCCGGGGCCGCTTACGCGGAACGACCGCGCCACGCTCGAAGATCTCGCCGCCCCAGACGCCCCACGGCTCGGCGCGCTCGACCGCGCCGGCCAGGCACTCGACGCGCAGCGGGCAGTCCCCGCAGAGCGACTTGGCCAGTTCCAGCTCGGTGGGCGAGTCGGAGAACCACAGGTCGGGGTCGAACTTCCGGCAGGGCAGGTTCGCCTCCACCTCGACGCTCACGTCGAGTGGGGCCAACGCCAGACTCATCGCCCGGTCACCTCTCTCTCACTGCGATCTCGTGGATCGCTGTTCAGACGTACTTCGGCGGTGCAAAAAAAACTGAGGCCGCGGATCCCGGTGTGCGGGTTCCGCGGCCTCGAGGTGAGCCGGTGGTCTGGTTGGTCAGACCGGTCTACCTCGAGGTGGAACACCGCGGACGTCCATCCGCTTGTCGACGCCATCGACGCCCTTGCCCGTGAAGCCACTGCTTCCCTGGAGCCCGTTCGGCATCGGTGCGAGGATCAGCTCGGCCTGAACCTCGATCCGGTGCGCCTGCGGAGCCCACGGTCGCGTGGCGACGGCGGCGACCCCGCCTCCCGTCAACGGAGCGACGGTGGCCAGGGCAGCCGACAGCGGAGCGACGGCAACGGGAAGCGCCGTCGGACGCTGGTAGATGTAGCTCTCCATCGGTGCCACCTCCTTGACCTTCACTCGTGGTCGACCCGAACACAGACCCCGTGAGCAGCCCGAACAGGGCCCCCTCCCGAGGTGTGCCCTGAGGCTATGCCGGCCGGTGGGGCGAGGGCAAACGAATTAACGGTCAGATTCAGAAACTTTTCTCCGGGCAGATCTGGTCGACTGCGGCGCCCTCCACCAACGCCAGCACCGCCTCCCCGTACAGGCCCAACTTGCGCGGCCCGATCCCGGCGATCGCGACCAGTTCCTCGGCGCGGCCCGGCCGCCGTTCGGCCAGCGCGACCAGCGTGGCATCGGTGAAGACCACGTAGGCGGGGACCTTCTGCGCGCCGGCCACCCGCGACCGCCACTCGCGCAGCCGCTCGTGCAGCTCGTCGTCGATGTCGGAGGGGCAGGTGGCGCAGCGACCGAGCTTGCGGTCCGGCCCGGCGAGCAGGGTCGCCCCGCAGATCCGGCAGGAGACGATCCGGGTGGCCCGCCGCTGCTGGCCAGGCGCCGGCCCGCCGCCGGTCGCCCGCTCCGCGCCGCCCGCGGGGGCCAGCTGAGGCAGGAACCGGCACGGTCGCCGGGCCCGCCCGCCCGGCGAGCGCGCCGAGGCGTACGACAGCCAGAGCCACTGGCGGGCGCGGGTGACGCCGACGTAGAGCAGCCGACGCTCCTCCTCGACCTGCTCGCCGGTGCGGGCGTACGTGGTGGGCAGGGTGCCCTCGGCGAGGCCGACCAGGAAGACCGCGTCCCACTCCAAGCCCTTGGCGGAGTGCAGGGAGGCCAGGGTCACCCCGTCCACGGTCGGGACGTGCTGCTGAGCCGCCCGCCGGGCCAACTCGTCGGTGAATGCGACAAGCGTGGTCGGGCGTTCCACCGTGGCGGCCACCCCGAGGGGCAGGATCTCGGGGGCCGCCGCGTACTCCTCGGCGAGTTGGACCAGCGCGGCCAGCGCTTCCCACCGTTCCCGGGCGGCCCCACCGGGCGGCGGCGCGTCGGGGCCCACCCGACGCCGGCCAGTGCCTCCACCACGGCCGTCCGCAGCGGGGTCTCGCCGGGGATCGACCGGGTCGCCGCACGTAACGCCACCATCGCCTGGCGAATCTCCGGCCGCTCGAAGAACCGCTCCGCGCCCTGGATGAGGTACGGCACGCCCGCCTCGGCGAGCGCCTTCTCGTATGCCTCGGACTGCGCGTTGGTGCGGAACAGCACGGCGATCTCACGGGCCGGCGTGCCGGCCTCGACCAGCGCGCGGCACCGGGCGGCCACCGCGGTCGCCTCGGCCGGCTCGTCGGTGAAGATCCGCCGCTCCGGCTCGGGACCGGGCGGGCGCTGGCCGACCAGTTCCAGGCGCAGCCGCGACTCGACACCTCGCGCCTGCGAGATGACCGCGTTGGCGAGCCCGACCACCTGCGGGGTGGACCGGTAGTCGCGAACCAGTCGGACCACGGTCGCGCCCCGGTGCCGGCGGGCGAAGTCGACCAGGTACGACGACGTCGCGCCGGTGAAGGAGTAGATCGTCTGGCTGGCGTCCCCGACCACGGTCACGTCGTCACGGCCACCGAGCCAGGCGTCCAACAGTCGCTGCTGCAACGGGTTCACGTCCTGGTACTCGTCGACGACGAAGTGCCGGTACTGGCCGCGGACCTGCTCCGCGACGTCCGGATGCTCCTCGATCCCCCAGACCGCGGCGCGGAGCACGTCCTCGAAGTCGATCACCCCGCCGCTTCGCTTCGACTTCTCGTAGGCGGTGAAGACCTCGGCGACCTTCGCCGGATCGTGCGGGGTCTCCCGCAGCGCCTTGGCCGCGGCCACCACGTACTCGCCCGGCTCGACCAGGGAGGACTTCGCCCATTCGATCTCACCGGCGAGGTCCCTCGCCGCCGCCCGGTCGGCCCGCAGTCCGGCCCGGGCCGCGGCGAGGGTGACCAGCCGGACCTTGCTGTCCAGCAGTTCTGGCATGGCCCGCCCGCCGAGCATCCGGGGCGCGAAGTAGCGGACCTGGCGCAGGGCCGCCGCGTGGAAGGTGCGTGCCTGCACGCCGGCCACGCCGAGCCGGACGAGCCGATGCCGCAGCTCCGCGGCGGCGCGGGCGGTGAAGGTGACGGCGAGGACGTGCCGGGCCGATATCTCGCCGATCAGTGCCCGGTGCGCGATCCGGGAGGTCACCGCCCGGGTCTTGCCGGTGCCGGCGCCGGCAAGCACGCAGACCGGACCGGCCGGGGCGATCACCGCCGACCGCTGCTCCGGATCGAGCCCGGCGAGCACGCGTTCGGACGCGGAGTTAACCACCACAGCGGGGAATTGTCGCAGCTTCCGCGGGCGTTGCAGCGGATAGCCTGTGCCTGGTCGGCAAGCAGCCGGGCGTGACGTTGGAGGATCTGCGCATGTTGACGATGTATTCCACTCCCTGGTGCGGCTACTGCCACCGGCTCAAGTCGCAGCTCGACCGGGAGGGAGTCACCTACGAGGTGGTCGACATCGAGCAGGATCCGGAAGCCGCGAAGTTCGTCATGGGGGTCAACGGCGGCAACCAGACCGTTCCCACGCTGCGCTTCGCCGACGGCAGCGCGCTGACCAACCCCTCGATCAAGCAGGTCAAGAGCCACCTCGCGAGCATCACCGCCTGACACCCGCACAGCCAGCCGTGGCGGCGGTCACGGGCAGCGGCCCTGGAGCGCGGGCGGCGGTCAGCGGCCCGGGTTTCCGGCGAGGGTGCCGACCTCGACGTCGGGGGCCGGTCGCGGCGCCGGAATCCGGGGCGTGCCGCCGGCCCGGCCGGCGGGCTGAGCCGGCGCCCACGCCAGAGGTAGCCACCCGCGAGCAGGGTGGCCAGACCGATCAACGCGAAGGCTATGCGGTAGTCGAGCACGCCGACGACCAGGGCACCCACTCCGATCGAGAGCGCCTGCGGCCCTCTGACCACGGCCTCGGCGGCCGCGGCGACCCGGCCGAGCAGCTCGGGCGGGGTCCGCCGCTGGATCAGGGTGTGCAGCCCGACCAGGGTCAGTGGCAGTGACAGACCCGCCATCAGCACCGCGGCGAAGCCGAGCCACAGGTTCGGGTACGCCAGCGCCAGCGCTGCGGGACCGAAGAACGCGACACCGGCGGCGAGGGTGCCCAGCTCACCGACCCGGCGGAGGACGGCGGCGGAGCACAGCCCGCCGACCAGCCCACCGATGCCCTGCACGGTGACCAGCACGCCGACGAACGCGGCGTCCCGGCCGAGCCCCCGGTCGACGTACGCGAAAATGAGCGACTCGGTGAAGCCCATCACCAGCGAGCCGAGGCCGTAGCCGACCAACGCCCGCCGCAACGCCGGCTCCCCGACGAGGTGGCGCAGCCCGGCGACCAGTTCCGACGACCAGCGCCGGGCCCGGGTGGCGCTGTCCCGGGACGGGCCGGGGCCGGGCGGGCGGCTCGGCCCCCGCAGCGGGCCGACCACGGCGGCGGCCACCAGGAAGCCGGCCATCGCGGCGGCGGCCAGCATCCAGCCGCCGAGGACGGCGTACAGCCCGGCACCGGCCAGCGGGCCGATCAGCCGCAGTCCCTGCCGGACCGTCTGCAGCGCCCCGTTCGCCTCACCGAGCAGTTCGGTGGGCACCAGTTCCCGGATCAGCCGGCTGAGCACCGCGCCGACGGTCAGGTTCGCCAGCCCGTACAGCGCGGCGACCGCATAGATGATCCACATGTCGCCCGCGTCCCGGACCGTGAAGAGCGGGGCGAGCAGCAGTGCCATCGCGAGGTTGGTGACCACGAAGAAGGGCCGCCGAGGGTACCGGTCGACGAACCAGCCCACCACCGGGGCGAGCGTCCGCGGCGCGAGGATGACGAAGATCGTGGCGCCGGCGAGGCCGTCCGATCCGGTCAGGTCCTTCACCCAGATGGCGAGCGCCAGCAGCAGGATCGACTCGGCGGTCATGCTGGCCAGCAGCCCGCCGAAGAGCAGGCGGAAATCCGGGCGACTCAGGACGGTGCGCATTGATCCTCCGCAGGTGGCACGGCTCACCGGTGGCAGACGGCCCGGCCTGGGCCGGCGACTCAGGACCGGCGGCCCCTTCCGGTGTCGGGTCCGGCGTATTTCTGGTGACACGCCCTCCGCCGGTACCTCCGGCGCCGGCCGCGACGTCCATACTGACCGTGGGGGGCGAATTTCATACAGTTACCGTCGTGTTCGCGGCGGTCGACGGAAAAGAGGACAGGGTGCCTCCTGCCGTACCCAGCCCGATCCTGCGGCGCCGCCGGCTCGGCGGCGAACTGCGCCGGTTGCGCGAGGCTGCCGGGCTCACCGGAGACCAGGTGATCGAACGCGTCGGCTGGGCCTCCGCATCCAAGCTGTCCCGGCTGGAGAACGGTCGCAGCCGGCCAGACCCGCAGGACGTCCGGAATCTGCTTGATCTGTATCTCGTCGGCGACGCGCTCCGGTTGGAACTGCTCGGCATCACCCACGAGGCCGGCGACATGCGCGGCTGGTTGAGGAGCTATCCGGCGATGACGCGGCAGCAGCGTGGCTTCGCCGAGCTGGAGGCGGGCTGCGCCGAGATCTCCGAGTACAACCCGGTGCTGGTGCCGGGGCTGTTGCAGACCAGCGGGTACGCCCGGCTGCGGATCTCCTCGGCCTGGCAGGTCGACCAGGCCGCCGGCGCCCCCGAGGCCGAAGAGGACATCGAGACCGAGATCCGGGCCCGGCAGGCGAGACAGTCGGCGCTCACCCGGGAGACCGACGCACCCCGCTACACGGCAGTGCTTGAGGAGACGGCGCTCGGCCACCGGGCCGGGCCGCCCGAGGTGCTCCGCGAACAGTTGGCACAGCTCTGCGAGCTGGCCATGCTGCCGAACGTCACGTTGCACGTGTTGCTCCGGGACACCCCGATCGGTCGGTGGTACCTACCACCGACCGCGTTCTCGGTCTACCGGTTCGCCGATCCCCTCGATCCGGAGACGCTCGCCATCGAAGGTGGCTTCACCGACGTCATGTCGACCGAGGTAATCACCCTAAATAGCTATAAAGTGGTGTTCGAGTGGCTATGCACGGCGGCACTCTCCGCAACGGACACCCTTTCCTGGCTGATGGAGTCTTCGGGACGGCTGTCCGTGGCGGCGAGCCCGCCGACCGTGGCGAACGGTCCGGCAACGGCGCCGGCCCAACGCCGCGGATCCTCCGGGCGCCTCACGGAGCGGTGACCAACTCCGGACCGCCGTCGGGAGGTGCGCGCCACTCGTTCCATCGATTCACCTCAGGAGCGCAACGATGAACGAGTTCCGCAACACGCCGTCCGTCCTCGCCCAACTCGCCAACGCCCCCTGGCGCACCAGCACACGCAGCCAGACCTCCAACTGCGTGGAGGTCGCGCCGCTGTCCGACGGTCCCGCCACGGTCGCGTTGCGCGACAGCAAGGACCGTGGTGGCCCGGTGCTGCTGTTCAACCGGGCCGGATGGCTGGGCTTCATGTCCGGTGCCAAGAACGGGCAGTTCGACCTGAACTAGCACCCGGACACCTCGCGGGGCCGCCGGCACCTCTGCCGGCGGCCCCGTCGTGGTACGACCCCGACGACCCCGCTGAGCTGGGGTCGGATGATCGGACGACGCTGCGAGCCAGTGGGCGCGTTTTACTCACTGGGACGCGAGTCGGGCGTACGATGACGGGGTAGTGACGTGGAACTTCCACCGTTCCACCCGTCGCGGCACATCCGGAGACCCACATGCGGTTCCTGATCGTTCGCACCGACATCCGCGCCGTCGCCGAGACCGACATCACGGCCGCCTGGGCCGGCGGTCGCCGGCTGCGGGACGAGACCACCCGGCCCGAGCCGCGCCGCCAGGTCGTCCACGCCGAGGACCGCGACGCCGCGCTGCTGCTGGCCCGGGCACTGGCCACCGTGGGCGCCGTACGATCCGGCAAGCAACGGGTCAAGGTGTTGCCGCTGGACGCACCGACGCACCGACGGACCCGGCCGGGCGGGCCCGGCACCTGAGCCCACCACACGTCCGTCGTGGTCGACCGGCTCCCCCGCCGTGTTCCTCAACCAGCCGACCACGACGGCCCGTGTCCCCGGCCCGTGACCGCCGCGGCAACGACGGTCACGGGCCGGGGCCGCACTCGTTCAGCAGTGCCCGTCGAGCCAACGGTGGATCAGGAACAGTGCGATCGACGACGGCGGGGGCAACAGCAGCCGAGCGCCGCCCACATCGACCGGCCGGCCGGCCTGCGCCGCACCGACCTCCCGCCGGGAGAACCAGCGCGCCTGGGCGATCTCGGCAGGATCGGTCCGCACTGGATGCTCCGGGTCGGCGGTGGCCAGGAAGCCGAGCATCAGCGAGCCGGGGAACGGCCACGCCTGGCTGCCCGCGTACCTGATGTCGGAGACCGGGACGCCGACCTCCTCGCGTACCTCCCGGCGCACCGCGGCCTCCGCCGACTCCCCCGGCTCGACGTAACCGGCCAGGCAGGAGAACCGGCGCCGGCCCTCGACGCTGGGCCAGGTGGCGTTGTTGCCGAGCAGGCACCGCCCGTCGGAGCCGTCCACCCGGTCGTGCACGAGCACGATCATCGCCGGGTCGGTACGCGGCCACATCCGCTCGCCCGTAGGGTCCACCCGGGACCAGCCGCCCTCGTCCGCCCGGGTCGGCTCGCCGGTGACCGGGTGGTAGAGATGCCGCAGGTGCCAGTTGGTCAGTGCCAGCGCCGTGGTGAACAGGCCCGCGTCGCGGTCGCTGAGCAGGTGCCCGACGCTCCGCAGGTGGGCCGACCGGGTATTCGGCACGACCGCCAGCGTGGTGTGCACACAGAAGACCGGCACCCCGTCCGGTTCGACGCCGAGAAACATCGCGCCGGTGGCGAGCGCCGGTGGCAGGGCATCGGCCTCCGCCAGGACCAGCGCCGGCACCGAGGTGTCGGTGCGCACCAGCGCCTGCCCGCCGGACTCGACATCGAGGACCAGCACCCGTGCCCCGCTCCACGCCTGCGCCAGCCACTGCGCGTCGGTACGCCGGTGCGCCGTCCGGTCCAGTGTGGCACGGGCCAGCGGCGGGTCGGTCTCGCCACGCCCACCCAGGCCACGCCCACCCATGCCACGCCCACTCATGCCGGCACCGGCACGGTCTCCACCGGGGTCAGGTTGGCCAGCGACGCCGCGACCCGCTCGGCGTCGCCGAGCACGACGGTGACCGCCCGCGACGGGGCGAGGTATCGGGCGGCGGCCTCCGCCACGTCGTCGATGCTGGCCCTTGCCAGCCGGGCCGCGTACTCGGACAAAAAGTCCAACCGCAGCCCGCTGCCGGCGTACGCACTCACCAGCGACGCCAGCCCCGCCTGGGTGGAGACGCCGAGCTGGAGCGTGCCGAGGGCGTACTGCCGGGCCTGTTCCAACTCGTCCGGCGCGGGTGGCCTCGTCGCGAGCCGGCCCAACTCGTAACTCGTCTCCAGCAGCGCCGGTGCGGTCACCTCGGTGGCCACCTCGGCGGCGGCGAGCAGCACCGAGCCGGCCACCGAGTGCTCGATCACCGAGTGCGGCCCGTACGTGTAGCCCTTGTCCTCGCGGATGTTCTCCACCCAACGGGAGGAGAAGTAGCCCCCGAAGATCAGGTTGGCCAGCTGCAACGCGGCATGGTCGGGATGCGTGCGCGGGATCGCCGGCAACGCCACCCGCATCGACGACTGCACCGACCCGGGCCGGTCGACCAGCAGCAGCGGACCGGGCTCCAGCGGTGGGGCGGGCGGCAGGCCGGCCGGATGACCGGTGCCGTTCCAGCCGCCGAGAGCCTTCTCCACCGCGTCCAACGCCCGCCCCGGACGCACGTCGCCGACCAGCACGAGCACCGCTCCCGCCGGATGCACCCGCTGGCCGTGCAGCGTCCGCAGCGCAGCCGGACGGACCGCCCTGACCTGCTCCGGCTCCGGCGTCTGGACGGCGTACGGGTGCCGGCTGTAGATCCGCTTCAGCAACGCCGTGCGGGCCAGGTGCCCCGGCTGGCTTCGGGCGACCTGGATCCCGTCGACCAGCCGGTCCCGCTCGACGCCCACCCAGCCGGCCGGGTAGCTGGCGCCGGTGAGCACCTCGGCGAGCAGCTCCAACATCCGGTCCAGCCCGGTGGCCAGACCGGCACCGGAAATCATCAACCGGTCCGGGTCGAGCCCGGCGGAGAGCACGCCGCCGATCCGCTGCAACTCCGCGGCGATCTGCACGCTGCTCATCGTCTCCGTGCCGGAGAGCAGGGTCTGCGCGAGCAGGTGAGCGCGCGCCAGGTTGGCCCGCCCGAAGGGCATCCAGAGTCGCAGCTCCACCAGCGGGACCGCCGGTCGGCGTACCGCGATCACGGTGAGCCCGTTGTCGAGCGTGCGCTCGGCCTGCCGGGGCAGCTTGAGCCGGCGGGTCGGGCCGAGCGGCGGCAGCGTTCGCGACTGCGGGGCTCGCAAACCCGGCTCACTCCTCGCGCTCAACAGGCCCAACCTTTCGTTCGCGACTGCGGGGCTCGCAAACCCGGCTCACTCCTCGCGCTCACCGGGCACCTCCCGGAATGACCTCGACGGACGCGCGGCGCTCGGGTCGCAGGGCGGCGGCAGCGGCGCGGACCTGATCGTCGGTGACCTCACCGACCAGCCGGGGCAGCTCGCCGAGCAGCTCCGGCTTGCCACGCTGCTGCTCCAGCACCGCCATCCGCAGCGCGCGGCCGAGCACCGCGTCGGTGTCGCGCAGCAGGTGGGTTGCCATCCGGGCCTGGGTACGGGCCAACTCGCCGTCGGTGGGCCCGTCGGTGGCGAGCCGGTCCAACTCCTCGTCAAGGGTGCGTAGCACCTTGTCGACGTCGCCGCCGGGCGGCAGGTGCGCCTGGAGCAGCAGGGCCGTGGGGTCGCGGACGTCGAAGGGATCCCCCATGAACCCGAGATAGCCGCCCACGCTGGTCACCGCGCGGTCGCGGTGGACCAGCCGCTCCACCAGCCGGGAGGCGTCACCGTCGGTGAGCACCTCGGCCAGCACCACGTACGGCAGATAGGCGGCGAAGTCGCCGACCGGGTCGGGCACCCGCCACGCCGCCGCCACCGCCGGCAGCGGGGCCAGTTGGTCGGTGTACGCGGTGCGCCGCTCGGCGGTCAGGCCCGGCTCGGTGAAGTCCGGCCGGTCGGGCGCCGGACGGGCCGGAACGTCGCCGAAGTGCCGCTCGATCAACTCGACCGCCTCGACCGTGTCGATGTCGCCGCTGACCGCGAGCACCGCGTTGCCGCTGGCGTAGTAGCGCCGGAAGAAGTCGGCGGCGTCGGCGACCGTGGCCGACTCCAGGTCGACGAACGAACCGTACCCGTCGTGCGCGTTCGGGAACGTGTCGAACATGACCGGTGGCAGGGTCAGCCAGGGAAACCCGCCGTACGGTCGGTTGAGCACGTTGACCCGGATCTCCTCCTTGACCACGTCGACCTGGTTGCGCAGGTTCTCCTCGGTCAGCCGGGGACCGCGCATCCGGTCGGCCTCCAGGAACAGCGTCCGTTCCAGGGCGTTGCTGGGCAGGGTCTCGAAGTAGTCGGTGTAGTCCAGGTGGGTGGAGCCGTTGAAGGTCCCGCCCGCGCCCTGCACGTGCCGGAAGTGGGCCAGCTTCTCCAGATTCGCCGAACCCTGGAACATCAGGTGCTCGAAGAGATGGGCGAACCCGGTGCGTCCCTCGGGCTCGGACCGGATGCCGACGTCGTAGACGACCGCCACCCCGATGACCGGGGCACTGCGATCGGGGGTGAGGACCACCCGCAGGCCGTTGTCGAGGGTGAACCGCTCGACGGGGTAGCTCGTCGCTGGAATTCTCGCTCTGCGGGTCGGCACGAATCCGACCCTAACGTCTCGGCGCGCGCGCCGACGTCTGCGCGGGAGGAAGGAAGCCGTTTGACAGCCTGCCCCTGTCGACCGGGGTCTCGGCGGCGCCGGAGACGTCGAGAGGGGCCTCGCGGTCAGCCGGACGCGCTGCCGAGCCGGTCGGTCGACCCCGGCGTGCCGTGCAGCCCGACAAGGCCGGCCGGGGCGGGCCCGCCGGGCGTGACCGGCCAGGGCGTGAATGCCGCCGCCGTGGCGAGCAGCAACCCGACCACCGCCACCGCGACAACCAGAAGCAGTTCACGCACCGCCGCGTAGCCCGGCATGGTCGCCCCTCCCACCCGAGCCGATCCCCCCGGCTCTCCCCGGACCCCAGCGTCGCCCAGCCGAGCGGTGCCGACAGTCGCCCACCCGACTGTCGGACGGCTGATTGCCGACTCAGGTTCCGGCGCCGGACGTGCGAACGGCCGGGCCGCCGCCGGCACGAACGTGCACGGCGGCGACCCGGCCGGTAGCCGGTGACCCGTGGGGTCAGACGGGGCGGATGTTCTCTGCCTGCGGGCCCTTCTGGCCCTGGACGACCTCGAACTCAACCCGCTGGTTCTCGTCCAGGCTGCGGTAGCCGGAGGACTGGATCGCCGAGAAGTGGGCGAAGACGTCAGCGCCGCCGCCGTCCGGGGTGATGAAGCCGAAGCCCTTGTCGGCGTTGAACCACTTGACGGTGCCAATAGCCATGCTTGTTTCGTCTCCTTGACGGAACGTCAACCCCACACCTGTTGTGGGGTTGAAAGAGGAATGTCCCGTGCGAACGTGCCCGGAACGCCTGTCGCTTCTGGTCGCCCCGCCCGGAGAACTCCGGACATAACAAAGAGCGCCTGGGGCCACAATCCGCCAGGCGCAAACAGAGCTGGTAACCAAAACTGCAACGCAGGCACCTTACCATGGATCCAGCGCGGCGCCAGTGTTTACGGCAACTCGGGGACAGAACTGACCAGCCGGGTCAGCCCGTCGGCATCGAGCAGGTCCGCCGGACGGACGGTCACCCCGTCCCGCACGTAGTGGAAGGCCGCGCCGACCCGGTCGACCGGCACGCCGGACAGCTCCGCCCAGGCCAGTCGGTAGACCGCCAGCTGCACCGCGGCCACCTCGGCCGCCGTGCCGACCGGGCGGGCGCCGGTCTTCCAGTCGACCACGTCGAAGCGGTCGCCGGGACGGCGGAACACGGCGTCCATCCGGCCCCGCACCACCACGCCGCCGATCACCGTGGCGAACGGCACCTCCACCTCGACCGGCACCCGTTGCGCCCACTCGCTTGCCAGGAAGCGCTGCTGAAGCTCGGCCAACGCCTCGTCCGGGGCGGCGTCGGCATCCGCCGCCCCCGGCAGCTCGTCGGTGTCGAGCAGTCGGTCCGCCCCGAACCGCTGCTCCAGCCAGGCGTGGAACGCGGTGCCCCGGCGGGCGTACGGGTTGGGCTCGGCCGGCAGCGGCCGGCGCAGTGCCCGGGCCAGCGCCGCCGGATCCCGGCGCAGCGCGACCAGTTGCGTCACCGACAGGTGCTCGGGCAGCGCCACGTCGACCGGGCCGGAGAGCCGGCTCAGCTCCGCCCGCTCGGCCAGCAGCAGGTCGGCCTCCCGAGCCCACCGGACAACCTCCGGGTCCGGCACCGCCTCATCCGGCCGGGCCTCCGCGCCGCCCTCGGTCAGGAATCGGCGGACCAGCGCCGCCGCCTCGGTCAGCGGCGGGCGGCGGGCGCCGAGGGGATCGGCCGGCCACTCGGCCCGCAGCACCACCTCGGTGGTCGGGTTCACCGCGTCCGGCGCCGGCTCCGGAGCCCACACGTCGACCAGACGACCGGCACCGGCGTCCAGGCAGGCGTCGCGCACCTCGCGCAGCAGAGCCGACGGCCCGCGTGGGCGCTTGGTCCCCTCACCCCACCAGTGACCGGAGCAGAGCAGCAGGCGGCGCGGGCGGGTGACGGCCACGTACGCCAGCCGCCGTTCCTCCCGCTCGTCGTGGGCCCGCCAGGCGTCGGTGAAGTCGGCTACCGCTCGGGCCACGCCGCGCTGGTCGTCCACCCCGGCCAGGGCCAGCTCGGGCAGCCCGTCCGCGTCGCCGCGCAGCGGGAACGGCAGCACGCCCAGCCCGCCGAGCCAGTGGTCCGAGTTGCGCACCGGTCCCGGCCACACCCCCCGGCTCAGCCCGGCCACCGCGACCACGTCCCACTCCAGCCCCTTGGCGGCGTGCGCGGTGAGGATCTGCACGGCACCCTCGACCACCTCCACCTCGCCCGGGGCGAGACCGCGCTCCTCGTCCTCGGCCGCGGTGAGATAGGCCAGGAAGCCGGCGAGGGTGGCGGCCGGGGACTCCCCGCTGAACCGGGCCGCCACGTCGCCCAGCGCGTCCAGGTGGCCCCGGGCCAACCCGGCGTCGCCGGTGCCGTCCCGGCCGGCTCGCACCGCCACCTCCACGTCCAGGCCGGTGGTCCGCTCGACGTCCGCGATCAGTTCCGGCAACGTCTGGTCCAGCCGGTACCGCAACAGGCCCAGTTCCCGGGCGTACGCGCGCAACCGCGTATATCCCTCGGCCGAGTACGCCTGCGCGGGACCCAGGTCGGCCAGTGCCTCGACCAGGGTCGCCTCGTCGAGGCGGTCGGGGGTGATCTCGGGCGCGCCGTCGTCGGCGAGCTGGCGGCGGGCCGCCGCGATGGCCTTGGCCCGGCGGTGCAGGGCGACCAGATCCCGCGGCCCGATCCGCCACCGGGCGCCGGTCAGCAGGCGCAGCAGCGCCGCCCCGTCGGTCGGGTCGGCCAGCACCCGCAGCGTGCACACCACGTCGCGCACCTCCGGGGTGTCCAGCAGCCCACCCAGCCCGACCACCTCGACGGGCAGGCCACGCCCGCGCAGCGCGGCGGCGATCGTCGGGATCTGGCTGCGCAGCCGGACCAGCACCGCCGTGGTCGGGCGCAGCGCGACCGGGATCTGTTCGGGCAGCGCACCGGGCGTCCCGGCCGCCCCCCGCCAGGAGGCCAGCAGGCTGTCGGCGATCCAGTCGGCCTCGTCGGCGTAGGTCGGCAGCAGCGCGCAGTGCACGGTGCCGGCGGCGGCACCACGCGGGGTGCGGTGCGGGATCGGATCGTCGACGCTGAACGCGGCATGCAGCTCGGGCACCCGGGCGCCGGCGGCGCGCAACGGGGTGGCCAGCGCGTTCGCCACCGCGAGGATCTCCGGCCGGTTGCGCCAGCTGGTGGTCAGCCCAAGCACCTGGCCCGGGGCGCCGTCGGCGCGGGCGAACTCGCTCGGGAAGCGGTCCAGGGTGCCGGCGCTGGCCCCCCGCCAGCCATAGATCGACTGGCAGGGGTCGCCCACCGCGGTCACCGGATGCCCGCCGCCGAACAGCGCGCCGAGCAGCACCACCTGGGCATGGCTGGTGTCCTGGTACTCGTCGAGCAGCACCACCCGGTAGCGGCTGCGCTCGATCTCGCCCACCGCCGGATGGTCGCGGGCCACCCGTGCGGCGCGGGCGAGCTGGTCGGCGAAGTCCATCGCCTCGAAGTCGTCCTTACGGCGGGCGTACGCCCGCACCAGCGGCAGCAGCCTGAGCCGGGTCCGCTGGAGCGCGAGAGCCTTGCGCACGTCGGCGTAGATCCGCCCCGGGCGGGACTGCACGTCGGCGAAGAACCGGCCGGTCCAGGCGGCCAGCTCGTCCGGGTCGACCAGGTGCTCGTCCAGCTCGCCGGCGAGCGCCAGCACCGCGTCGGTGACGGTGCTGGGCATCCGGTCCACCTCGGACATGTCGCCGTCGTAGTTGCGCACGATCAGGTCGACCAGCTGCCAGCGGGACGCCTCGGTGAGCAGCCGGGTGGAGGGCTCGTAGCCGGCCCGCAGGCCGTGTTCGGTGACGATCCGACCCGCGTACGAGTGGTAGGTGGCGACCGTCGGCTCTCCCGCGAGCGGGTCGTCGAGCGGGTCCCGCCCGCGCCGGCCCAGCCGGCGGACCAACTGGTCGAGCCGGGTACGCACCCGGTGCGCCAGCTCACCGGCGGCCTTGCGGGTGAAGGTGAGGCCGAGCACCTGCTCCGGCCGGACGTACGAGTTGGCCACCAGCCAGACCACCCGGGCGGCCATCGTCTCAGTCTTGCCCGAGCCGGCGCCGGCGACCACCAGCAGCGGCTCCACCGGTGCCGCGATGATCGCCGCCTGCTCCCGCGTCGGTGCCGGCAGGCGCAGTAGCTTGGCCAGCTCCACCGGGGTGTACCGAGGGCCGGCGTCGGCCGCCCGGGGCGCCGGGGCGGCGGGGTTGAACAGAGCGGGCTGGGTCATGCCGCCTTCTTCGGGGCTCGCACGCTCACTCCTCGCGCTGCCGGACGGTCGGCGGCTCGACCACCTGACGCCCCTGCCCGGAAACCGGGCAGCTGGCGCGGACCGGGCACACCCGGCATTTCGAGTTGGCGACCGCGGCGAAGGTGGCGGCGGCCATCGTATCGGCGGTACGGCGGACGAGCGCGGTCGCCCAGCCGGCCTCAGGACCGTCGGTCGACGGTGGCTGGGCCTGCTCCCGGGCGTCCTTGGCGCCGGTGCCGAGCTGCACCAGTGCCGCCCCCCCGGGTTCGTCGCCGAACTCGGCGAACGCCCCCGCCTCCACGGCAGCCTGGTACGCACCCAGCTGCGGATGCTCGGCCACCTCACTCTCGGTGACGGCGGTGGACTTGCCGGTCTTCAGGTCCACCACCACCAGCCGGCCGTCCGCGTCGACCTCCAGCCGGTCCACCCGGCCGGTCAGCTCGACCGGCCGGTGCGGGTCGTCCAGGCGTACCGCGAACTCGTGCTCGATGGCGAGCAGCCGGCGCGGGTTGGCGGCCAGCCAGCGCAGCAGCTTGTCGACCATCGCCTCGGCGCGGGCCCGCTCCGGCCCGACCATCCAGCGGGCCGCCAACTCGATCGCGTCGAACCGGGCGGCCACGTAGTCCAGCAGTGCGCCCCGGTCGACGCTGGCGTCCTCGGCGAGCATCGCCGCCGCGTGCACCAGGTTGCCGACGCCCTGCGGGGTGCTGGCCGGCGCGCTACCGCCGTGCCGTTCCAGCAGCCAGCGCAGGCTGCACCGCAGCGCGCTCTCCATCCCCGACGGGGTGACCCGGACCGGCTTCCCGTCGTCCACCAGCGGCCGATCGTCCGACAGCGGGCGCAACCCCCACCAGTCGTCGGGGTGCGCGCCGGAGACCCCGGCGGCGGCCAGCCTGGCCAGTTCGGCCGCCGCCGCGTGCCGCCGGGCGGGCGGGGCCGCCGGGTCGACGACCGCGGTACGCAGTTCCGCCACCAACGCGGGCAGGGTGAGTGCCCGGGGTGGCCGGCTCAGCGGGAGCTTACGCGGGCCGGCGGCGCCGGCATGGCCTTCGCCGGTCGGGGCGGGCCCGGCGGCCGGGCCGCGGTCCGGCGGCCCGGCGGCCGGCACCGGCGGGCCCAACGGCCCGGGATCCGGCGGGCCGGGATCCGGCGGGCCGGGATCCGGCGGGCCGGGATCGGCCGGGCCGGGATCGGCCGGGCCGGGATCCGGTGGGCCGCCGGCCGCGTCGCCCGGACCCGGCTCGTCGCCGGGCTGGCCGGTGGTGCCGAGTTCGTAGAGGAACCGGCTGGGCTGCTCCTCGTGGTCGTCGCCGCCGACCGCGGCCGAGGCGACCGCGCTGACCAGCAGCCGCCGCCTGGCCCGGGTCACCGCGACGTGGAACAGCCGCCGTTCCTCGTCGAGCAAGGCGGAGGTCTGCCCGACCAGCGTGGCCACCCCGCCGGCGCCGTCCGCGCGGCCGGCCAGCACGTCGACCAGGCGTTCCGAGCCGAGCAGGCTGCCACGCAGCCGCAGATCCGGCCAGACACCCTCCTGCACCCCGACCACGGCGACCAGGTCCCACTCCAGGCCCTTGGCGGCGTGCGCGGTGAGCAGCCGCACGGCGTCGCCGCGGTCCGCGGTCGGGGCGAGGGTGTCGGCGGGCAGTTCCTGGCCGAGCACATGGTCGAGGAAGACCTCGGTGCGGGCACCGGGCAGCCGGTCGGTGAACCGGGCGGCGGCGTCGAAGAGGACCATCACCGCGTCAAGGTCACGATCGGCCGCCTCGGCCCGGCGGCGGCGGGCGAGGTCGCCCTCGCCGGCCACGGCCGGGCCCCGGGTCAGCGCGGCGGACCACAACTCGGCCAGCCCGCTGGCCCGCCAGACGGCCCAGAGGACCTCCTCCGCAGTGGCGCCCGGCCGGCCGGCCGCCTCCCGGGCCACGCCCAGCAGGCCGGCCACTGTGTGCGCCGGCTCGGCCCAGCGCCGCTCGACGCCCGCCAGCTCGGCCGGGTCGCGCAGCGCCTCGACGATCAGCTCGCCGGAGGGCCGCCGGTCGCCGCCGGCGAGAGCCAGTGCCCGCAGGCCCTGCCGCAGCCGCCGCTCGGCCAGCGGGTCGGCGCCGCCGAGCGGCGAGTGCAACAGTGCGACGGCGGCCTCCTCGTCGAGCCGCTCCGGCTCCAGCGCACAGCGCAGCAGGAGCAGCAGCGGCGCGACCGCCGGTTGCAGGTGCAGGGGGAGATCCTCACCGTGCACCACGGTGGGTACGCCGGCCGCGTGCAGCGCCCGGCGCAACCCGGGCAACTGCCGGGCGGTGGAGCGGACCAGCACCGCCATCCGCGCCCAGGGCAGTCCATCGAGCAGGTGCGCCGCACGCAACGCGTGCGCCAGCCAGGCCGCCTCGCTGGTGGTCGAGGAGAACGTGCGTACCTCCAGCGCTCCCGCGGGTGCGTCCGGCAGCGGGCGCAGCCGCCGATGTGCCGCCGGGCCGCGCAGCCGCCGGGCCAGCCGGGTGGAGGCGGCCAGCAACCGGCCCCGGCGCGGTAGCTGGTGCTCAGCAGCACCTGCGCGGCCGGCGCACCGGAGGCGGTGCGGAACCGGTGCGGGAAGGTCGTCACACCGGCCGGGTCGGCGCCCCGGAAGGCATAGGTGGAGGAATCGGGATCGGCGAAGGCGACCAGCGGAATCCCGCCACCGGCGACGGTGTCCAACAGGTCGAGCTGCGCGGGGTCGGTGTCGGCGAGTTCGTCGACGTAGACGTACGCCAGCCGGCGCCGCTCGGCGGACAGCAGCTCCGCGTCGTCGCGCAGCATCCCGGTGGCCGCCCGCACGAGTTCCGCCGGGTCGTAGGCGACCGAGCCCCGGTTGGCCACGTCGCGCAGCGCCAGCACCGCGACGTACTCCCGCAGGAACCGAGCGGCGGCCGGCCAGTCGGCGCGGCCCAACCGCTCGCCGAGCCGGGCCAGCTCGACCGGGCCCACCCCACGCTCGGCGGCGCGCATCAGCAGGTCACGCAGCTGGGCGGCGAACGCCCGGGTACGCAGTGCCGGGCGTAGCTCCACCGGCCAGCCGACCGGGTCGTCGCCGGGTTCCTCGCCGGATTCCGCACCGACCACGTCCAGCAGCTCACGGATGATCAGATCCTGTTCCGGGCCGGTGAGCAGCCGGGGTGACGGCTCACCCCGCTCGGCGGCGGCGCGCCGCAGCAGCCCGAACGCGTACGCGGGGAAGGTGCGTACCAGCGGTTCGCGCAACACCCGTTGTCCGGTCGCGGCGATCCGGGCCTCGACTCGATGCCGCAGGTCGGCGGCGCCGCGTCGGCTGAAGGTGAGCACCAGGATCCGCTCCGGATCGACGCCCTCGGCGACCCGCGCGGCGACCGCCTCGACGAGCGTGCGGGTCTTCCCGGTGCCCGGCCCGCCGAGGACCAGCATCGGCCCGTCGGTGTGCGCGACGACCTCCGCCTGCCCGAGATCCTCCCGGCCCGCGGCCTCGGATGGGCGGAGCCGGGTCGGCTTCCGGGTGGGCGTCGACCGGTGACTGCCCGGCCGACGGGCCACCACCGTCGGTCGGCCCGGCGGGCCGACGCACCAACCGGTACGCCTGCATCCCGACATCCCATCACGCCCCTGCGACACTTGCCGCCGCGCCACACCCTTCCGAGCCCCAGCTCGCGCCCCGGCCTGGTCCCCGCCGATCGGTGCCCGGAGGGCCGCTGGGCGCCCCATCGCACTGCGGCGCACGGTGCCGGAGCGCCACCGCCTACCGGTACCACTCCGCGCCCTTTGCTCTGCCTCACCCCACGCACCGGTCGAGGCAGCTTCTGTTGCGTGGATTGAAGCAGAGCCAAGTGTGTGCCAGGTAGCCACCGGCGGCGCGGACGGGTCGGGTACCCACGGGTCGGGGCACACACCGGTCGGGCACTGACGGGTCGGGCACGGACGGGTCGGGCCGTGGTTCAGGCGAGGTGGGATTCGAGGAGGTCCAGGGCGGTGGGAACGGTGTCGGCCAGCCGGAGCAGGCCAAAACCGGCGGGCTTGAGGAAGGTCTGGTCGGTCAGGCTGCGCAGCCAGTCCAGCAGTGGGCCGTAGAACCCGTCGCTGTCCACCAACACCATGGGCTTGCGGTGCAGGGCCAGCGTGGCGGTGGTCCAGACCTCGAAGAGTTCGTCCAGGGTGCCGAGACCACCCGGCAGCGTGAGGAAGGCGTCCGACTTCTCGATCATGAGGATCTTCCGGCTGGCCATCGAATCGGTGACGAGCAGCTCGTCGGAGGCGAGGTCGGCAACCTCCAGGTCGACCAGCGCCTGCGGGATCACGCCGATCGTCCGGCCACCCGCCGACCGTGCGCCGTCGACCAGCGCACCCATCATCCCGACGCAGCCGCCACCGCTGACCAGCGTGTGCCCACGCCGGGCGATCTCCGCGCCGGTGGCGGCGGCGAGGTCGAGCCAGCGCTGGTCGAGAGTACGGGAGGAGGCGCAGAAGACACAGATCGCGGCCACGGGTCAGCGCTCCGTGGACTCGTCGGCCGCGGCCCGCTGGTCGGCGGCGACCCGGGCGACGGCCTCCTCGCGGACCGCCTCCTGCTCGGCGCTGATGGCCGCCTCGGCCTCCACGATGTGCCGCACCGCCGCGGCGATGTCGTCGGTGACGCAGATCAGCTCCAGGTCGACCGGACCGATCTTCCCTTCCGCCGCCATCGTGTCGCGCAGCCAGTCGAGCAGACCCTGCCAGTACTCCGCGCCCATCAGCACCACCGGGAACCGGGTGACCTTGCCGGTCTGCACCAGGGTGAGTGCCTCGAAGAGTTCGTCCATGGTGCCGAAGCCGCCGGGCAGCACGACGAACGCCTGCGCGTACTTGACGAACATGGTCTTGCGGGCGAAGAAGTAGCGAAAGTCGATGGCCAGGTCGACCCAGTCGTTGATGCCCTGCTCGAAGGGGAGCTCGATGCCGAGACCGACGGAGTGGCCACCCGCCTCGCTCGCACCCCGGTTGGCCGCCTCCATCACGCCGGGCCCACCGCCGGTGATCACGGCGTACCCGGCTCGGGCCAGTGCCGCACCCAGCGCCTCGGCGAGCTGGCACTCCGGGCTGTCCGGCTTGCTACGGGCCGAGCCGAAGACGCTCACCGCCGGTGGCAGGTCGGCGAGGGTGTCGAAGCCCTCGACGAACTCGGAGAGAATGCGCAGCGCCCGCCAGGCGTCCTTGGTCTTCCAGTCGGCGCGCGCCCGCGAGTCCAGCAGCCCCTGGTCGGCGGTGCTTGAGGTAATTGACTGGCGACGGAATGTGACGGCGCCGCGGTGCCGCTCCTGTCCTGGTTCACGGCGGTTGCTCTGGGTCATGGGAGCAACCGTAGTGGAGTCCGACCGGAGAACCCGGCAAACACTTCGTGATCTTGTGCAACCAAACCCCTTTCCCGTACGTCTTACTATTCACATACCGGGTATGCCTCGGCACGCGGCTTCGGGGGAGGAGACAGCGTGATCAACAACAACGAACGGGTCCGGATCCGACGCCAGATGCAGCGACGGATCCGCGACGTGGTGGCCGAGCGCCGGCGCGCCCGGCTGCTCGAGAACCCGCCCGAACCGCCCGTCGAGCCCAGCACCGACTCGCACCTGAGCGCCGTCTGACCCCACCGCGTCACCGGGCGGCCACGTCACCCGGCCGACCACGGGGCGAACCTCCGGCCCGAGGAGGCTCAGGCGGGGGCGAGCCAGCGGTACAGGGTGGCGGCGCCATCCCGGATCTTGCCGATCTCGACGTGCTCGTCGGGATGATGGGCCAGGTTCGGGTCACCCGGGCCGAAGTTCAGCGCCGGAATCCCCATCGCGGCGAACCGGGCCACGTCGGTCCAGCCCAGCTTGCCGATCGGGGCAGCACCCACCGCGGCCAGGAACTCCCGCGCGGGGGCGGCCGCCAAACCGGGCAGTGCCCCGGCCGCGCAGTCGGTCACCGCGAGTTCGTACCCCGCGAACACCTCGCGCAGGTGCGCCTCGGCCTCGGCCGGCGTCCGGTCGGGCGCGAAGCGGTAGTTCACCTCGATCTCGCACCGGTCCGGCACGACGTTGCCGGCCACCCCACCGGAGATCCGCACCGCGTTCATCCCCTCGCGGTACTCGCACCCGTCGATGGTCACCCGCCGTGCCTGGTACGTCGACAGCCGGCGCAGCACCTCACCGGCGTCGTGCACGGCGTTGACCCCGTGCCAGGAACGGGCCGAGTGGGCCCGGACCCCGGTGGTCACCACCGTCGCCCGCATGGTGCCCTGGCAGCCGGCCTCCACGACGCCGTACGTCGGTTCGAGCAGCAGCGCGAAGTCGGCCGTCAGCCACTCGGGGTGCGCCTGCGCCACCAGGTGCAGCCCGTTGTACCTGGACTCGATCTCCTCGGCCTCGTAGAAGAAGTACGTGACGTCGTAGCGCGGCTCGGCCAGGGTGGTCGCGAGGTGCAGCGCGAAGGCGACCCCGGACTTCATGTCCGAGGTGCCGCAGCCGTAGATCAGGTCGCCGCGCAGAGTCGACGGGAAGTTGTTGTTCAACGGGACGGTGTCCAGGTGCCCGGCCAGTACCACTCGGGAGCTCCGGCCCAGGTCCGTACGGGCCATCACCGTGTTGCCGTGCCTGCTCGTGGTCAGGTGCGGCACCACCCGCAGGATCTCCTCGACGCAGTCGGCGATGGCCGTCTCGTTGAGGGACACCGACTTGATGTCGACCAGCGCGCGGGTCAACGCCACCGGATCGGCGAGGACCTCGGGGGTAAGCGGGTTCTCCATGGTCCGCACGGTACCGTCACAACCGGCGACCGTGAGACGCGAGCCCTTCGGCGAAACGCGAGGAGTGAGCTTGCGAGCCCCGCAGTCGCGAGCAGCAGCAAGCCCATGGGAACGAGAGGTGAGTAAATGACGTCCACACAATCCGCGTGGGGCATCGGCCTGGCCACCGTCACCGCCGGCGACCAGGTGCTCGACACCTGGTACCCGACCGGCAAGCTGGGCCTCGGCGAGCTGCCGCTGATCGCCGGCGAGGACGAGGCCGACGTGCTGGACCTGCCGCCGGGCGCGATCGGCGACCGCGCGCTGCCGGGTCTGCGTACCGTCCAGGTGGTCACCGTCATCGGCTCGCTGGACGACCCGATCAAGGACGCGGCCGACGCGTACCTGCGGCTGCATCTGCTCTCGCACCGCCTGGTGCGGCCCAACGAGCTCAACCTCGACGGCATCTTCGGCAAGCTGGCCAACGTGGCCTGGACCTCGGCCGGGCCCTGCCCGCCGGAGCGGGTGGACGAACTGCGCGTCATCGAACGGGCCGCCGGCCGCCACCTGGGCGTGTACGGAGTGGACAAGTTCCCCCGGATGACGGACTACGTGGTCCCCGCGGGGGTGCGGATCGCCGACGCCGACCGGGTCCGCCTCGGCGCACACCTCGCCGCGGGCACCACGGTCATGCACGAGGGCTTCGTCAACTTCAACGCCGGCACGCTGGGCACCTCCATGGTCGAGGGTCGCATCGTGCAGGGCGTGGTGGTGGGCGACGGCTCGGACATCGGCGGCGGCGCCTCCATCATGGGCACCCTCTCCGGCGGCGGCACCGACAAGGTGCGCATCGGCGAACGCAGCCTGGTCGGCGCGAACGCCGGCGTGGGCATCTCGCTCGGCGACGACTGCGTGGTCGAGGCAGGTTGCTACATCACCGCCGCCTCGAAGATCGGCCTGCCGGACGGCCGGGTGGTCAAGGCCCGCGAGCTGTCCGGCGTCGACGGGTTGCTCCTCTGGCGCAACTCGGTCACCGGAGCGCTGGAGGCCCGGCCCCGCACCGGCCGGGGCATCGAGCTGAACGCCGCCCTGCACGCCAACGACTGAGAGCCGGCAACGGTCTCGTCGACGAAGGCGACTCCAGAACCGCGCCGGGCGACGTGGGAGGCGGCGCGACCCATCACCATCGGCGACGCGATCGTCCTTGCTCATGCCAGCTCAACTGACCAACCAGGGGCTCCCACCAGCACAAACACCTCTACGGCGAGTGGCACCCGGGCCGACGGATCAGGCACTCTGGGTAACACAGGCGTCACCGGGAGGCTTGGCATGGGCAGTCGGATTCTCGAACTTCGCGTACACGGAGTGTCGAACACGCCGCCCGCCGAGATCCTGGGTCTGACGGCGGAACCGGCCGGCGAGGCACTCCAGCCACGGCTGGTCGCCGGCGGCCCGGTCACCGGCTTCTACCGCTCTCCCACCGCCACGCCACTCGATCCGATCGTCGTCGAGGCGTACAGCTGGGGGCAGTTGACCTCCGGCGCGCGGACCGCCCGTGACGTGGAGCGGGCCCTCTGGACGCTGCTGTTGCCCTTCACCCTCGCCAATGTGGCACTGCACGCCCGGCCCGGGATACCGCCCGACCCGACCACCGAACGGCTGGCCAGCCGATCCGGGATGACCGCATGGCTGATCCGGCTGTTCTGCCTGACCCTGACCGGCACGCCCGTGATCGCGCTCACCGGAGTCGGCGTCGACCTCATCGGCTGGCAGTGCGTGGACGAGACCTGCCTGCGCCACGTCCCCGGGCCGTGGGAGTTCCTCGCCAGCCCCTGGTGGCAGCAGGGCGGCCGGACGTTGGCCGTCGGCCTGCTCGTGCCGCTCGCCCTGATCGCCGTGCTCGGCCTGGTCACCTGGCGGACGTACCAGTACGAGGCGGTGATGCCCGCCGACCCGACGACGAACCCGCCGGTGCGCCGTACGCCGGCGCCGGTCGACGCCGACGTGCCGGTCAGCCAGCCGGCGCCGGAACCGCCTCCCTTCCCGAACCGCCGCCGGCCCCGCTCGCCAACCCACTTCAGGACCCGACGTTCTGGTGGGGCGAGGGGCAGCTGCGGCGCGCGGCCGTGCTGCACCTCTGCACCGCCACGGTGGTGGCCGCGGCGGTCCCGCTCGGCACGGTCGCGATGCTGGACCCGCCGCGGGGGCGCGGGCCGCCATCGCCTGGACCGCGGCGGCGGGGATGATCGCGGTCGTGGTGATCACGCTGGTGGCCATCGGCCGGCCGTTCCTGACCCGGCGCGACGGGGCCACCCCGCTCGGCCCGTGGAGCGCCATGGTCGTCGTCCTCACCGGCCTCGGCCTGGCCGGCACCGTCGCGGTGCTGATGCTGCCCGACGGCGCCGCCGGCACGCCCCTGGCCGAGCTACGCCCACCCGCGGGATGCGCCGAAGACCCGGCCCTGGCCGGCTGCCTGGCGGACCGGTCGCTGCCGGGCTACGACCGGATCATCGCCTGGCTGGGCACCGGCCAACTGCTGCTGCTCATCGCGATCGGGGCAGCCGCGCGCTCCGGGCGGCGCGGCGTCGCGACACCCGCCGCCGCCACGCTGCTGATCGCCGGCGCCGCCGGCTGGTGCCACGGCTGGTTGCCCGGCGTCGGGCCGGCACCGCTTGAGGTGTGGCAGCTGACCCTGCCGCTGTTGGCCCTCGCGGGGACCGGCCTGCTGCTGCCCCGGACCCGGCCCACCGCGTCGAACCAACCGCTGGAGCCGCACACCGACCTCGCCTGGCGAGGTCGGGCACCGGCTGTCATCGCCGGCTTCGGTTGGCTGCTCTGCCTCGCGTACAGCACCGGAGTGCTCTACTGGGTCACCGACCGGCTCAACGGCGCGGCCACGCCCGGCGGGCGGTCCGTGGTGGTCCCGCCGACCCTGGTGCCCTGGGCCGGGCTGGGCTTCGGCGTCGCGCTGCTGCTGCTCGCCCTGGTCGCCGTCCGCGCCGCCGTGCTCTTCCACCGGCTGCGGCGCGAGGAGTACGCCGAACTGAGCGCCCGCGGCGGACGGCTTTCCGCGCACGACCTGCGCCGCGGCCGGGACGTGAGCACCCACCAGGCGTTGCACCGGCTGGTCGGCGAACACGCGCTGCGGCTGGCCGGTTGGTACGCCGGCGCGATGGCCGTGCTCGCCGCCCTCGGCTGCGTCGCCGTCCTCTCCGCCGCCCGCCCGCAGGCGATAGCGACGGGCGCAGGCGCCGCCGCGGTCAAGGCCGTCGCCGACATCGGCGGCTCGCTGCTCGGCTGGTTGCCGGTGGCGGTCGCCGCCGTCGGCCTGCTCGTCTACCGCAACGACACCGTCCGGCGGTCCGTCGGGGTGGTCTGGGACGTGGGAACGTTCTGGCCGCGCACCGCGCACCCGCTCGCCCCACCGAGCTATGCCGAGCGGGCCGTGCCCGAACTGCTCACCCGCACCGCCGGCCTGCTCGCGCTGACCGAGCACGACCCCCGCCGGATGGACGGAATCATCCTCTCCGGGCACAGCCAGGGCACCGTGATCTGCACCGCGGTGATCCTCCAACTACCACACCGGTGGCGGCGACGGATCTGGTTCTTCTCCTACGGCTGCCAGCTGACCCGGCTCTACGGCCGGATCTTCCCCGCCTACTTCGGCCCCGACCGGCTGCCCGTGCTGACCGGGGCACTGACCCGGCCGTCCGGCGTGACCAGGTGGACGAACTTCTGGCGGGACACCGACCCGCTCGGTTGGCCGGTCGCCGCAGGGGAACGGGACATCGCGGTCACCGACCCCGAGGCACTGCACCCGAGCGACGGCGAGGTGGCCGACCCACCGATCCGCAGCCACGGCGGCTACCCGGCGGCCGACGAATTCCACCGGGAAAGATCCCGGGTGGCCTGGCTGCTCCGGCGGGCGGTCCCGTCACCCCGGCGAGGGCGCGGCTAGCCGGACCACCAGGTCGGCACGGCCGGCGGTGCCGGCCACCAGCGCCGCGTTGGTCTCGTCACTGCCCAGCGCCCAGGCCCGGGCGTCCTGCTCCGACCGCCCGTGCGCGACGTGCCGCGCCACCAGCCGGTGCCGCCGTAGGTCGACGTCGAGGTCCAGGAACCACGCGTCGTGCAGCAACGCACGGACCTCGTCCCAGGGCCAGTCCGGGATCAGCAGGTAGTTGCCCTCGGTGACCACCAGCCGGACCTCCGGCGGCACCTCGACCGCCCCCGCGATCGGCTCCTCCAGATCCCGGCGGAACCCGGGCGCCCAGACCGAGGTCGGCTCCTTGCGGCGCAGCCGGCGAAGCAGCGACACGTAGCCGTTCGCGTCGAAGGTGTCGATCGCACCCTTGCGGTCGGCCCGGCCGAGTCGATGCAGCTCGGCCTGGGCGAGGTGGAAGCCGTCCATCGGCACCAGTCGGGCGGCCGGACCGACCGCCTCGACCACCTGGGCGGCCAGCGTGGACTTGCCGGCCCCGGGGGCGCCGGTGATCCCGAGCAGCTGCCGCGGGCCGGCCTCGGCCAACGCGCGGGCGCGGTCCACCAGTTCCCCGACGGGCAGGACCAGGGCGGTGGGCATCAGGACAGGACCGGTCGGCTGATCGTGAACCGGGCCCGCACGGCCGCGTGCACTCCCTGGGGCTGCGGGTCGAGTTCCAGCTCCGGCGGCCCGCCGGACTCGGCACCACCGGCGTCGAACGCCATCCGCGCCATCATCGGCTGCGCGGTGCCGCCCTCGTCGGCCAACTCGACCAGGTCGGTGACCTGGGCACCGAGCGCCTCGGCGTACTCGCGGGCCCGTTGCAGGGCGTCACCGATCGCGGTGTGCCGGGCCTCCCGGTAGGCGGGGCTGTCGGGCCGCAGCGACCACCACGGCCCGGCCACCTCGACCTGGTCCTGGTCGGCCAGGCGCAGCATCAGCTCGCCGAGCGCGGCGAAATCACTGACCGTCACCGTGGTGACCACCGAGCCGTGCCAGGCCACCACCCGCTCACCGGAGCGTCGAGTCTCGGGCCGCACCCGCAGGTCGCCGGCCTCCCGGCGATCGATCGTCGGGCCGTACGAGTCGAGCAGCACGCGGATCGCGGCAGCCCGTTCGGCCAGCCGGGTCAGCGTCGGCTCCCGCTCCCGATCACGGGCCAGGGCGGTCACCGTGAACCGGGCGAGTTCCGGAGCGACCTCGCGGTACGCCTCGCCCCGCACCGTCACCACCGGTCCGTCCACCATGCCCTCACCCTAGCGGCGGGCCACCCGCCGTGCCCACCGATGCGGGCGGGCCGGCGGCGGGCGGTGCCGTCCCCGGAGCGACCGGTCGCGCTCAGCCGACCTGCGGGAGGTGGGCGGTGTAGGCGACGGTGCCGTCCGCCACCCGGCACGCGCCGAGGTGTCCCCGGCCGCCCCCAGCCCGCACAGCCAGGCCACCTCGGCGCGCTCCTCGCCGACCCGGAAGGACCTCACCTGCTGGTCGTACGGGCGGCCGGCCAGGCCGGCGCGGGCGGCGCCAGCCTCGGCGTACCGGGCCGCGAGCCGCTCGCCGGCACCGGACCGCAGCGCCCCGGCCAACTCGTCGAGAAAGGCGGTGACCTCGGCCAGTGCGGCCAGCACCTCGTCGCGGTTGCCGCGCAGCATGTTCGCGGTGCGCTGCGGCGGGTGCCGGCGACCCGGGTGCCGTCCCGGAAGCTTCCGGCGGCCAGCGCGAGGACCGCCTCGCGCAGCGGCGACCGCTGTGCCGCGCCGGCCAGCGCCCCCGCGAGCAGGTGCGGCACGTGCGAGGCGAGCGCCGCCACGGCGTCGTGCCGGTCCGCCGCCATCGGCACCACCCGGGCGGCGAAGACCTCGGTGATCAGGGTGGCGAGCCGGCGGAACGCGGCCAGCCCGTCCGGCGCGGGGCAGAGCACCCAGCTGGCGCCGGAAAACAGCTCCGGCAGCGCCGCGGCGAGACCGGCCCGGTCGGTGCCGGCCATCGGATGACCGGGAACGAAGCGGCGGGTCAACCCCCGCGCCAGGGCGAACGCCGCCAGTTCCGCCTTGGTGCTGCCGACGTCGCTGAGCAGGCACTCCTCGCCGGTCATCCCGGCGACCTCGACCAGGGTCGCCGGCAGCGTGGGCAGCGGCCCGCCGAGAAAGACCACGTCCCGGTCGGCCACGGCGTCGACCAGCCGCTCCGCGGTCGGTACGCCGGCCAGCCGGGCCTGCCGCCGGGTCCCCTCGTCCGGATCCCAGCCGGTGACCTCCAGCCCGGCGGCGTGCAGCCGCAGCAGCACCGACCCGCCGATCAGCCCGGTGCCGACCACCGCCACCCGCGGGCGGCCGTCAGCCGTGAGTACCATCGTGTACCTCGGCGTTCCGTCTCGTGCACGGAGCCGGGCGGCCCCGCGCGAAGTCCGCGCCGAGGATATCGCCCAGCCGGACCGCCGCCCGGTGCCGAGTGCGACCGCGGGGCCGGGCGGGAGCGGGCCGTGCCGTCAGGGTTGGGCGAGTCGGGCGGCGACGGCGGCGATCCGCTCGTCGGACTCCGTCAACGCCGCCCGGACGTACTGCCGGGCGCCGGGGCCGTAGAAGACACCGGCGGCGACCAGGATCCCCCGGCGGGCCAGCCAGTCCACCGTGTCCCAGCAGTCCTCGCCCCGGGTCAGCCAGAGATAGAGCCCCGCCTCGGAGTGCTCCACGGCGAAGCCGGCACCGGTGAACGCCGCCCGCAGCGTCTCGCGCCGCGCGCGGTACCGCTCCCGCTGCTCGTCGGCGTGCCGCTCGTCACGCAGGGCGGCGATCATGGCCGCCTGCACCGGCGCGGGAACGATCATCCCCGCATGCTTCCGGATCTTGAGCAGCTCGGCCACCAGCGCCGGGTCACCGGCCACGAAGCCGGCCCGGTAGCCGGCCAGGTTGGAGCGCTTGGACAGCGAGTGCACGGCCAGCACCGAGTCGTACGAGCCGCCGCAGACCTCGGGCGAGAGCACCGACACCGGTGCGGCGTCCCAGCCGAGCGGGAGGTAGCACTCGTCGCTCGCGACCACCGCGCCGCGCTCCCGCGCCCAGTCCACCACCTTGCGCAGGTGGGCGGCGGGCAGCACCCGCCCGGTCGGGTTGCCCGGCGAGTTGATCCAGACGAGGCGTACCCGGGAGGTCGGGCCGACGGTGGTCAGCGAGTCGGCGCGTACGGTCGTGGCCCCGGCCAGGCGGGCCCCGTCCTCATAGGTCGGGTAGGCGATCGGCGGCACCACGACGACATCCCCGGGCCCCACCCCGAGCAGGGTGGGCAACCAGGCGACCAGCTCCTTGGAGCCGATCGTCGGGAGCACCCCGAGCCCGTCGGCCCCGGCGCCGCACGCCCGGGCCACCCAGGCGGCGATCGCGTCCCGCAGCGCCGGGGTGCCGGCCGTCAACGGGTAGCCCGGCGCGTCGGCCGCATCGGCCAGCGCCCGCCGGATCACCTCCGGCACCGGGTCGACCGGCGTGCCCATGGAGAGGTTGATCGGGCCGTCCGGATGCGTCACGGCCAGCGCGGCCGCGGCCTCCAGGGCGTCCCAGGTGAACTCAGGCAGCCGCGACGAGACCGGGGCGGGCCGGTTCAGTGGCCCTCGCCGCGAGGTGGCTGGGCGGCCACGAAGGTGGTGTCCTTCTCCACCTTGCCGATCTTCGAGGCGCCGCCGGGCGAGCCCAGGTCCTCGAAGAACTCGTAGTTGGCGCCGGTGTAGTCCTTCCACTGTTCCGGCACGTCGTCTTCGTAGAAGATCGCCTCCACCGGGCAGACGGGCTCGCAGGCACCACAGTCGACGCACTCGTCGGGGTGGATGTAGAGCATCCGATTGCCCTCGTAAATGCAGTCGACCGGGCACTCCTCGATGCATGCCTTGTCGAGCACATCGACGCACGGCTCGGCGATGATGTAGGTCACCGGTCTTCTCCTCCGCAAGACGCGCCGCGATCACCCGCGACGGTAAGAGCCTAGTATCTCGCCGGGGAGGAGGTCGATCGTGCTCCGAGAGCAGGACGTGGGACACCGGATCGTGGTCCGGCGCCGCACGGGTATGCGCGCCGGTCGCCCGGTCTATTCCGACGCCCTCGGCGAACTGGTCGAGTTGACCGAGACCCATCTCACATTGACCACGCGGCACGGGCGGCTGCGTGTCCCGATCGCGGAGGTGCACCGGGCCAAGCGGGTTCCGGCGGCCCGGCGGCCCACCGCCGCCGCGGTGGTGGAGTTGGAGCTCGCGGCCGACGAGGCCTGGCCGGCGCCCACCCGTGACCGGCTCGGTGACTGGCTGCTGCGCGCCGCCGACGGCTGGACCGGCCGGGCCAACTCGGCCCTGCCGGTGGGTGACCCGGACCGGCCGTTGCCGGCGGCGCTGGACGAGATCGAACGCTGGTACGCCGAGCGGGGCCAGCGGGCGCTGGTCAACACGCCGCTGCCGCTGGCCGCACCGGTCGGCGCCGAACTCGACCTGAGGGGTTGGCACAGTCGCCCGCCGGTGCTGGTGCAGACGGCCCCGCTCGCCGCCCTCACGCCGGCGTCGCCGACCGGCCCGCTGATCGACGCGGCCGGCACGGGCGGCCCGGCCGGTGTCGTGGTCGAACTGGCGGCCACCCCGACCAACGACTGGCTCACGGTGGCCGCCGGCCGCAAGGGTGGCCTGCCGGCCGCCGCCCGGCAGGTGCTCACCGGCGTCGACCAGGTCCGCTTCGCCCACGCGTACGACGCCGGCGCACTGGTGGCGATCGGCCGGGGCACGGTCACCGGGCAGGGGCGCTGGCTGGGGCTGTGCCTGATCGAGGTGCTGCCCGCCGCCCGCCGCCGTGGCCTGGCTGCCGGACTGGTCGGCGCGCTCGCCCGGTGGGCCGGCGCGACGGGAGCAACCGACGCCTTCCTCCAGGTGGAGCAGCGCAACGTGCCTGCCGTCACGCTCTACCGCAAGCTCGGCTTCACCACCCATCACACCTACCGGACCCGGGTCGCCCCGGGCTGACCGGCCCGGCGGGTCAGCGGCGAACCACGCGGCGGGGCTTGGCCGCGGTGGTCTCGGCGTACCGCTGGAGACGCTGCGAACGGTGATCGCGACCCAGCGTGGTCAGCAGCAGGTAACCCAGGAGCGTCCCCGCGGTGGTCGCCACCAGGTAGAGCCCGATCTGCGCGAAGAACGTACTGCCGCCGCCGGCGAACGGGTTGTTGCCGACCAGCAGCGGCCCGACCAGCACGGTCAGCCCGAGCGCGACACCGATCGCGATGGCCACGTCACCGGCCCACTGTGCCAGTGGCCACCGCCCGCCCCACACGAACGCGACGCCGGCCAGGATCAGACCGATCACCACGAACATCCCGAGCGACACCCGGTCGGCGACGATGTCGTCACCGTCGAAACCGAACCGGATGACCAGCCGGGCGGCCACGTTGACCGCGAACAGTGCGACCGCGAGCACCCCGACCGCACGCCACCGCTGTCCCATCACACGCCTCCCGCCGTACCGCCCGCCCCGATGGCGGGTCTCCTGGCAGGAATATCTACCACCCGTTGCTGAGTGCCGTCAGTACCGGCCGCGAGCCGGTGCCGGTGCGAGGATCGACCGGAACGCCATCACCGCGAAGGTCATCGCGCCGGCGACCACCAGGGTGAGCCCGACCCAGTCGCCGACGAGCAGCACGTCGCCCTCGGTGGTCCGGTCCGCGGCGGCCACCATGATCGCCACCCAGGGCAACGCCGGCAGCGCCACCGCCCAGCGGCGGCCGACCGCCTCGACGGCGAACGAACTCAACACGACGTTCACGGCCACGGCGACGAGCACCGCCACCCCGACCAGGTAACCGCCGACCCGCAGCGGGGCGAGCAGCAGTTCCAGCACCGCACTCACCGCGGCGGCGACGACGGCGAGCGCCCCGCCGGTCACCCGCAGACCGATGTCCAGGGGCCGCCGCAGCCGGCCGGGCCGGGGTGGCTGCTGCTCCTGCTCCTGCGGGGCGATCGACATCGCGGTGGGCAGGTTCACCGGCGGCCGGCCGACGGGGCCGGTGCGGGCTCGGGGCCACCGGCGACGTCCAGCCCGGCGAACAGGTCCGGCTCCCAACCGTACGGGCCCCTGCCCGGCCCCTTCTCCCCCAGCGCGAGGGTGAAGTACTCCACCCCCATGAACTCGGCACCGAAGTTGCCGGCGATCGAGTAGAGCCAGGAGGTGGCCGGGATCTGGGTAGCGTGGGAGCGCATCGCCGCCTCCTTCGCGGCGTGCTGCTCGGTGGCGTCGACGCGCGCCGCGATCTCCTTGTCCGGCGTGCAGAAGGGCAGCTCGGTGGCGTCGGCGATGCCGGCGAAGGGATTGTCCGACGCCTCCGCGAAGTGCGTCATGCCCGCTTCCAGCACGCTCTGCGGCATGGCCGTCCAATAGACCTTCGCCGGGGCGAGCCCCTCCGCGGCGGCCAGTTCGACGGCCCGCATCGCCACCCGGTGTGCCTGGATGTGGTCGGGGTGGCCGTAGAAGCCGTTGTCGTCGTACGTGACCAGCACCTGTGGCCGTATCTCCCGGATGATCTCCAGCAGTTGCCCGGCGGCCTCGTCGAGATCCGCCCGCCAGAACGCGCGGGGGTGCTCGTTGGTGGGCAGGCCCATCATGCCCGAGTCGCGGTAGCGCCCGGCGCCGCCGAGGAAGCGGTGGTCGGTGACGCCGAGTTCGGCGCACGCCGCGGCCAGCTCGGTGATCCGGTACCCGCCGAGCTGGTCCGCCTCCGTGGCGGCGAGACCGGCCAACTCCGGCACGTGGATCTCGCCCTCCTCGCCCAGCGTGCAGGTGACCAGCGTGACGTGGGCACCGCTGGCCGCGTAGTGGGCCATGGTCGAGCCGGTGCCGATGGACTCGTCGTCGGGGTGCGCGTGGACCAGCAGCAGGCGGCGGTCAGGCAGCGTCGTCACGACGGTCACTCTATCCGGCGGTTCTGCCGGATCCGGGTGGACGCGTCCGCTCAGGTCGCTCACATCCCGCTCGGCACCGGCCTACGATCTGGCCTGTGGACTATCCCGAGCTGGCCGCCCGCACCCGCCGGTTCGGCCACGGGGCGCCGCGCGCCGTCTCCGTGGCCGACGACGGCGCCCGGGTGGTCTTCCTGCGCTCGGCGGGACCGCAGGACCCGGCCGACGCGCTCTGGCAGCTGGACGTCGCGACCGGCGAGGAGCGGCTGGTCGCCGACCCGGCCGCCCTGCTCGGCGCGGACGCCGACCTCGCGGCGCTCAGCCCCGGGGAGCGGGCCCGGCGGGAGCGGCTGCGGCTGAGCGCCTCGGGCATCGGCGCGTACGCCCTCGACGGCGCCGGGCGGGTGGCGGTGTTCGCGCTGGCCGGCCGGATCTTCCGGGCCGACCTGGTGCACCGCGACGTGATCGAGGTGCCCGCCGTCGGTCCGGTGCTCGACCCCCGGCCGGATCCGGGCGGCCAGCGGCTGGCCTACGTGACCGACGCCGCCGAGGGAGTGCGCCGGGGCGAACTTCGGGTGGTCGACGCCGACGGCAGCGACACGATCCTGGCCGGTGAGGACTCCGGGGTGGTCTGGGGGCTGGCCGAGCACATCGCGGCCGAGGAGTTCGGGCGGCACCGCGGGTACTGGTGGGCGCCCGACGGGCGGTCGGTGCTGGCCGCCCGGGTCGACGAGTCCCGGCTGCCCCGCTGGCACCTGCACGATCCGGCGCAGCCGGCCAGCGCGCCGGTCGCTGTCGCGTACCCGGTGGCGGGTGGCCCGAACGCGGAGGTCAGCCTGCACCTGCTCGACCTCGACGGCGGCTGGGTCGACGTGCACTGGGACCGGGAGACCTACCCGTACCTGACCGCGGTGCACTGGGGCGACGGCGCCCCGCTGATCACCGTGCTGCGCCGCTCGCAGCAGCACGGGCTCGTGCTCGCGGTCGACCCGCGCACCGGCGAGACCCAGGTGCACGCCGAGCTGGCCGACCCGCGCTGGGTGGAGCCGATCCCGGGCACGCCCGCGCACCTGCCCGACGGGCGGGTGCTGGTCGGTGGCGAGCTGGCCCACGACGGGTACGACGCCCGCTGCCTGTTCGCCGACGGCACCCTGCTCACCCCGCCCTCGCTGTACGTGCGCCGGGTCGTCGGCCGGCTCGCCGCCGGCAGCGGCCCGGCCGACCTGCTGGTCGAGGCGAGCGACGGGGAACCGAGCGAGCAGCACCTGTTCCGGGTGCGGACCAGCATCGGCGGTGGGGTCGACGCCCGCCGGCTCACCGGCGACGCCGGGTGGCACGTCGCCGCGGTCGGCGGCGACGTGCTGGTCGTCGGCAGCGCCTCACTCGACCACGCGGGCACCCGGTGGACGGTGCGGCAGGGCGACCGGGAGGTGGGCACCCTGCGGTCGCTGGCCGCCACCTGCGGCTACTCCCCGCTGCCGCTGCTGGAACGGGTCACCGACCGTCGGCTGCCCACGGCGGTGCTCTACCCGGACAACCACGTCACCGGCCGCCGCCTGCCGGTGCTGCTGGACGTCTACGGCGGGCCGGGGCACCAGGAGGTGCTCGCCGCCCGGTCGGCCTGGCTGGAGCGGCAGTGGTGGGCCGACGCCGGCTTCGCGGTGGTGGTGGTCGACAACCGGGGCACACCGGGCATCGCCCCGTCGTACGAGAAGGCCATCCACCGGCGGGTGGCCGACGTGATCCTGCTCGACCAGGTGGAGGCGCTCACCGCGCTCGCCGACAAGCACCCGGACCTGGACCTGAGCCGGGTCGGGGTGCGGGGCTGGTCGTTCGGCGGCTGGCTGGCCGGCCTGGCGGTGCTGCGCCATCCGGAGCTGTTCCGGTGCGGGATCGCCGGTGCGCCGGTCACCGACTGGGCCCTCTACGACACCGCGTACACCGAGCGCTATCTCGGCCCGCCCGCCGACGGTGAGGACGTGTACGCGCACCACTCGCTTGTGGAGCTGGCCGCCGAGCCGGTCACCGATCCGGCGCAGACCCGACCGCTGCTGCTGGTCCACGGCATGGTGGACGACAACGTGGTGGCGGCGCACACGCTCCGGCTGTCCGCGGCGCTGCTGGCCACCGGCCGGCCGCACTCGGTGCTGCCGCTGACCGGCGCCACCCACATGGCGGCCGGTGGCCTCTCCGAACGCCTCCTCCACCTGGAGCTCGACTTTCTCCGCGCCCACCTTGGCCCATGAGCGAGCGTCAGCGAGTGAATCATCGACGCAGCGCGAAAGTGCCTCATGGCGGCGCGCAGCGCAGCGGAGCACCGACATGAGCGAGTTCGACGCGGCCGAGGCGGCCGTGCAGGCGGCGCTGGACGCGGGGGCCCGCTACGCCGACGCCCGGGTGATGCACCGGCGCTACGAGTCGATGGCCGCCCGCAACGGCGAGGTCGAGGCGCTGGCCCAGGACGAGAGCATCGGGCTGGGTGTCCGCGCGCTGGTCGGGTCGGGCTGGGGCTTCCAGGCCGTACCGGAGCTGTCCGAGCGGGCCGCCCGCGATGCCGGCCGGCGCGCCGCGCGGACCGCCACGGCCAGCGGACTGGTCCCCGGGCAGCCCGTCGACCTGGTCCCGTCCGCACCGGCGACGGCCAGTTGGTCCGCGCCGTGCGAGGCGGACCCGCTCGGCGTCTCCCTCGCCACCAAGGGCGACCTGCTGGTGGCCGCCACCCGCACGATGGCCGACCACGGGGCCGACCTCGCCGAGGGTCTCTACCAGGTCTGGGACACCACGAAGTGGTTCGTCTCCAGCGAGGGACACCGCATCGACCAGCGCATCCGCGAGTGCGGCGGCGGAATCTCGGCCACCTCGGTCGGCGACGGCGAGACGCAACGCCGGTCCTGGCCGAGCTACCGCGGCCAGTACGGCACCACCGGCTGGGAGCTGGTCGACTCCCTCGACCTGACAGCCCACGCGGCGCGGATCGCCGAGGAGTCGCGGGCGCTGCTGACCGCGCCGCTCTGCCCGGCCGGCGAGACCGACCTGATCCTGGGCGGCGAGCAGTTGGCGTTGCAGATCCACGAGTCGGTCGGGCACGCCATCGAGCTGGACCGCATCCTCGGCTGGGAGGCGGCCTTCGCCGGCACCTCGTGGCTGGATCTCGCCCAGCTCGGCTCGCTGCGGTACGGCTCCGAGCTGATGAACGTCACCATCGACCCGACCATCCCGGGCGCGCTGGGCAGCTTCGGCTACGACGACGAGGGCTCGCCGGCGGTCAAGCGCGACGCGGTGCGGGCCGGGCGGTGGGTGGGGGTGCTGGCCGGCCGGGACTCGGCCGCGGTCGCCGGCCTCGACTACGGCGGCAGCGTACGCGCCGACGGCTGGGCGCGGCTGCCGATGGTGCGGATGACGAACGTCGGGCTGGAACCCGGCCCGCACACCCTTGAGGAGATCGTCGCCGCCACCGACGAGGGGGTGCTGATGGACGTCAACCGATCCTGGTCCATCGACGACAAGCGGCTGAACTTCCAGTTCGGCTGCGAGATCGGCTGGGAGATCCGCAACGGCCGGCGTGGGCGGATGCTGCGCAACCCGACGTACACCGGCATCGGGCCGCTGTTCTGGCGCTCGATGGACATGCTCTCCTCCGAGATCGTCTCGTGGGGCACGCCGAACTGCGGCAAGGGTCAGCCCGGACAGGTCGGGCACACCGGACACCCGGCCGCGCCGGCCCGGTTCCGCAACGTCCGGGTGGGGGTGCGCGCGTGAGCACCGGTCCGACCGACGACGCCGAGTTGGACCTCGCCGGACGGGTGGTGGATCTGGTCGCCCGGCTGGCCGGAGCGGGCGCGCAGGCCGAGGTCTCGGTGGGCAGGACGGAGTTGGCGCTGACCAGGTTCGCCAACTCGGCGATCCACCAGAACGTCGCCGGGTCCGCCGTGGACGTCCGGCTCCGGGTCCACCTGGCCGGGCGTACCGCCACCGGCAGCGGGAACACGGTCACCGCCGACGGGCTGCGTGCGCTGGTGGAGCGGGTGCTGGCGGCGGCCCGGTTCACCCCACCCGATCCGGGCTGGCCGGGGCTCACGCCCACGGTCGCGATACCGGCCGCCGGATGGGACGAGGCGACCGCGTACGCCGGGCCGGCCGAGCGGGCGGCCCTGGTCCGGGCATTCGTCGACGCGGCCGGCGGGCTGGAAACCGCCGGTTACTGCCGCACGGCGCGCCGCGCGGCGGCGTTCGCCAACTCGGCGGGGCACTCGGCACGGGGCGCGGGGCCGAGGCGGCGATGGACGGCATCGCCCGGGCCGGTGGCGCGGACGGCACCGCCCGGCACTGCGTCGACCGGCTCGCCGATCTCGACGGTGCCGGCCTCGGCCGCCGGGCCGCCGGCAAGGCACGGGCCGCTGCCGACCCGGTGGAACTGGCACCCGGGCGCTATCCGGTGGTGCTGGAACCGGCCGCCGTCGCGGACCTGCTGGAGAATCTGGCCTGGTACGGCTTCAACGGCAAGCGGTACGCGGAGCGGCAGTCGTTCGCCGCACCCGGGGTGGCCCAGTTCGACCGCGCGGTGACCCTGGTCGACGATCCGCTGGGCGGGTCCGGCGTGCCGTTCGACCTGGAGGGCACCCCGACCCGGGAACTGACCCTGGTGGACGCGGGCACCACCAACGCCGTGGCACACGACCGGCGTAGCGCCGCCGAAGTGGGTGCCGCCTCGACCGGCCATGCCTGGGCCGGCAGCCCCACCTTCGGCCCGATCCCCCGCAACCTGCGCCTGGCCCCCGCCGGCACCGCGAGCCCGCTGAGCACGGCGGGCGCGGCGGGCGGCGCAGTCGCGGGCGCTCCAGCCGCCCCGCCGGCCGGGGCGGTCGCCGACCCGGACACCGCCGCTCTGGTCTCCCGGATGCGGCGCGGTCTGCTGGTCAGCGACCTCTGGTACACCCGGGTGCTCGACCCGTTGAGTCTGGTCGTCACCGGCCTGACCCGCAACGGGCTGTGGCTGGTCGAGGACGGCCAGGTCACCGGGGCGGTCCGCGACCTGCGTTTCACCGAGTCGTACCCTCGGGCGCTCGCGCCCGGCGCGGTGCTGGAGGTGGGCCGGCGTGCGGTACGCCTACCGGACCGCGCGGACGGCGTCTGGTGGGAGGCAGCCTCGCTGCGGCTGGCCTCCTGGAACTTCACTGGTGGGGCGTCCGGCTGACCGCTCGTCCACCGCTGGTCGATCTTTTCCGGACGCCCGCATCTTGATCATGGTGAGAGGGTTTCCAAAGGGCGGGACACACGGGACACTGCCTTGCGCGGACGGCCCGCCTAGATCGGCGTAACGTGTGTCACTTAGCTGCTCCGGTACGCCCGGTGCGGTCGTTGGTGCGCGCATGACGCGGCAGGCGGGGGGCAGGTTCGCCGTTCCGCGTGCCGCCCAGAAGTGTTCCGCCGCCCGTGACAGGGCCCCGTCAGGGAGACGACGCGAATGACATCATCGGCAACGAAACCGCGGGGCGCGCGGGCACGCGCCGCCATCGCGGCGAAGACGTTGCGAACGGACCGTTGGTGGTTTGCCCCACTGATCACCGTCATCGGGCTCGGCGCCTGGGTCACGTACGCGACGGTCCGGGTCTTCATGCACAGGTGGTACTGGGTCGAGGACTACCACTACCTGACCCCGTTCTACTCCCCGTGCGTGACCGACCGGTGCATCCCGGAGGCATCCCACTTCGGGCAGTACCTGCCCGGCTGGTGGATCATCCCGGACGCCGCGTTCACCCTGCCGTTCCTGCTGCTGTTCCGGCTGACCTGCTACTACTACCGCAAGGCGTACTACCGGTCGTTCTGGCTCTCCCCGCCGGCCTGTGCGGTGCCCGACGGTCACGCCTCCTACGGTGGCGAGACCCGGTTCCCGCTGATCGTGCAGAACTCGCACCGGTACTTCTTCTACTTCGCCATGGTCATCTCGCTGATCAACACCTGGGACGCGATCCTGGCCTTCCACAGCCCCGAGGGCTTCGGCTTCGGGCTGGGCAACCTGATCCTGCTCGGCAACGTGGTCATGCTCTGGGCGTACACCATCTCCTGCCACTCCTGCCGGCACATCATCGGCGGGCGGCTGAAGCACTTCTCCAAGCACCCGGTCCGTTACCGGGCCTGGGGCTACATCTCCTGGCTGAACGTCCGGCACATGCAGCTCGCCTGGATCACGCTCGGCACGCTGGCGCTGGCCGACTTCTACGTCATGTCCGTCGCCGCCGGGTGGATCTCCGACCTGCGGTTCATCAACTGAGGGCCCTGAACATGACGACCAATTCGCACCAGGACACGAGCGCTACCACTCGCATCGAACGACACCACTACGACGTCGTCGTGATCGGAGCCGGCGGCGCCGGCCTGCGCGCGGCGATCGAGGCACGGCTGGCCGGCAAGAAGACCGCCATCATCTCCAAGTCGCTGTTCGGCAAGGCGCACACGGTGATGGCCGAGGGTGGCGCCGCCGCGGCCATGGGCAACGTGAACAGCCGGGACAGCTGGCAGGTGCACTTCCGCGACACCATGCGCGGCGGCAAGTTCCTCAACAACTTCCGGATGGCCGAGCTGCACGCGAAGGAGTCGCCGCAGCGGATCTGGGAGCTGGAGACCTACGGCGCGCTGTTCGACCGCACCAAGGACGGGAAGATCTCGCAGCGCAACTTCGGCGGCCACGAGTATCCCCGGCTGGCGCACGTCGGCGACCGGACCGGCCTGGAGCTGATCCGCACCCTCCAGCAGAAGATCGTCTCGTTGCAGCAGGAGGACAAGCGCGAGCACGGCTCGTACGACGCGCGGATCAAGGTCTTCTCCGAGACCACCATCACCGAGTTGCTGCTGGATGGGGACCGGGTCGCCGGCGCGTTCGGCTATTACCGGGAGTCCGGCGAGTTCGTCCTCTTCGAGGCGCCCGCCGTCGTGCTCGCCACCGGTGGTGTCGGTCGGTCCTACAAGGTCACCTCGAATTCGTGGGAGTACACCGGGGACGGCCACGCACTGGCGCTGCGCGCCGGCGCGACTCTGATCAACATGGAGTTCCTCCAGTTCCACCCCACCGGGATGGTCTGGCCGGTCTCGGTCAAGGGCATCCTGGTCACCGAGTCGGTGCGCGGCGACGGCGGTGTCCTCAAGAGTTCCGAGGGCAAGCGGTTCATGTTCGACTACGTTCCCGACGTCTTCCGCAAGCAGTACGCGGAGACCGAGGAGGAGGCGGACCGCTGGTACACCGACCCGGACAACAACCGGCGCCCGCCGGAGCTGCTGCCCCGCGACGAGGTGGCACGGGCGATCAACAGCGAGGTCAAGGCCGGTCGGGGTACCCCGGCCGGCGGCGTCTACCTGGACATCGCCTCCCGGCTGCCGGCCGAGGAGATCCGCCGTCGCCTTCCGTCGATGCACCACCAGTTCAAGGGACTGGCCGACGTCGACATCACCAAGGAGCCGATGGAGGTCGGACCGACCTGCCACTACGTGATGGGCGGTGTCGAGGTCGACCCGGACAGCGGCGCCGCGCACGGCTCGGTGCGCGGCCTGTTCGCCGCCGGTGAGGTGTCCGGCGGCATGCACGGCTCGAACCGGCTGGGCGGCAACTCGCTGTCCGATCTGCTGGTCTTCGGCAAGCGGGCGGGCGGTCACGCGGCCACCTACGTCGACCAGCTCACCGGGGGCCGACCCCGGGTCGAGGTGACCGCGGTCGAGACGGCGGTGGAGACCGCCCTGGCCCCGTTGCAGCGCGACACCGGCGAGAACCCGTACACCCTGCAGCAGGACCTCCAGGCGGTGATGGGGGATCTGGTCGGGATCATCCGGCGGGAGGCCGAGCTGGAGGAGTCACTGGTCCGGCTGGCCGAGCTGCGCGAGCGGGTGGCCAAGGTCAGTGCGGCCGGTGGCCGGCGGTACAACCCGGGCTGGCACCTCGCGATCGACCTGCGCAACATGCTTGTCGTCTCCGAGTGCACCGCCAGGGCGGCGCTGGAGCGCCGGGAGTCGCGCGGCGGCCACACCCGCGAGGACTTTCCCACGATGGATCCACAGTGGCGGCGACTCAACCTGGTCTGCTCGCTTGAGGGCGACACCGTACGGCTGGCCCGCAAGCCGCTGCCGAAGATGCGTACCGAGCTGGTCAGCCTCTTCGACCGCGCGGAACTGGCCAAGTACCTCACGGACTCCGAACTGGCCGAGTTCGACGCCCTCGCCGCCGTCGACGCTGCCGCTGCCACCGACGCCGCTACCGCCACTGACGACGCCGAGAAGGAGCGCTGAGGAATGGGTACCGAAACGTCTGGGGCGCCGGGCCAGCCGGGCGCGAAGCGCCAGTTCCGGATCTGGCGGGGCGACGCCGAGGGCGGCGAACTCCAGGACTACACGGTCGAGGTCAACGAGGGCGAGGTCGTCCTCGACGTGATCCACCGGTTGCAGGCCACCGACGCGCCCGATCTGGCCTGCCGATGGAACTGCAAGGCGGGCAAGTGCGGATCCTGTTCGATGGAGATCAACGGGATGCCCAAGCTCAGCTGCATGACCCGGATGTCGACGTTCGAGGAGGACGAGACGGTCACGGTGACCCCGCTACGCACCTTTCCGGTCATCCGGGATCTGGTCACCGATGTGTCGTTCAACTACGAGAAGGCGCGGGAGACGCCGGCCTTCGCTCCCCCGGCCGACCTGGCCCCCGGTGACTACCGGATGCAGCAGGTCGACGTGGAGCGCTCGCAGGAGTTCCGCAAGTGCATCGAGTGCTTCCTGTGCCAGAACGTCTGCCACGTCATCCGCGACCACGACGAGAACAAGCCGGCGTTCTCCGGCCCGCGGTACTTCATCCGGGCCGCGGAACTCGACATGCACCCGCTGGACAGCAGGACCGACCGCAAGGACTACGCACAGTCCGAACAGGGGCTCGGCTTCTGCAACATCACCAAGTGCTGCACCGAGGTCTGCCCCGAGCACATCAAGATCACCGACAACGGGATCATCCCCATGAAGGAACGGGTCGTGGACCGCAGGTACGATCCACTTGTGTGGCTCGGCAGCAAGATCTTCCGGAGGGGTCAGGTGCCTCAGACCAGCGTGACCAGCGAACACTCCCCGGGCGCGGTGGGCTCCAGCGCCGCGACGGGCGGCGGCGGTGTGCACTCGCACGCGGGCGGCTCGCACGACGCCCGGGCCGAGGTGCAGGCCCAGCAGGGCGTCAACTGGCACCGGGAGGTGCCGCACCCCACCGCCCCGGCGACCGACGCGAGCGGCAGGCTGCCGCTGACGGAGTTCACCTTCGACCGCGCGGCGGCACCCTCGCCCTTCGGCGACGACGTGACCTTCCCGCTGCCCCCGGAGCACCTCAACTTCGCCCACCCCGACCAGGACGAAAAGAAGCACTGAGCACCCGGACGGGGGCCGCGGCATCCGCCATGGCCCCCGTTCCCGTCTCCCACCCCCAGCCGCACGCCCCACCCCGTTGATCATGAGGTTAGCGAGCAGCTCGATCTCCGATGCGCCCGCCAACTTCATGATCGATGCGGGTGGTGGGGTCAGGTTGGGGTGAGGAGGGGGCGGAGGGCGGCGACTATGGGGGCGTCGGCGGGGAGCCAGGCGACGGTGTCCAGTTCGGCGGCGGAGAGCCAGCGCAACGCGGAGTGTTCCAACGCTTGCGGCTGGTCGCCGTGCAGCAGGCGGGCGGCGTACACCTTCAGCACCGATCGGCCGTGCGCCATCCGGACGTCATGGCCGACCCGCTCACCGATCTGCACGCGTACGGCGAGTTCCTCGGCGCATTCGCGGGCCAGGGCTGCCGTCTCGCTCTCCCCCGGCTCCACCTTGCCGCCGGGGAACTCCCACCTGCCCGCCACCTCGGGCGGGGCCGACCGCGCGCAGGCCAGCACGCGGCCGTCCCGGATGATGGCCGCGCCGACGATCACCTTCGGATCCCGCTGGCCGGCGTGTCCGCCGGCGTTCGCCCGTTCGGTCCACACGGGCGTCCAGGGTGCCAGATCAATCGGCGGTTTGGGTAGCTTGGTCGTCCGTCAGGCCAGGAATACCCGGAAGTGTGGGCGTGGACACACCATCCGTGCGACGTAAGACTAGAGGCACCGACAAGACACGGGGCGGCGACGATTTGGCCACAAGCCGGCAACGAAGCCTGGGAGGTGCGGTGATGCGTGCGCTGTTTGGCGGTCGGGCCAAGCACGACTACCTCAGCGACGCTCTCACCCTACTGTCCGGCTGGACGCGTGAGGGTGAGCAGATCCGGCGCACGCTGGTCATCGACGACACCCAGCACGCGGCACTGACCGAACGGGTCAAGGTGGTCGCCGACGCGCTGCACCTGCGACCGGACATCAGCCGGCGTGCCGACCGCACCCAGATCCGGGTGGGGCACGGCAACGAGCCGCTCTCCGAGGGCGAGGTCCTGCTGGCCGCCCGGATAGAGGACGCCTACCGGGCGGTCACCGAGAGCTGATTGCGGTCTTGCCATGGCCGGCGCGTGAACCGTCAGGTGGCGAGGGCGATCTACCGTGGCGCCATGGCCAACGCGACCTATGACCGCAAGGAGCAGTTCCAGCAGATCCAGAGCGGCCTGCTCGACGGAGAACAGATCATCGCCGTCTACGACGCGGTCGGCACCGGCACCGGATTCATCGGGCTGACCGACCGGCGTGTGATCATCCAGGACCGCTCGTTCGTCGGCAAGCGGTACGCGATCACCAGCATTCCGTACTCGAAGATCACCAGCGTGAGCGTGGTCAGCAACAAGTCGTGGGGCGGCTCGTTCTTCTCCACCGGGTCGATCGCCATCCACGTCGGCACGCACACCTACGAGGTGGAGTTCCGCGGCGACCAGAAGAGCCACCACGTGCACAACGTCATCCTGCACTACATCAGTTGAGCAGCCCTGCCCTGGGGCGAAGTCGATATCCGCTTGCCCAGAGCCATCGAGGCCGGTTGACTCACGGCCAGCCGAACGAAGGGAGCGAACGACATGAGGCACGCCACGACGCCCGTCCAGCGAGCAGTCAGCGTCAACCCCGTCGAATCGAGGCTTCGTGCGTACGTGGACATCATCGGAGAGGGCGCCGCGCGGCGCCGGTAGCACCGACGGAGGCCGCTGATGTCGGTCTTCGACGACCCGGGGCACTTCGGCCGGATGTGGGCCGACACCTACGACCTGCCCGGTAACCCCGATCCGGCGGCGGCGGTGGAGTTCCTCGCCGACCTCGTCGGGGACGGTCCGGCGCTGGAGCTCGCCATCGGCACCGGCCGGGTTGCCCTGCCGCTGGCCGCCCGCGGCATCGCCGTGGCAGGGGTCGAGGCGTCGCCGGAGATGGTGGCGAAGCTGCGCGCCAAGCCCGGCGGCAGCGACATCCCGGTCGCCATCGGCGACATGGCGGACGTACCGGTTACCGGGACCTACCGGATGGCGTACCTGATCTTCAACACCCTGTTCAACCTGGTGCGGGCCGAGCGGCAGGCGGACTGTTTCCGCAACGTCGCACGGGTGCTGGAGCCCGGGGGTGCGTTCGTCATCGAGACGTACGTGCCCGACCCGGCGAACTTCGACCGAGACGAGCAGGTCCGGATGCGGGAGGTGACCGAGGACTCGGCCACCATCCGGCTGCACCGCTACGACCGCGAGGCGCAGACGTTCCTCCGGCAGACCATCACATTCGACGGCACGGGCCGTGCACCTGCACCCGTTCGCCATGCGGTACATGTGGCCCGACCAGATCGACGAGATGGCCGGCAGGGCCGGGTTCCGCCTGGCCGAGCGGTTCGCCGACTGGGATCGCACGCCCTTCGGCCCGGACAGCACCGCCCACATCTCCGTCTACCGCCTCGCCTGACCGCGCCACCCCCACCTGGTGCTGGGCACCCGGGTCCAGCCCGACGGCACCCCGTCGCCGTTCCTCAGCGCCCGACTGGAGATCGCCCGCGAGCTGTACGCCACCGGCAAAGTCGGGGCGATCCTGGTCTCCGGCGACAAAATGCGCGCCACGAGTACAACGAACCGGAGGCGATGCGACGCTGGCTCGTCGACCGGGGCGTGCCCGGCGACAAGGTGGTGCTGGACTGTGCCGGCTTCGACACGTACGACTCGTGTGCCCGCGCGAAGCGGATCTTCGGCGTGGATCGGGCCACGGTGGTGACCCAGTCTTTCCACCTGGCCCGCGCCGTCACGGTCTGCCGGCACCTCGGCGTCGAGGCCAACGGCGTCGGCGACGAGACGGCGCGGGAACTGAACCCCCGCACCTGGCGGGTCAGCTCCACCCGGGAGTACGGCGCCGGTCTCAAGGCCGCGCTGGACGTGCTCTCCGGCCGCGACCCGGCGCACCTCGGCCCGCGTGAGACCGGCGTCGACGACGCCCTGCGCACCGGCTGACCCTCGGACTCGCTGGCCGCCGGGCAAATCGCTTCGAGGGGCCGTCGCCAACGGGCGACCGTCAGACGTTGAAGCGGAATTCCACGACGTCGCCGTCCTGCATGACGTACTCCTTGCCCTCGATGCGGACCTTGCCCGCCGCCTTGGCGGCGGCCATCGAACCGGCCCCGACCAGGTCGGCGTAGGAGACGACCTCGGCCTTGATGAAGCCGCGCTGGAAATCCGAGTGGATAACCCCCGCGGCCTCCGGGGCGGTGGCGCCGACCGGGACGGTCCAGGCGCGCGCCTCCTTGGGGCCAGCGGTGAGGTACGTCTGCAGGCCGAGCGTCCGGAAGCCGATCCGGACCAGCTGGTCCAGGCCCGGCTCGGACTGCCCGATCGACTCCAGCAGCTCGCGGGCCTCCTCCTCGGGCAGGTCCACCAGCTCCGACTCGATCTTGGCATCCATGAAGACCGCCTCGGCCGGGGCCACCAGCGCCCGCAGCTCGGCGAGGAAGTCGGCGTTGTTCAGCTCGGCCTCGTCGACGTTGAAGACGTAGAGGAACGGCTTGGTGGTCAGCAGGTGCAGCTCACGCAGGTGTTCCAGCTCGACGCCGGCCGCCGCCGCGCCCGCGTAGAGGGTGGTGCCCCGGTCGAGGACGTCGACCGCCCTGCGCGCGGCGTCCACCGCGGCGGCCCGGTCCTTGCGGAGCTTGGCCTCCTTCTCCAGCCTGGGCAGCGCCTTCTCCAGCGTCTGGAGGTCGGCGAGGATCAGCTCGGTGTTGATCGTCTCGATGTCGTCGGCCGGCGAGACCTTGCCGTCGACGTGCACCACGTTGGGGTCGGAGAAGGCCCGCACCACCTGGCAGATCGCGGCGGCGTCGCGGATGTTGGCCAGGAACGCGTTGCCTCGCCCCTGCCCCTTGGACGCGCCGCGCACCAGACCGGCGATGTCGACGAACGACACCGGGGCGGGGATCACCTTCTGCGAGCTGAAGATCTCGGCGAGCTCGGGCAGCCGGTCGTCCGGCAGCCCGACCACACCGACGTTGGGCTCGATCGTCGCGAACGGATAGTTCGCGGCGAGCACGTTGTTCTTGGTCAGCGCGTTGAACAGGGTGCTCTTGCCGACGTTGGGCAGGCCGACGATGCCGATGGTGAGACTCACGACCAGCCAGCCTACGCCGCCACCGGGCGGCCGTCGGCAGGCAGGCTCACCGCGGCGCGGCCCGGCGTCGCGAAGCGGACGAGTCAGCTGCCCGGTGAACGGCGTGTCGAGCAGCTGGACCGTCACCGATCGCGGTGCCGCCCCGGCTGGCGGGGCACCAGCATGTCGATCCGGAGGGCACCGGGTGCGAGTTCGGCGGCGGCGGCCAGCGGCAGCGTGAATCGTGCGGCGGCGGCCGGCCCGGCGTGCTGCGACTCCCGGAGCATCCAGTGCACCTCGTCGGCCGTCCAGCCCAGCGCCGGACGGCCGGCGATCTCCCGGAGCAGCCGCAGCGCGACCCGCGTGTCGTCGTCGTAGAAGCGCATGCACCAGTGGTGCACCCACATGCCCAGCGCCCGGATGCCGTCGTGATCCAGCGAACGCACCAGCCGGCCACAGGCGGTGTCCCCGAAGGCGCGGCCCGGGTCGCCGGCGCGGTCGCGCTCGATGGCACCGACGGCGGCGGGCGCGACCGCGCGCATCCGGTCGAAGAGGCGTTGGACCGCTGTCCCCTCCGGCAAGGGCTCCCCGTGCTCCGACGCCGCCGCCGGACCCACCGCGCTCACCATCGCCGCACCCCTTCTTGAGTTGGTGGCCGCACGCTACCCACCACAACCGACACTTCCCCACCCCCACCCCCACCCCACCCCACCCCCACCCCCACCCCTGGCGATCATGGAGTTGTGGCGCCCGACCTGAGGTGTGACGCGGCCTTTGCGAGGTGCCACAACTCCATGATCGGCGAACGGTGGCGTGGGGTCCGAATTCCGCCAGCCGGGGAGTCGGGGACGGGCGCATCATCGGTGTTGTGGAACTGGACTTCGAGCGGTGTTACCGGGCCGTCGACAGCCGCGACCAGCGGTTCGACGGCTGGTTCTTCACCGGCGTGACCTCGACCGGGATCTACTGCCGGCCGTCCTGCCCGGCGATGACCCCGAAGCGGCAGAACGTACGTTTCTTCCCGTCGTCGGCCGCGGCCCAGCGCGCCGGCCTGCGGGCCTGCCGCCGTTGCCGCCCGGACGCCTCCCCGGGGTCACCGCAGTGGGACGTACGCGCCGACGTGGTGGCCCGGGCGATGCGGTTGATCACGGACGGGGTGGTGGATCGCGACGGGGTGCCCGGGTTGGCCGCCCGGCTCGGCTACACCGAGCGGCACCTGCACCGGATGCTGCGGGCGGAGGTCGGGGCGGGGCCGCTGGCGTTGGCCCGTGCCCAGCGGGCGCAGACCGCCCGCACCCTGATCGAGACCACCGGGCTCGGCCTGGCCGAGATCGCGTTCGCCGCCGGGTTCGGCAGCGTCCGGCAGTTCAACGACACCGTCCGCGAGGTCTATGGTGCGTCGCCGTCCCAACTGCGTACCGCGCGGGGAACCGTGGCGGGCGGCGCGGGCACGGTCTCCCTGCGGTTGGCGTACCGCCCGCCGTTGCACGCCGCCGCACTGCTCGACTTCCTCGGCCGGCGCGCGCTGCCGCAAGTGGACGAGGTGATCGACGGGACGTACCGCCGCGGCCTCCGGTTGCCGCACGGCACCGCCGAGGCGGCCCTGACCCCGGTGGCGGGGTACGTGGCGGCGACACTGCGCCTGACCGACCTACGCGACCTGGCCCCGGCCGTGGCCCGCTGCCGGCGCCTGTTCGACCTCGACGCGGACCCGGTCGCCGTCGACCAGACGCTCGGCGCCGACCCGGCGCTGGCCCCCGCCGTCGCCGCCGAGCCCGGGGTACGCGTCCCCCGCGCGGTGGACGGCTTCGAGATGGCCGTCCGCGCCATCGCCACCCAGCAGGTTTCCCTGACCTCGGCCCGCACCACCATCAGCCACCTCCTCTCCACCATGACCCTTCCCACCCCCGACCGAAGTCGTGATCGGCGGCAACTGCGGGGGTTCGTCACTGCCGAGGAGGTGTTGGCGGCGCCGGATTCCGGGTTCCGGATGCCGGTGGGACGGCGGGAGACGATCCGAGCGCTGGCCCGGGTGGTCGCCGACGGGCGGCTCGACCTGGAACCGGGCGGGGATCGGGCAGAGACGGCGCGACAACTGACCGCGATCCCGGGCATCGGCCCGTGGACGGCGGGCTACCTGGCGATGCGTGCGCTCGGCGACCCGGACGTGTTCCTCGCCACCGACCTCGCGGTGCGCCGGGGCGCCACCGCGCTCGGCCTACCCGACGACCCGAAAAACCTTGACGAGTACGCCGCCCGCTGGCGCCCCTGGCGCTCGTACGCGGTGCTCCGCCTCTGGAGATCAGCGTAATTCCGAATCTGGAGATCAGCGTGAACAGTAGGAACAGCGCCGTGCGCGGCACGATCGACAGCGCAGTCGTCGGCACGCCCGTCGGGCCGTTCGCCATCCTCGCCGGGCCGGACGGCGCGGTGCGGGCCGCCGGCTTCACCGCCGAACCGGCGAGCCTGCTGCCGCTGGTGCACCCGAGCTTGCGCGGCGAGCCGCGGCAGCAGCCGGAACTCGGCCCGATCACCGCGGCCGTGGCCGGGTACCTCGGCGGCGACCTGGACGCCATCGACGACGTCCCGGTCGAGCAGCACACCGGCGGTGCGTTCATGTCCCACGCCTGGCAGGTGCTACGCGACGTGAAGCCGGGTGAGCCGATCACGTACACCGGGTACGCCGCACTGGCCGGCCGCCCGGCCGCCGTGCGCGCAGCGGCGGCGGCCTGTGCCCGCAACGCCGCCGCCCTCTTCGTCCCCTGTCACCGGGTGCTGCGTACCGACGGGGCGCTCGGTGGCTACCGCTGGGGGCTGCCCGTGAAACGCTGGCTCCTCGATCACGAACGACTCGGCTAGGCCGGTGCACAGCGGCCACCCTCAGCGACCGTCACTGTGCGCGACGACTCGCGCGGCACAGCCGGCGAGCGGGTGGTTTCCAGGCAAACGCTTTGCTCTGCTTCACTCCACGCAACCACCGCTGAGCAGCGGCGACGTGTCGCTAGCGAGACGGACCAGGGCCTGCCATCCGGTACGGAGGGTGACCGTTGCGTGGGTTGAAGCAGAGCAAAGCGCGTGGAGTCGGTGACCGACCGAGGGCTTGTCCAGCACCCACTGTCACGGGCCACGAGACGCGGGATGCGGGCCACGGGGTGTGGCCCGGGATCGGGTGCGGAGTCGGCTCTGTTGACAGCAAGCTGACAGCGGCGGCGCTCCCGATTGCAGCTACCGTCGGGTAGTGGCTGCGGGGAGCGACGGCGGCCCGGCCGACCGGGGCAAGGTCCGTCGCCGTCCGCTGCGCAACCTCTGGCAGCTGCGCCACTACCTGCGTCCGCACGCGGTCGAGTTCGGCTGGCTGATGCTGGCCGGGCTCGCCGCCACCGGGGCGGGCATCGCCGTACCACTGGTGGCGCAGCAGGTGGTCGACGGTCCGGTTGCGCGACGGGACCTGACCGGACTGTTCCTCCTGGCCGGGCTCGCGCTGCTGCTCGGGCTCGCCGAAGCCCTGCTGATCTTCATTCGTCGGTGGGTGCAGTCGTCGTCCTCGGTGGCGATGGAGGCGGCCATCCGGGCCGACGTCTATGCCCATCTGCAACGGCTGCCGGCCAGCTTCCACGACCGGTGGCCGTCGGGCCAACTGCTGTCCCGGATCACCAGCGACCTGTCGGTGCTGCGCCGATTCCTCTCCTTCGGCCTGTTCTTCCTCATCCTCAACGTGGTCACCTACCTGGCCGTCGTGGTGCTGCTGATCCGGCTGCACCCCGCGCTGGGCCTGCTGGTCGCCGCCAGCGCGGCGCCACTGTTCCTGATCGCCCGCCGCTTCGGCCGGCACTACCACGCGGCGTCCCGACGGATGCAGGACCAGCAGGGCGATGTGGCCACGCTGATCGAGGAGACCGCGCAGGGCCTGCGCACCATGAAGGCGTACGGTCGGGGGCCGCAGATGATCAGCCGATTCGCCGCCGGTACCCGGGCGCTGCACGACACCGGGGTGGGCAAGGGGCGGCTGCTCGCCCGTACCTCCGCGCTGCTCGACCTGGTGCCGAATCTGACCCTCGGCATCGTGCTGGTGGCCGGCACCGCGGCGGTCGCCGGCGGGAGGCTGACCGTCGGCCAGCTCGTCGCCTTCGCCAGCCTCCAGTTGATGCTGATCTGGCCGGTGCAGTCGCTGGGTTGGATCATCGCCAACGGGCAGGAGGCGGCCACCGCCGCCGACCGGATCCAGGAGGTCCTGGACACCGCCCCGGCCATCGTCGACGCCCCGGTCGCCGTCGCCCTGGCCCGTTCGACCGTACGTGGCCGGCTCCGCTTCGAGGCCGTCAGCTTCCGCTATCCGGGTGCCGCCGCCCCGGTGCTGCGTGGCATCGACCTGACCGTGGAGCCCGGTGAGACCCTGGCCGTGGTCGGTGCCACCGGCAGCGGCAAGAGCACCCTGCTCTCCCTGGTGCCCCGGCTGCACGACGTCGAGGCGGGCCGGATCACCCTGGACGGACACGACCTGCGTGACCTGCGATTGGCCTCGCTGCGCCGGCTGGTCGGGATGGCCTTCGAGGAGCCGACGCTGTTCTCCATGTCGGTGTGGGAGAACCTGACCCTGGGCCGGCCCGACGCCGCCGACGACGAGGTCCGGGCCGCTCTCGCGCTGGCCCAGGCCGAGTTCGCGTACGACCTGCCGTGGGGGCTGCGCACCCGGCTCGGCGAGCAGGGCCTGTCGCTCTCCGGCGGCCAGCGGCAACGGCTCGCGCTGGCCCGGGCAGTGCTCGTCCGGCCGGCCGTGCTCGTCCTCGACGATCCGCTCTCCGCACTCGACGTGCACACCGAGGCACTGGTGGAGTCGGCGCTGAGACGGGTGCTGCGCAACACCACCGCCCTGCTGGTGGTGCACCGCCCCTCCACCATCGCCCTCGCCGACCGGGTCGCCCTGCTGGAGCACGGCCGGATCACCGCCGTCGGCCGGCACGCCGAGTTGCTGGCCACCGTGCCCGCGTACCGTGCGGTGCTCTCCGCCGGGCCGGGCGGACCCGCCGGTCCGCCCCGCACGGCGGCCGGTCCGGCACCCGGCGGCTCCCCACTGGTGCGCTCGTGACCGCCGGCACCGCCAGGCCGGGCAACGACTCCGACCCGACCCACTGGCGGGGAATGGCCCTCGACCCGCACGCCGACCGCAGCCTCGCCGAGGACACCGATCCGGTGGCGGTGGCCCGGCTACGCGCCCGCAGCCGGGTGCTGCTGGCCGACGTGCTGCGTCCGCACCGCGCCCGGCTGGGCGCCGCGGTCGCGCTGCTGCTGACCCAGAACGCCGCGGCCATGTCCGGGCCGTACCTGGTCATGCTCGGCATCGACCGGGCGATCGAGCCGTTGCGGGCCGGCGAGTCCGGCCCGCTGATCGCCGTCGCCGTGTCGTTCGCCGCGGCGACCGGGATCGAGTACGCCGCCCGGCGCGGTTTCCTCACCGTCTCCGCCCGCATCGGCCAGGCCGTCCTGCTCGACCTGCGCCAGCGGGTGTACGCGCACTTCCTGCGCCTGCCGGTGGCCTTCCATGAGCGGTACACCTCGGGCCGGATGATCTCGCGATTGACGAGTGACATCGACTCGATCGCCGAACTGGTCGACGGGGGCGTGGAGTCGCTGGTGATGGCCGCCCTGACCATCGTCTCGGTGGCCGGCATCCTGCTCTGGCTGGACCTGCCGTTGGCCGCGGTGACCCTGCTCGCCTTCCCGCTGCTGTTCCGGCTGTCCCGCTGGTTCGCCCGCGCATCGGCCGCCGCGTACCGCCACACCCGGGAGGCGATGGCCCTGGTCATCGTCCACTTCGTCGAGTCGATGCGCGGCATCCGAGCCGTGCAGGCGTACCGCCGGGAGCCGCGCAACCAGCGGATCTTCGACGCGGTCAACGACGACTACCGCCGGTCCAGCCGGCACGCGTTCCACCTGATCGCGACGTACTCGCCGAGCATCAAACTGATCGGCAACGTGACCGTGGCGGTGGTGCTCTGCTACGGCGGCGCCCGGGTGCTCGGCGGCGACACCGAGGTCGGCGTGCTCGCGGCCTTTCTGCTCTACCTGCGCCGGTTCTTCGAGCCGATGCAGGAGCTGAGCCAGTTCTACAACTCCCTACAGTCGGCGACGGCGGCGTTGGAGAAGCTCGCCGGGGTGCTCGACGAGCGGCCCTCGGTCGCCGAACCGGCTCGTCCCGTGCCACTGCCTCGCGGCCCGGGACGCGGCGCCGCCCGGTTCCGCGCGGTGTCGTTCGGGTACCGCCCGGACTCGCCGATCCTCACCGGGCTGGATCTCACCGTCCCCGCGGGGCAGACCGTCGCACTGATCGGGCCGACCGGTGCCGGCAAGTCCACCGTCGCCAAGCTGCTGGCCCGGTTCCACGACCCGGCCGCCGGCACGGTCGCCATCGACGGCGTGGACCTGCGTCAGGTGGCCGACGCCGAACTGCGCCGGGCGGTGGTGCTGGTGACCCAGGAGACGCACCTGTACGGCGGCACCGTGGCGGAGAACATCCGGTTCGGCCGCCCGGACGCCGACGACGACGCCGTCGAGGCCGCCGCCCGGGCGATCGGCGCACACGACTTCATCGCGGCGCTGCCCGACGGATACGCCACCGAGGTGCAACGGCGCGGCGGACGGCTCTCCGCCGGCCAGCGGCAGCTGGTCGCCTTCGCGCGGGCCTTCCTGGCCGACCCGGCGGTGCTGATCCTGGACGAGGCCACCTCGTCGCTGGACGTACCGACCGAACGCCTGGTGCAGCACGCGCTCGGCACCATCCTGCGGGACCGCACCGCCGTGGTGATCGCGCACCGGCTCTCGACAGTGGAGACCGCCGACCGGGTCCTCGTCCTCGACGGCGGCCGGATCGTCGAGGACGGCCCGCCGGCCGAGCTGATCGCTGCCGGTGGCCGGTACGCGGCCCTGCATCGCCAGTGGCGCGACTCGCTGCTCTGACAGCGGCCTGCGGTAATGCGGCCTGCGGTAATGACGTGCCCGCACCCGGGGTGGTGCTTACGATCGACGGATGACTGATACGGCGAGGACGGCCCGCACCGGCGTCCCCGAGCGTCCGAGCCTGGACGGCCTCGAGGAGACCTGGTCGCGCCGCTGGCAGGAGGAGGGCACGTATGCGTTCGACCGCTCGAAGGAGCGCTCGGACGTATACGCGATCGACACCCCGCCGCCGACCGTATCGGGCGAGCTGCACATGGGGCACGTCTTCTCCTACACTCACACCGACCTGGTCGCCCGGTTCCAGCGGATGCGCGGCCGGACGGTGTTCTACCCGATCGGCTGGGACGACAACGGCCTGCCCACCGAGCGCCGGGTGCAGAACGTCTACGGCGTGCGCTGCGAGGTGTCCCTGCCGTACGACCCGGGCTGGCAGGCGCCGCAGGCACCGGTGGACGACGCCGCCCGCAAGGATCCGACGCCGATCTCGCGGCGCAACTTCATCGAGCTGTGCGAGCGGCTGACCGTCTCCGACGAACAGGTTTTCGAGGCGCTGTGGCGCCGGCTCGGGCTGTCGGTGGACTGGTCGCTGATGTACACCACCATCGGCGCGGTGGCCCGGTCCACCTCCCAACGGGCGTTCCTGCGCAACCTGGCACGGGGCGAGGCCTACCAGGCCCAGGCACCGACGCTGTGGGACGTCGGCTTCGCCACCGCGGTCGCCCAGGCGGAACTGGAGGACCGGGAGCGGCCCGGCGCGTACCACCGGCTGCGGTTCCACGGGCCCGGTGACCGGGAGGTGCTGATCGACACCACCCGGCCGGAGTTGCTGCCGGCCTGTGTCGCGCTGGTCTGCCATCCCGACGACGAGCGGTACGCCGACCTGGTCGGCGGGTCCGTGCGTTCGCCGGTCTTCTCCGTCGACGTGCCGGTGCACGCGCATCCGCTGGCGGACCCGGCCAAGGGGACCGGTGTCGCCATGGTCTGCACCTTCGGCGACCTGACCGATGTCACCTGGTGGCGGGAGTTGGCCCTGGACACCCGGGTGGTGATCGGCCGGGACGGCCGGCTGCTGCCGGAGGCACCGGCCGGGGTGCCGAGCGGGCCGTACGCGGCGCTGGCCGGGCAGACCGTGAACGGCGCCCGGCGGACGGTCGTGGAACTGCTGGCCGACGCGGGCGACTTGGTCGGACAGCCGCGCCCGATCACCCATCCGGTGAAGTTCTACGAGCGCGGCGACCGGCCGCTGGAGATCGTCTCGACCCGGCAGTGGTACCTGCGCAACGGTGGCCGCGACGCCGACCTGCGGGAGGCGCTGCTGGCCCGGGGGCGGGAGTTGCGCTGGGTGCCGGAGCACATGCGGCACCGCTACGAGCACTGGGTGAGCGGGCTGACCGGCGACTGGCTGGTCAGCCGGCAGCGGTTCTTCGGCGTGCCGGTGCCGGTGTGGTACCGGCTCGACGACGATGGCGAGCCGGACTGGTCCCACCCTCTCACGCCGCCGGAGGCTTCGCTGCCGATCGACCCGTCGCAGGACGCCCCGCCCGGGTACGACGAGTCGCAGCGCGGCCTGCCCGGCGGTTTCCTCGGCGACCCGGACGTCCTCGACACCTGGGCCACCTCGGCACTGACCCCGCAGATCGTCGGCGGTTGGGAACGTGACCCGGACCTGTGGCGCCGGGTCTTCCCGATGGACCTGCGCCCGCAGGGCCAGGAGATCATCCGGACGTGGCTGTTCGCCACCGTGGTCCGGGCACACCTGGAGCACGGCACGCTGCCGTGGCGCACGGCCGAGCTGTCCGGCTGGATCCTCGACCCGGACCGCAAGAAGATGTCGAAGTCCAAGGGGAACGTGGTCACCCCGATGGCGCTGCTGGAGCAGCACGGCTCCGACGCGGTGCGCTACTGGGCGGCCAGCGGCAAGCCCGGCACCGACCTCGCCTTCGACCCGGCGCAGATCAGGATCGGCCGGCGGCTCGCCACCAAGCTGCTCAACGCGTCGAAGTTCGCGCTCGGGCTGGGCGCCGCCGACGCGCTGCGCGCCCCGGCGACCGAGCCGCTGGACCGGGCCATGCTCGCCGAACTGGCCACGGTGGTGGCGGGGGCGACCGCCGCCTTCGAAGCGTACGACCACACGGCCGCGTTGCAGGCCACCGAGTCGTTCTTCTGGCGGTTCTGCGACGACTACATCGAGCTGGTGAAGGAGCGGGCCTACGGCACCGGGGCCAGGGCCGACTCGGCCCGCGCCGCGCTGGCCACCGCCCTCTCGGTGCAGCTACGACTGTTCGCCCCGGTGCTGCCGTTCGTGACCGAACAGGTGTGGTCCTGGTGGCGGTACGGCTCGGTGCACCGGGCGCCGTGGCCCACCACCTACGAGGTCGGCCGGGACGTTCAGGGTGAGGGTGATCCGGAACTGCTGCGGCTGGCCGCCGACGCGCTGGGGCAGGTCCGCCGGGCCAAGTCCGAGCGGAAGTTGTCGATGAGGGCCGAGGTGCCGCTGGCCGAGGCGCTCGGCCCGGCGGCCCTGCTCGACCGGCTCACCCTCGTCGTCGACGACCTGCGCGCGGCGGGCCACATCGGCAAGCTCGACCTGCTGCCCGACCGCACCTCGGAGCTGGTCGTCGCCTGCGCGTTCTGAACCCGGCTCAGCTGGTTTCGCCGGCGACGGAGAAGGCGCGCAGGCGGTCGATGGCGAGGAAGGTGGCGGCGACGACGATCAGCACGGTCATCACCGCCGCCACCGCCACGGAGACGGTCGTGCTGAGCAGATCGGTCGGGGCCAGCCGGTCGGCCAGCGCGATCACGTAGTGCTGGATCGACAGCACCCGGGTGCCGCTGATCACGTTGCTGAGCAGCCCTTCCCAGATCAGCACGTAGACCAGGCCGAGCAGCACCGGTCGCCGGGTGAGCAGGCTGGCCGCCACGAACAACGCCGTGTAGGCCAGCGCACCGACCGACGCGGCGACGGCGAGCGCCACGCCGAGGCGTACCGAGTCGGCCAGCAGGCCGGCGACGAACAGCGGGACCGCGACGGTGACCGCGGTGACACCGGACGCGACGGCCAGCTTGGGCAGCACGATCTGCCAGCGCGGCAACGGTGTGGTGAGCACGTGCACCACGGTGCCGTCGTCGATCTCGGCACCGAGCACGCCGGTGCCGACGATCAGGGCGACCACCGGCAGCACCACGGCCAGCCCGAGGCCGACCAGCACCGGCGGCCCCCAGTCGGTGGGCTCCACCCCCAGCCCCCGGGACAGGACGGCCAGCAGCACCAGCAGGACCGGCAGCGGCAGCAGCAACAGGAACCGGCGGCGCCCGAACAGCCCGCGCGCGGTGATCCACGAAACAGTGGACATCAGACCTCCACCAGGTAGGAGAAGACGCTCTCCAGGGACTCGTCCTCGGGCAGGAGCTGCCGCACCCGTACGCCGCGGGCCAGGGCGACCTTCGGCAGCACTCGGGTGAAGGCACCGTAGTCGCCGGCCCGAACGGTCAGACCGTCGCGGCCCAACTCGACCCCGCTGACCGAGGGCTCGGCCATCAGCGCGACCGCCAACGCCCGGTCGTCGGTCGAGCGGATGGCGAAGACGTGCGGTCGGTTGGTCATCAGCCGCCGGATCGTCCGGAAGTCGCCGGAGGCGGCGAGCCGACCGGCGACCATCACCTGCACGGTGCCGGAAACCTGCTCGACCTCCTCCAGGATGTGCGAGCTGAACAGGATCGTGCGGCCGGCGTCACCGAGGGAGTGCAGCAGCTCCATCATGTGCAGCCGCTGGCGCGGGTCCATGCCGTTGAACGGCTCGTCGAGCAGCAGCACCTGCGGGTCGTGCACCAGCGCCGCCGCCACCCGGGTCCGCTGCCGCATGCCCTTGGAGTAGGTGCCGATCCGGCGGTCCTGCGCGTCTTCCATCTCGACCATGGCCACCGCCCGGCGGGCCGCCGCCTGCGGGTCGGGCAGCTTGTGCAGCTTCGCGGTGGCCAGCACGAACTCGTACGCGGTGAGGAAGCTGTGCACGGCCTCCCGTTCGCTGACCAGCCCGAGTCGCCGGTAGACCTCGGGGTTGCGCCAGGTGGACCGGCCGTCCAGGGTGACCGCGCCCCGGGAGGGGGAGAGGAAGCCGGCCATCATGTGCAGCAGCGTCGTCTTGCCCGCGCCGTTGGGGCCGAGCAGCCCGGTCACCCCGGGCCCCAGGGTCATGCTCACGTCGTTGACCGCGACCACGTTGCCGTACCAGCGGGAGACCCCGGCCAGGTCGAGGGTGCTGGTGGTGGTGGCCGGCGGGGCGGCGGAACTCGTCGTGGTCATCGTGCGGCCACCTTCCGGTAGCGGGCCAGCAGCAGGGCGACGCAGCCCGCCACGAGCGCGACGGCGGCCAGCGCGTACACCGGCCCGAAGGGCCCGAGGTCGAGGCCCGGACCGGTGGCATCGGTGATCAGCAGGTCGCGCATCGTCCAGATGCCGACGCCCTGCACCAGGGTGGGCGGCGAGGCGATGCCGGACAGCTGATTCGCCGCCTGCGAGGGCAGGACCGACAGGATGCCGACGATCGGCGTGGTCATCAGGAACACGGCCACGGTCCCGCCGGCGGCGAAGGCCCGCTTGCCGGTCAGCGAGGCGACCAGCAGGCCGACCGAGGCGAAGACCACCGCCCACAGCCCGGCGTAGAGCAGCCCGGGCAGCAGGTCGAGCAGTTCGTCCCAGACCGCGCCCATGCCGTCCGCGCTGAACGCCGCGCCGAGGAACATCAGCAACTGCGGCGCGCCGAGCAGCAGGAACAGCGCGGTGACCAGCGCAAGGAGCTTGGCCAGCGGGTAGTCGGCGTGCCGCAGCGGGCGGGAGAAGTACAGCGGCAGGACGCCGCTGCGCAGGTCACGGGAGACCAGCTCGGGCGCGGCCACCGCGACGAAGAAGATGACCAGCCAACTCATCGCGTCGGCGAACTGGGCGTACGTCATGATCACTTCGCCGACCTGGCTGCGGATCGCGGTCACCGCGGCGGCCACCATCAACACGATGCCCACCACCAGCCAGGGGAAGATCTTGGCCTTGGCGCTGCGGCCCAGCCCGAAGGCGGTACGCACACCGTGCAGGTACAGCGCGCCGAAGACGTGCCGGCGGCCGAGCCGGGGGCCGGTGTAACGCTGGTAGCCGATGTCGTGGATGACGCCGGTCGGCTCAGGCATGGCTGTTCTCCCTCCGGGCGAATAGCTCGGCCACCCGGTGCCGGCGCTGGTCCAGCCGGTGCAACGGCAGCTCCAGCTCGGCCACCGCGCCGAGGATCAGGTCGTAGGTGCCCTGGTCGGCGAGCGGGACGAGGAGCAGCCGACCCTCCCGGCCGACCGGCAGGTCGAGCGCGGCCAGCCGGGCGGCCAGCGCCTCGGTGCCCTCGCTGACCTCGACCGCGAGCACGTCGGTGGCCGTTGTCATCGCGGCGATGTGGTCGGCCCTGAGCAGCCGCCCACCGTCGATGGCGACCAGGGTGTCGCAGATCCGCTCGACCTCGCCGAGCAGGTGCGAGCAGACCAGCACGGAGATGCCGAACTCGGTGCCGATCCGCTGCACCAGGGCGAGCATCGCGTCCCGGCCGGCCGGGTCGAGCCCGTTGGTCGGCTCGTCGAGCAGCAGCAGGTCGGGATCGTGCACCAGCGCCTGGGCGAGCTTGACCCGCTGTTTCATGCCGGTGGAGTAGCCGCCCACCGGGCGGTGCCGCTCCTCGTGCAGCCCCACGTGGCGCAGCGCCTCGGAGGCCCGCTCCCGGGCGACCGTACGCGGCAGGCCGCTGATCCGCCCCAGGTGGGTGACCAGTTCGGCGGCGGACAGGTCGGGCGGCAGGCAGTCGTGCTCCGGCATGTAGCCGACCCGGGCCCGGACCGCCGCCGTGTCGGCGGTCGGGTCGAGCCCCAGCACCTGGACCCGGCCACGGGTCGGGGCGAGCAGGCCGAGCAGCAGCTTGATCAGGGTCGACTTGCCGGCGCCGTTGGCGCCGACCAGACCGACGATCCCCGGCTCCACCGCGACCGTCAGATCGGACAGCGCGGTGACCCCGCCGCCGTAGACCTTCGTCAACGACTCTGTTGCGATGAGTGTCACGGGGGACAGCCTAGGGCTGCCGGACAAGATCGGGGATTCCGGAACCCACCCCCCTTTACCCTGATTCCGCTGCCCCTCCCCCTAGGGTTCGAGCGACCCGAGGCGGTAAGGATTCGTAACGGCGGTTCGGGCTGACCGCCCCCGATGGTGCCGGAGACACTGGACCCGTGATCTCCCGCCTGCTCCGTACCCCGTTGACCTGGATCGCGGTCGCCGTGCTGGCCGCCGGATCGGTGTTGGGTCTGTACTGGTTCCAACCCTGGAAGCTGGTCACCGACCAGGCGGTGACCGAGCCGCTGGCCACGATCGCGACGCCGACCGCGCCAGAGGCGTCGACCGCGCCAGGCGCGTCGGCGGCACCGGACACGTCGACCGCACCGGTGCCCACCGGCGGCGCGGCGCGGCTGGTCAGCTCCGGCGACTTCGTGAGCCACGAGCACAAGACGTCGGGCAGCGCCCGCATCGTGCGCACCGAGGACGGGCGGCACCGCCTGGAACTGGTGGGGTTGAACACCTCCAACGGCCCGGACCTGCGGGTCTGGCTCACCGACCAGCCGGTCGTCGAGGGCCGGGCGGGTTGGCATGTGTTCGACGACGGCCGCTGGGTCGAGCTGGGGCGGCTCAAGGGCAACCTCGGCGACCAGGGCTACGAGATCCCCGACGGTGTCGAGTTGGGCGACCTGACCAGTGTCTCGATCTGGTGCAAGCGGTTCTCGGTCTCCTTCGGCGCGGCGGCACTCGACTGACCCGGTGGTGCTCCTGACTGACCCGGTGGTGCTCTCGACCGATCGGCGACCGGCTGCGAAACTGTGTGCCGGTCGCCGGAGTGGGGAGTCTGATGAGCAACGGGTGGGTGCTGCCCGACGAGGTGCTGCGGGAGTCTCCGACGTACACGCCGCGTCCCGGTGAGCTCGCGGATCTGGAGCTGCTGCTGACCGGCGCGTACGCGCCGGTGACCGGGTTCATGACCCGGGCCGACCTGGTCTCCGTCAGCCGTCGGGGCCGGCTCGTCAACGGCGACCCGTGGCCGGTCGCCGTGACCCTCCAGGTGCCCACCACGCTGGTGCAGGGGTTCGACCTCACCAACCCGAGCCGCCGGACGCTCGTGCTCACCGACGGCGAGGGTGCGCCGATGGCGGCGCTGGAGGTTGTCGACGCCTGGGCGGTGCGCGACGGGGTGGCCGGAGTCGGTGGCCCTGTTCGTCGGCTCGGCGACGGCGGGCACGGTCCCTTCCAAAGGCTGCGGCGTACCCCCGAGGAGGTCCGCCCGTTGCTGCCGCCCGGCCGGGTGCTCGGGGTGGTCGCCGACCGCCCGCTGCACCGCCCGCAGCTGGCCCAGATCGCGCACGCCGTGCGTACCCTCAGCGCGCATCTGCTGGTCATGATTCCGGTCGGCGAGGACGGCACCGGCGGGCTACCGCCGGAGGCGCTGGTGCGCAGCGTCTTCGCCGCCCGCGACCGGATGCCGGCGGCGACCCTGATCGCCGTGCCGTTCTCTCGGCGCCGCGACGAGATCAGCGACGCCCTGCTGCTGGCCCGGGTCTCCGCCGCGTACGGCGTCACCCACCTGCTCTCCACCGGCGAGATGCTGTCCGGGGCCGGGCTGCGGGTGCTGGTGCCGCGCGAGCTGGCGTACGACAACCGGGACGGCCAGTGGCGCTGGCGCGAGGACATCCCACCGCGCAACCGGCGGCTGGCGCTGACCCAGCCCGAGATCGACGACCTGCTGGATCGGGGATTCCCGCTGCCGGAGTGGCACACCCCGCCGGCGGTGGCGAAGGAGCTGAGCCAGGCCCGGCCGCCCCGGCGGCACCGGGGCCTGGTGGTGTTCCTCACCGGGCTCTCCGGCTCGGGAAAGTCGACCGTCGCCCGTGGCCTCGCCGACGCGCTGCGCGAGGAGGGCGAACGGACGGTCACCCTGCTCGACGGCGATGTGGTGCGCCGCGAACTGACCGCCGGGCTCGGTTTCGGCAAGGCCGACCGGGACACCAACGTACGCCGGATCGGCTGGGTCGCCGCCGAGATAGCCCGGCACCACGGGATCGGCATCTGCTGCCCGATCGCCCCGTACGCCCAGGCCCGGGCGACCGCCCGGGAGATGGCCGTGGCGGCGGGCGCGGGATTCGTGCTGGTGCATGTGGCCACCCCCCTGGAGGTCTGCGAGCGACGCGACCGCAAGGGCCTGTACGCGCGGGCACGGGCCGGGCAGCTCACCGGGATGACCGGGGTCGACGACCCGTACGAGGAGCCGACCGACGCGGATCTGGTGCTGGACACCAGCGAACTCACCGTGGACGAGGCGGTCCAGCGGGTCCTGCACCACCTGACCGAGACCGGGTGGGTCGAGCCGCGCCTGCCGGCGCTCTGATGGTCGTCGTACCGATCACCGGAAAGGGTGCGCCGCGATGAAGCGTACGGAGATCAGCCTGGCCGACGGCCGTGAGCTGGTCTACTTCGACGAGCGGGACGACGCCGTACGGGACCAGCCGGACCGGCGCGAGCTGCCCCCTCCCCCGCCCGCCTCGCAGCTGCGCCACGACCCGCTGACCGACGAGTGGGTGGCGGTCGCGGTGCACCGGCAGACGCGGACCTTCCTCCCGCCGGCCGACCAGTGCCCACTCTGCCCGTCGACCGGGGACCGGCTCAGCGAGATCCCGGCCCCGGACTACGCGGTCGCGGTGTTCGAGAACCGGTTCCCGGCGCTCAGCGGACGGGTGGTCGCCGAACCGGCCGGGATCACCCCGTTCACCGCGGTCCGGCCCGGGCAGGGCCGCTGCGAGGTGGTCTGCTTCACCGACGACCACGACGCCTCGTTCGCCGCTCTGCCGCCGCGCCGGGTGCGCACCGTGCTCGACGCGCTGGCGGACCGGACCACGGTGCTCGGTGGGCTGGACGGCGTCGAGCAGGTGTTCTGCTTCGAGAACCGGGGGGTGGAGATCGGGGTGACCCTGCACCACCCGCACGGGCAGATCTACGCGTACCCGTTCCTCACCCCGCGCACCCGGTCACTGCTGGGCGCGGCCCGCCGGCATGCCGGGCGCACCGGCGGCCGCAACCTGTACGCCGACGTACTCGCCGCCGAACGTGCCGCCGGGGAGCGGGTGGTGGCGACGAACGAGCACTGGACGGCGTACGTCCCGGCGGCGGCCCGGTGGCCGTTCGAGGTGCACGTCGCGCCGCACCGGCCGGTGCCCGACATCCCGGCGCTGACCGATGCCGAACGGGACGCCTTCGGCCCGCTCTATCTGGATCTGCTGCGCCGCTTCGACGGGCTGTTCGACGTGCCCATGCCGTACATCGCCGCCTGGCACCAGGCTCCGGTACACGTCGGCCGCGAGCTGGGGCATCTGCACCTGCAACTGTTCAGTGTCCGGCGGGCGGCGGACAAGCTGAAGTACCTGGCCGGCTCGGAGTCGGCGATGGGAGTGTTCATCAACGACATCGCCCCGGAACGGGCGGCGGCCCTGCTGCGCGCGGCCTGACCGCCCGCCGACACGGATCCGGCCAGCTGCGGCAGCAGGGCGCGGGGGCCCGGGACAGGGCCCCCGCAGGGAAGGGACGGCTGGCTGTGCACGACAGCCGGGAAGGCTGGCTGCTGGGCACGCGCGCCGCGCGGCGGCGACGGTCAACCTTCCAGGACGGGACTGGCATCTCGTCCACCCAGGTCAACGAGGCGCGCCGAGCCGGGTGACGCCCGGTGGCGTGCCGTCACCCGACACGCCGGCAGGTGACCGGCGTGCCGGAACCGACCGGCGTGCCGGAAACACCGAACCCGCCGGCCCGGGCCGGCGGGTTCGGTGGCTGCTCACGGGGCTCAGGCGCCGAGGCGGCGGGCCAGGTTCTCGTCGAGTGCGTTCATGAACTCGTCGGTGGTCAGCCACGGGGCGTCCCGCGAGATGAGCAGCGCCAGGTCCTTGGTCATCTGACCGGCCTCGACGGTGTCGACGATGACCTGCTCCAGCGTGTTGGCGAACTCGGTGACCGCCGGGGTGTCGTCCAGCTTGCCCCGGTGGGCCAGGCCCCGGGTCCAGGCGTAGATCGAGGCGATCGGGTTGGTCGAGGTCTTCTCGCCCTTCTGCCACTGCCGGTAGTGCCGGGTGACGGTGCCGTGGGCGGCCTCGGCCTCGACGGTACGACCGTCGGGGCTGAGCAGGACGGAGGTCATCAGGCCGAGCGAGCCGAAGCCCTGCGCGACGGTGTCGGACTGCACGTCACCGTCGTAGTTCTTGCAGGCCCAGACGTAGCCACCCTCCCACTTGAGCGCGGCGGCGACCATGTCGTCGATGAGCCGGTGCTCGTAGGTGAGGCCGGCGGCGTCGAACTCCGCCTTGAACTCGTTCTCGAACACCTCGGCGAAGATGTCCTTGAACCGGCCGTCGTACGCCTTGAGGATGGTGTTCTTGGTGGACATGTAGACCGGGTAGTTGCGGTCCAGGCCGTACCGGAACGAGGCCCGGGCGAAGTCCCGGATGGACTCGTCGAAGTTGTACATGCCCATCGCGATGCCGCCACCGGGGAAGTTGGCGATCTCCATCTCGACCGGCTGCGAGCCGTCGGCGGGGGTGTAGGTGATGGTCACCGTGCCCGGGCCGGGGACGACGAAGTCGGTGGCCTTGTACTGGTCGCCGTGGGCGTGCCGGCCGATGATGATCGGCTTGGTCCAGCCCGGGACGAGCCGCGGCACGTTGGACATGATGATCGGCTCGCGGAACACCACGCCGCCGAGGATGTTGCGGATGGTGCCGTTCGGCGACCGCCACATCTTCTTCAGGCCGAACTCCTCCACCCGGGCCTCGTCGGGGGTGATGGTGGCGCACTTGACGCCCACGCCGTGCTGCTTGATGGCGTTGGCGGCGTCGACGGTCACCTGGTCGTCGGTGGCGTCACGGTGCTGGATCGACAGGTCGTAGTAATGCAGGTCGACGTCGAGGTAGGGCAGGATCAGCTGCTCCCGGATCTGCTTCCAGATGATCCGGGTCATCTCGTCGCCGTCGAGCTCCACGACCGGGTTGTTTACCTTGATCTTCGCCATCGACCGGCGCTCCTCTCAGGGGACATGCTCAAGCAGTACGAGCGTACTGCAAACCCCCCACCCGCTCCCCCTCCCCCTCACCCCGGTTGGGTTGATCATGAGGTTAGCGGTCACTTCGATCTTCAAAAGTCCCGCCAACTTCATGATCAACGAGGCGGTGGGGTGGGGTGGGGTGGGGTTAGAGGGAGGTTATGTCGGCTTGCTTGGTGCGGACGGCTTCGGCGGCGGCGGTCAGGCTGGCCAGTTCGTCGGCGTCCAGGTCGGTCTCGACGACCCGCCGGACGCCATCGCGGCCGATCTCGGCCTCGACACCGAGGTAGACGCCGGAGATGCCGTACTCGCCGTCGACCCAGGCGCAGACCGGCATGACCTCGCCGGAGTCCTCCGCGACGGCCCTGGCCATCCGGGCGGCGGCGGCCGACGGCGCGTAGTACGCCGAACCGGTCTTCAGCAGGGCGACCACCTCGGCGCCCCCGTTGCGCGTCTTCACGACCAGCTCCTCGATCTGCTCGGCCGGCATGGCGTCGCGCAGCGGCTTGCCGTTCACGGTGCTCTTCGACGGCACCGGCACCATGGTGTCACCGTGCGAGCCGAGCGTGAGGGTGCGCACCGACCGCACCGGTACGCCGAGCGCCTCGGCCACGAAGTTGGTGAACCGGGCGGTGTCGAGCATGCCGGCCTGACCGAGCACCCGGTTGCGGGGGAACTGGGTGGCGAGCTGGGCCAGCGCGGTCATCTCGTCGAGCGGGTTGGAGACCACGATGACGACGGCGTTCGGGGCGTACTTGGCGACGTTCTCCGAGACCTGGCGGACGATCTTGGCGTTGGTCTCCAGCAGGTCCATCCGGCTCATGCCCGGCTTGCGCGGCAGGCCGGCCGTGATGACGACCACGTCGGAGCCCTCGATGGCCTCGTAACCCTCGCCGTTGGGGCCGGTGGTGACGCCGACGACCTTGGTCTCGAAGCCCTCGACGGCCCGCGACTGGTTGAGGTCCAGGGCAAGGCCGGCCGGCTTGCCCTCCACGATGTCGGTGATCACGACAGTGTCGAAGACGTCGTACTCGGCGAGGCGCTGCGCGGTGGTGGAGCCGTAGAAACCGGCGCCGACGACAGTGACCTTCTTACCCATGGTCGTCCCACTCCCTGATACCAGTCGGTTTTCCGGACCGTATCAGTCATCCTGGCACCGAACCGGCCAGGGGCGGCGGCGATCGCCGGGATGGGGTGAACCTCACCGGCCGCCCGGTTCACGCCGACCGGCGACAGCCGCGTTCGGCGCCGCCGACAGCCGCGTTCGGCAACCGGCCTCAGCCGCGTTCGGCACGCTCGACGACGTTGGTGAGCAGCATGGCTCGGGTCATCGGGCCGACACCGCCGGGCATCGGCACCAGCTTGCCGGCCACCTCGGCGACCTCCGGGTCCACGTCGCCGGTGTAGCGACCCTTGCCGTCCGCGCCGATCACGCGCGTGATGCCCACGTCGACCACGACCGCGCCCGGGGTGACCATGTCCGCGGTGAGCAGGCCGGGCACGCCGGCCGCGACGATGACGATGTCGGCGGCACGGGTGTGCGCGGCCAGGTCGAGGGTGCCGGTGTGGCACAGGGTGACCGTGGCGTTCTCGCTGCGCCGGGTGAGTAGCAGCCCCAGCGGTCGGCCGACCGTGTTGCCCCGGCCCACCACCGCCACGTTGGCCCCGCGCAACGGCACCTCGTGCCGGCGGAGCAGTTCCACGACGCCGCGCGGGGTGCACGGCAAGGGTGCGTCGTAGCCGAGCACCAGCCGGCCCAGGTTGACCGGATGCAGGCCGTCGGCGTCCTTGTCCGGGTCGATCGACTCCAGCACCCGCTGCGTGTCCAGGTGTCCCGGCAGCGGCAGCTGGACGATGTAGCCGTGGCACGCCGGGTCGGCGTTGAGTTCGGCGAGGATCTCGTCGACCTGCGCCTGACCGGCGTCGGCCGGCAGCTCCCGGCGGATCGAGGCGATGCCGACCTCGGCGCAGTCCCGGTGCTTGCCGTTCACGTACGCCTGGGAACCGGGGTCCGCCCCGACCAGCACCGTGCCGAGCCCCGGCACGGTGCCTCGTTCCGCCAGTGCCTTGACCCGCGCCCGGAGCTCGTCCTTGATCTCGGCCGCGGTCGCCTTGCCGTCCAGAAGCGTCGCCGTCACGTCCAGATCGTCTCACGAGCGGTGCCGTCGGCTCCCCCGACCTGGTTGCCTCGACCCGCCAGACTACTTTCCGTGAGGTGTCTTTCGTCACTTTGAGTGATGAATTGTGGAGCCAGACACAGCGGGAGCGGACGACGGAGCATGAAGGTGCGCAATCCGTCGAGCACGGCCATTCGCCCCAGCGGGACCCGGCAACCGCCGGATTCGCCACAAAGGTTCGAATCTCCCCAGCCAGGCCGGCGGATCTCGCCGATCGAGTAGCACGGATCCGAGCGTCCGGCAAGGAATCGTGCGCCGTTCCGTTACACCTTCGCAACCGCTACGTTGCCGAGTCACGTTAGGTGACCTACCGTTGCCGATCGTTGCGCAGCGTCACCCAATGCCGGGCCCGACTGCGCAGCGTAGTGGAGATGAGGAGGCTAGATGCGTGTTCGTAGGCTTGCCGCCTGGACCGCCCTCCCGCTCGCGGTGACCCTGGGCCTGGTGGCCTGCGGCTCGGGCGGCGACGGCGGATCCGGCGAGAGCGACCCCAACGCGGCGGTACGGATCGAGATCGCCGAGCCGCAGCACCTGCTGCCGACCAACACCAACGAGACCAGCGGTTCCCAGGTGCTCGCCGCTCTGTTCAGCCCGCTTGTCGACTACGACGAGGCCCACAAGCCGTACGAGGTGGCCGCCGAGTCGATCACGTCCGAGGACAACACCACCTGGACGATCGAGCTCAAGGACGGCTACACGTTCCACAACGGCGAGAACGTCACCGCCGACAACTACATCGACGCCTGGAACTACGGCGCGTACGCACCGAACGGGCAGAACTCCAGCTACTTCTTCGAGAAGATCGCCGGATACGACGACCTTCAGGGTGAGAGCCCGAAGGCCGAGACGCTCACCGGCCTGAAGAAGGTCGACGACCAGAGCTTCACGGTCACGCTGTCGCAGCCGTACAGCGAGTTCAAGTCGATGCTCGGCTACACCGCCTTCTACCCGCTGCCGCAGGCCGCGTTCTCCGCGCCCGGCGAGCTGGTCGAGGGCTACGAGCAGGCGCCGATCGGTCAGGGCCCGTTCAAGATGAAGGGCACCTGGCAGCACGACGCCAAGGTCGTGGTCGAGCGGTACGACGCCTTCCCCGGCGAGCAGCCGAAGGTGGCCGGTGTCGAGTTCCGGATCTACCAGCAGCTGACCGCCGCCTACGCGGACGTGCTGTCGGACAACCTCGACGTGATCAAGACGATCCCGACCGAGAACCTCTCGACGGCCGAGACCGACCTGGGCGACCGGTTCCTGCAGAGCCCCGCCTCGTCGCTGCACTTCCTGGCCTTCCCCACCTTCCAGGACGAGTTCAGCAACCCGGACGTGCGCAAGGCCATCTCGATGGCGATCGACCGGGACGAGATCACCACGTCGATCTTCAAGGACTCGCAGCAGCCGGCCCGTTCGTTCGTCTCGCCGGCCGTCGCCGGCTACCGGGAGAACACCGTCGGCGCCGCGGGCGAGTTCGACCCGGCCAAGGCCAAGGCGCTCTACCAGGCCGCCGACGGTCCGTCGAAGATCACCCTGTCCTACAACGGTGACGGCGGCCACAAGGACTGGATCGACGCCACCTGCAACCAGCTCAAGGCCAACCTGGGCGTGGACTGCGTCGGCAGTGCCGAGCCGAAGTTCGCCGACCTGCTGACCAAGGTCAAGGCCAAGCAACCGGTCGGCCTGTTCCGGATGGGTTGGATCATGGACTACCCGTCCATGGAGAACTACCTGGGCCCGCTGTACAGCACCAACGGTTCGTCGAACTACTACGGCTACAGCAACCCGGAGTTCGACCGGCTGCTCGCCGAGGGCGCCAGCGCCCCCAGCGAGGAGGAAGCGATCAAGAAGTACCAGGAGGCCGAGGACCTGCTGGCGGAGGACCTGCCGGTGGTGCCGCTGCGGTTCGGCCAGAACAACTTCGGCCACTCGACCAAGGTCAAGAACGTCGAGATGGACCTCTTCGACCGGGTCGACCTGGTCAAGATCGAGGCCGTCAGGTAACACCCACGCAGGCGGGTCGGGTCATCGCGAGGTGACCCGACCCGCCACGCGGTTCGCCCCTTTTCAGAGAGACTGCCAAGTATGTTCCGCTTCGTCGTGCGGCGTCTACTCCAGATGGTCCTGGCCTTCTTCGGGACCACCCTGATCGTCTACGCCCTGATGTTCGCCGGCCAGGGCGACCCGATCCAGGCGCTCGCCGGTGAGCGCCCGGTCACCGCCGCGCAGCGGGCGTACCTCACCGAGAAGTACCACCTGGACGCCACCGGGGTCGGCGGCTTCTTCTACCGGTACTTCGACTACCTCTCCAACCTGGTTCGCGGCGACCTGGGTGAGTCGCTCACCGGGCGGTCGATCGGCGAGATCCTCGCCGCCGCCTGGCCCGTCACGATCAAACTGGCGCTGATCGCCATCGCGGTCGCCGTCATCTTCGGCGTCACCGCCGGTGTGCTCGCCGGCATCCGGCGAGCCGGCATCTTCGACAACGCCACCCTCGTGCTGACCCTGCTGGTGCTCGGCATCCCGACCATCGTGCTCGCCCCCCTCGCGCAGTACTTCCTCGGCGTCAGGTGGCAGTTGTTCCCGCCCACCGCCGGGGCGGACCCCGACTTCCACGCGCTGCTGCTGCCGGGCATCGTGCTCGGCTCGCTCTCCCTGGCCACCGCGCTGCGGCTGACCCGGACCTCGGTGGCCGAGAACCTGCGCGCCGACTACGTGCGCACCGCCCGGTCGAAGGGTCTGCCGGGCCGGCGGGTGGTCAGCGTGCACGTGCTGCGCAACTCGCTCATCCCCGTGATCACCTTTCTCGGTGTCGAGGTCGGCAACCTGATGAGCGGCGCGATCATCACCGAGGGCGTGTTCAACATCCCCGGCGTCGGCTTCAACCTGTTCCGCGGCATCCGCACCGAGGACGGCCCGCTGGTGGTGGGCATCGTCAGCGTGCTCGTCGTGGTCTACCTCGTCGCCAACCTGGTGGTGGACATCCTGTACGCCGTACTCGACCCGAGGATCCGCTATGAGTGACTTCGAGACGGTGGCGGCCTCGGAGAACCAGGCCGCCCGGCGGGGGCCGTCGGGTGAACCGGGCACGCCGGACCAGGTGGGCCGGCCCCGCAAGCCGCGTAGCCTCGCCGGAGACGCCTGGCGCGACCTGCGCGGCAAGCCGGTCTTCTGGATCAGCCTCGCCCTGGTCCTGCTGGTGACCGCGATGGCCGCCGTACCGGGCCTGTTCACCGGCAACGACCCGACCGAGTGCGTGCTGTCCCGGCAACACGCCGCGCCGTCCGGCGGGGCCATCTTCGGGTACGACTTCCAGGGCTGCGACACGTACGCCCGCTCGGTCTACGGCGCTCGCGCCTCACTGCTGGTGGGCGCGCTCTCCGCGCTGATCACCGGCCTGATCGCGCTCGTCGTGGGGATGCTCGCCGGATACTTCGGCGGCTGGGTGGACGCGGTGCTGTCCCGGGTGATCGACATCGTGCTCGGCATCCCACTGCTGCTGGCGGCGATCGTCCTGCTCAAGCGGGTCGGCAGCGACAGCGCCACGGTCCGCGTCGGCGCGGTCATCTTCGTCCTGGCGGTGCTCGGCTGGACCACCGCGGCCCGGGTCGTCCGCTCCTCGGTGATCACCGCGCGGGAGCAGGACTACGTGGCCGCGGCCCGGATGCTGGGTGCCGGCAACGGCCGCATCATGTGGCGGCACATCCTGCCGAACGCGCTCGCCCCGGCGATCGTGGTGCTGACCATCGCGCTCGGCTCCTTCATCGCCGCCGAGGCGACGCTGTCGTTCCTCGGCATCGGGCTGAAGGAACCGACCATCTCCTGGGGCATCGACATCAACAACGGCCGGGTGCACATGCGGGAGTCGGCGACGCCGCTGGTGGTCCCGTCGACGTTCCTGGCGCTGACCGTGCTGGCCTTCATCATGCTCGGCGACGCCATCCGTGACGCCTTCGACCCGAAGCTGAGGTGACTGGATCCCCATGAGCCAGAACGCCGTCCGGCCGACACCGGCCTCCCCGACCCCACCCGGCGGGCACCTGCTGGAGGTCAGCGAGCTGCACGTCGAGTTCCGTACCGGTGAGGGCGTCGCCAAGGTGATCAATGGAGTCAGCTACCACCTGGATCCGGGCGAGGCGCTCGCCGTGCTGGGCGAATCCGGCTCCGGCAAGTCCGTCACCGCCCAGGCCATCATGGGCATCCTGGACACCCCGCCGGCGCACATCAGCTCCGGTGCGATCCGCTACCAGGGTCGGGACCTGCTGGGCCTGCCGGAGGAGCAACGCCGGCAAATACGGGGCAAGGAGATCGCGATGGTCTTCCAGGACGCCCTCTCCGCGCTGAACCCGGTCTTTCCGGTCGGTTGGCAGATCGGCGAGACGCTGCGTCAGCGGCTCGGGATGTCCCGCGCGGACGCCCGCCGGCGTTCGGTGGAGCTGATGGACCTGGTGCAGATCCCGGCCGCCGCGCAGCGGCTCGGTGACTACCCACACCAGTTCTCCGGCGGCATGCGCCAGCGGGTCATGATCGCGATGGCCCTGGCGATGGAACCGAAGGTGCTCATCGCCGACGAGCCGACCACCGCGCTGGACGTCACCGTGCAGGCCCAGATCATGGACCTCCTCGCCGAACTGCGGCGGGACCTGGACATGGGCATGATCCTGATCACCCACGACCTCGGCGTCGTCGCCGACGTCGCGGACCGCATCGCCGTCATGTACGCGGGTCGGATCGTCGAGCACGCCGACGTCCGATCGCTGTACCGCGCGCCCGCCCACCCGTACACCAAGGGGTTGCTGAACTCGATCCCGCGCCTGGACCAGCGGGGCGGGAAGCTGTCCACGATCCGCGGTCTGCCGCCGAACCTCATGCAGATCCCCAGCGGCTGCCCCTTCCACCCCCGGTGCCCGTACGCGCAGCAGGTCTGCGTGGACGTGGTGCCGCACGACCTGGTCCTCGGCGACGGCCGGACCAGCGCGTGCCACTTCGCGCAGGAGGTACGCGATGACCGCGCCGGCTAACCCCACCAAGGTGCGCGGCGAAACGCTCCTCGACGTCAACCACCTGGTCAAGCACTTCCCGATCACCCAGGGCGTGGTGTTCCGGAAGAAGGTCGGCGCGGTGAAGGCCGTCGACGGGGTGAGCTTCGAGCTGCGCCGGGGTGAGACGCTGGGCATCGTCGGCGAGTCGGGCTGCGGCAAGTCCACCCTCGCCCGGCTGCTGATGCGGCTGGAGAAGCCCACCGCCGGCCGGGCCACCCTGGCCGGGCGGGACCTGTTCGCCGCCTCCGGCGGCGAACTGCGCCGGGTCCGGCGCAACATGCAGATGGTCATGCAGGACCCGTACACCTCGTTGAACCCGCGGATGACCGTGGGCGACATCATCGGCGAGCCGTTCGAGATCCACCCGGAGGCGGCGCCGAAGGGCAGCCGGCAGCACCGGGTCCAGGAGCTGCTCGACGTCGTCGGACTGAACCCGGAGCACATCAACCGCTACCCGCACCAGTTCTCCGGCGGCCAGCGGCAGCGCATCGGCATCGCCCGGGCGCTGGCGCTGCGGCCCGAGGTGATCGTCTGCGACGAGCCGGTCTCCGCGCTTGACGTCTCCATCCAGGCCCAGGTGATCAACCTGCTGGAGCAGCTCCAGAGCGAGTTCGGGCTGTCGTACATCTTCATCGCCCACGACCTGTCGGTGGTCCGGCACATCGCCGACCGCGTCGCCGTCATGTACCTGGGGCGGATCGTGGAGATCGGCACCGAGGACGAGATCTACGAGCGGGCCACCCACCCGTACACCCAGGCGCTGCTCTCCGCGGCGCCGGTGCCGGACCCGGACGCCCGGCAGCACCGCAACATCATCCGGCTACGCGGCGACGTGCCGAGCCCGGCGGACCCGCCGAGCGGCTGCCACTTCCGGACCAGGTGCTGGAAGGCGCAGGAGATCTGCGCCACCCAGGACCCGCAGACCGTGCTCCGCGCCGCCGACCCGCACCCCTCCGCCTGCCACTTCGCCGAACTACGCCCGGGGCGGTGAGTACGAACCTCCCTCCCCAGTGGATACTGCGGCATCGAAGAAGCACCCGATGACGGATGGCGAGCCACTGCTCACTCACTAGTGTCTACAGCCGTGACGCAGTTCATCGCCTACCGGGAGAACGCCCGGCTACTTGCGGGAAACCCGGGTCCAGGAGGAGCGCCTCCAGCACGAGGTCAGCCACGACGGCCTTACCGGGCTGGCCAACCGGGTGCTCTTCCGGGACCGGCTCGCGTCCGCGCTCGCCGCGACGACACCCACGTCGGTGCTCCTGGTCGACCTGGACGATTTCAAGACCGTCAACGACCTGCTCGGGCACGGCGTCGGTGACCGGCTGCTCGTCTCGGTCGCCCAGCTGCTGCGCGCCGAGGTCGGCGACGACGGCCTGCCGGTGCAGGTCGCCGGTGACGAGTTCGCCGTCCTGCTCACCGGCGCGGACGCCGACCCCGAGGAGCTGGCCGGCCGGCTGCTCGCCGCGCTCGACCACCCGATCAGCCAGCACCGCCGGCTGGTGCAGGCCAGCATCGGCATCGCCGACGCCGCCGCCGGTGCCACCGTCGACTCGGTGCTGCGGGACGCCGACGTCGCCATGTACACGGCCAAACAGCGCGGAAAGGCGGGCTTCGTACGCTACGTGGACGGCATGGGTGAGCCGGTGCTGGCACACATGCAGCTCGGCGGCGAACTGCGGCGGGCCCTGGACGAGAACGAACTGCGGGTCGTCTACCAGCCGATCCTGCGGCTCGACGACAACCGGTTGGTCGGGGTCGAGGCGCTGGTCCGCTGGCACCACCCGACCCGCGGCGTCGTCGGCCCGGCCGAGTTCATCCCGGCCGCCGAGCGGACCGGTCTGATCGTGCCGCTGGGCCGGTTCGTGCTGCGCGAGACGTGCCGCCAGGCGGCGGCGTGGTCTCGGGAGTTCGGGCCGGACGCACTCCGGGAGGCGGGCCTGAACGTCTCCGCGCGAACGTCTCCGCGCGGCAACTACACGACCCCGACTTCGTCTCCGACGTGACGGCCGCGCTCGCCGAGAGCGGGCTCGGCTGCGAGCGGCTGGTCCTGGAGGTGACCGAGTCCGCGGTACTACGCGGTCAGCAGGTCTCCCGGACCCTCTTCGAACTCGGCCGGATGGGGATCCGCCTCTCGCTGGACGACTTCGGCACCGGCGAATCGTCGCTGAGCCTGCTGCGGGACTTCCCCGCCGCGATCGTGAAGCTCGACAAGTCCTTCGTCGAGGGAATCGAGATCGACGACGGCCAGGCCGCGGCGGCCGACGCCCGGCAGGCGGTGGCCCGGGCGGTGATCCAACTCGCCCACGCGCTCGGCCTGGAGACCGTCGCCGAGGGCGTCGAGAGCGCCGAGCAGGTCGCCGTGCTCCGCGACCTCGGCTACACCCGTGGCCAGGGCTATCACCTGGCCCGGCCGATGACCGCCGACGGCATCGCCTGCCTGCTGGCCCAAGAGCGGACCGTGACAGCCATCCGACCGCCGACCTGACCGAAGACCGGCGGGCCGATCTGCGTGGCCAGGGACCTCGACACACTTCCTAGCCGGCCCGGATCTCGCACCCGGTGCCTCCAGCACGGCCCGTCGCGGCGGGGCGCGTCGAAGCGGCCGACGCGCATTCACATGCTGGATCGGATCGCGCCTGCCCCGTCTCGTCCAGGTCGCCGAGGGCATGCCCTGGGCACCCGCCGGCGCACTACACCGACGCTTCGTCGGCTGGACGCGGCAGCCCCTGAAAGCACCGGAGCGACGTATCGCAACCGTGCCAGCCGAACCGGGCCGGACCGGACGCCACCAGACCGGACGACCCCGGCGATGCAGTTTCCAGCTACAGGTTCGGTCCAGATCTTGGACAGTTTCCGTTAGGAGTTAACGGAAACTGTCCAAGATCTCACATTCGCATCTCATCCGCTGAAAACAGGACCGCGCCGAGCCTTCCACGCAAGCCAGGCCCCGTGTCGAAGTCCCTGGCCGGCCTCCGGCGGCCCAGGCGACGACCGGCCGCGTTAGGGACCGCCGCCTGGACTCCACCTCGGCTCGACCGATGACTTCGACACCGCCCTAGTGGAAGAAGTGGCGGGTGCCGGTGAGGTACATGGTGACGCCGGCCTGCTTGCAGGCGGCGATCACCTCCTCGTCGCGGATCGAGCCGCCGGGCTGCACGATCGCCCGGATCCCCGCGTCGAGGAGGATCTGCGGGCCGTCGGCGAACGGGAAGAACGCATCCGAGGCGGCCACCGCGCCGCGTGCCCGGTCGGCGCCCGCGCGGCTGACCGCCAGCCGGGCCGAGTCGACCCGGTTGACCTGCCCCATCCCGACGCCGACGGTCGCGCCGTCGCGGGCCAGCAGGATCGCGTTGCTCTTCACCGCACGCACCGCCCGCCAGGCGAAGACCAGGTCGGCGAAGGTCTCGGCGTCGGCCGCCTCGCCGGTGGCCAGCCGCCAGCTGGCCGGATCGTCGCCCTCGGCGTCGATCGCGTCGCGCAGCTGCACCAGTACGCCGCCGGTGACCTGCCGCCACTCGGCCGGCCGGGGCGGAACTCCGGCGCGCGCAGCAGCCGGATGTTCTTCTTGGCCTGGAGCGCCTCCGCCGCGCCGGGCTCGTACCCGGGCGCCACCACCACTTCGGTGAAGATCTCGGCGATCTGCCCGGCCAACTCGACCGAGACCGGCCGGTTCACCGCTATGACCCCACCGAAGGCGGAGACCGGATCGCAGGCGTGTGCCTTGCGGTGCGCCTGCGCCACGTCCGCGCCGACCGCGATGCCGCACGGGTTGGCGTGTTTGACGATGGCCACCGCCGGCCGGTCGGCGAAGTCGTTGGCGGCCCGCCAGGCGGCGTCCGCGTCGACGTAGTTGTTGTAGGACATCTCCTTGCCGTGCAACTGCTCGGCCTGAGCCAGCCCGACCGGGCCGGCCGGGTCGGTGTAGAGAGCGGCGGCCTGGTGCGGGTTCTCGCCGTAGCGCAGCACCGACTGCCGGCGCAACGCCAGGCCGGCGAACTGCGGCCAGCCGTCGGCGGCCGGGGCGACCGACGCGGCGAACCACTCGGCGACCGCCACGTCGTACTCGGCGATGTCGGCGAAGGCACGGGCGGCCAGCGCCCGACGCTGCGCCAGGGTGAAGCCGCCGCCGTCGAGGGCGGCCAGCAGCATCGGGTACGCGCCAGGGTCGGTCACCACGGCCACCGAGGCGTGGTTCTTGGCCGCGGCCCGCACCATCGCCGGGCCGCCGATGTCGATCTGCTCGACGCACTCGTCCTGGCTCGCCCCGGAGGCGACGGTCGCCTGGAACGGGTACAGGTTGGACACCAGCAGGTCGATCCCGGCGATGCCGTGCTCGTCCAGTTGCACGGCGTGCTCGTCCTTGCGCAGGTCGGCGAGGAGCCCGCCGTGGATCGCCGGGTGCAGGGTCTTCACCCGCCCGTCGAGGATCTCCGGAAAGCCGGTCACCTGCTCCACCGGGGTCACCGGCACCCCGGCCGCGGCGATCGTCGACGCGGTGCTGCCGGTGGAGACGATCTCCACACCGGCAGCGTGCAGTGCGCGAGCCAACTCGGCGAGGCCGGTCTTGTCGTAGACGCTGACCAGTGCCCGCCGGATCGGGCGGCGTCCGTCCTGCATGGAACTCACTCCAACCGTGACCTTTCTACCGGTGATCGTCCAGCCTTCGCGGACCAGCCGGCCCACCTGCTCGACGAGCTGGCTCCGCTCCGCTTCCTTGATGCGTTCGGTGAGTGTGTCGACGTCGTCGTCGTCGCGCACGGGCACCGCCACCTGCGCGACGATCGGGCCGGTGTCCATACCGGCGTCGACGAAGAAGAGGGTCGCCCCGGTCACCTTCACCCCGTAGTCGAGGGCGTCACGCGGGCCGTGGATGCCGGGAAAGGCCGGCAACAGGGTGTTGTGCGTGTTGAGGTAGCGGTCGCCGAAGGCGGCGAGGAACCGTGCCCCGACCAGCTTCAGGAACCCCGCGGAGATGACCAGGTCCGGCTGGTGCTCGGCGACCCGAGCGGTGAGCACGGCGTCCCACCCCTCCCGGTCCGGGTGGTCCTTGACCCGCTCGACGAAGGTCGGCACGCCCGCGGCGGCGGCCCGGTCCAGGCCGGCGATCCCGTCCCGGTCCGCGCCGACCGCGACCACCCGTGCGCCGTACGCCGGGTCGGCGGTCGCGTCCAGCAGGGCCTGCAGGTTGCTCCCGGAGCCGGAGACAAGGACGACGATGCGGGCGGGCTCGGTCACCGGAACACCCTATCCGGCCGCTGACCGGCGCCCACCCGCTGGGCAGCAGACCCTTCGACGGCTGCCGTTCTGGCGCGGACCGGGTACGCTGCCGGTCGCTTGGGACCGGCGCGTACCCGGCCCGCACCCGTCAGGGAACAACCGTGAGGAGCACGTCATCATGCAGCCCGGATACCCGTCCCAGCCGCCCCAGTCGGTCGACAACAACATGACAATGTCGATCGTCGCGATCTTCCTGTTCTGGCCGCTGGCCATTCCGGCGATCATCAACGCCTCGAAGGTCAACCCGCTGCTCCAGCAGGGTGACTACGCCGGCGCCCAGGCCGCCGCGGCCGAGTCGAAGAAGTGGTCCAAGTGGGCCCTGATCGTCGGCATCGCCTGGATCGCGATCGTCCTGGTCTGCTGCGTGGGTGGCAGCCTGCTGGGCGCGATGACCGGCGGCAGCAGCGCCGCCGGCTACTGAGTCGGATGCAGCCCGGCCAGCCTGGTCAGGACCCGTACGGCCAGCAACCGCCGTACGGGGACCCGACCACGCCACCCCCGGCCAACCCGTACGCTCCGCCACCGGTCAACCCGTACGCCCCGCCGCCGGCCGATCCGTACGCCCCACCGGCCGATCCGTACGGTCAGCAACCGACCCCGGAGCCGCCGGAATACCGGCCGCCGGCCGCTCCAGCGCCCCACGACCCGTACGCGCCGCCGGCCGGTCAGCCGCCCGCGTACGGGCCACCGGGCTACGGGCCACCGGGCTACGGACCGCCGGGCTACGGGCCACCGTCGACGTCGGGCCAGCCGTACGGCCAGTCCTACCCCGACCCGTACGGCCCGCCGCAGCCGTACGGCGGCACGCCGATGTACCCGAACGCTGGGTTCACCGCAATGCCGGGGCAGCAGAACACCCTCGGCCTGGTGGCGATGATCATCGGCATCGCGTCGATCCCGCTGAGCTGCTGCTATCTGGGCGTCCCGCTGGGGCTGGCCGCGCTGGTCACCGGCTGGCTGGGCAAGCAGAAGGCCGATCAGGGCCGGGCCGGCAACTCCGGCCAGGCGCTCGCCGGCCTGGTCTGCGGCGCGGTCGGCCTGTTGTTGGGCCTGGTGCACATCGTGCTGCTGACGGTGAACTTCGCCCTGCCGCTGCAAAACTGAGCGAAGCTGGTCGAGGGGCGTCCGGAGCACCGGGCGCCCCTCGACGGGTGGTCGCGCCGGCGGCACATCGGCGACCCGGGAGACCCGCCCGGCAGCCGGGGCGACGGGTGCGGCCCGACCTCGGCCGCCAAGCCGGGGTGGAACCAGCCGGTGGCGGCCGTGGGCTCAGCCGGTGAACCGGGTGGACCAGCGGGTGGCGGCGGCACCGAGCAGCGCACCGCCGCCGGTGACCACGACCGCCGCCAGCGCCACCTGCCAGCCGACCGGACCGACCTCCGCCAGCCGACCGGCGCCCAGCGGCCCGCCGGAGGCCTCCGCGGCGGCGCCCAGCAGCAGGCCGGCGACCGGTCCGGCGAGCGCGGCCGGGGCGAGCAGCCGCCTCCAGGGCAAGGGCGCCCGCTCGGCGGCGGTCAGCCGCAGCAACCGGCGGGAAAGCAGCCACCCGGTGGCCATCCCCACCAGGACGGGCAACACCAGGACGGCGACCGCACCGACCCCGTCGACCGGCCCGCTGGGCAGGCCGGCGAACAACGGCAGGGCCGGCAGGGCACCGACGGAGACCTCGCTGGTGCGTACCGCCGTGTCGGTGCCCACGGCGAAGCCGGGGCCGAGCAGGTAGCTCACCGACCACACGGTGGCGTTGGGCGCGTACGCCAGGCTGACCAGGGTGATGCCGGCCTGTCCGGCCACTCCCGTGCGGTAGGCGCCGATCAGGTCGGCCGCGTCACCACCACCGGTCGCCACGGCCAGTCCCGCCACCGCCGCTCCCGCACCTAGCAACGCCAGGCCGGCCGCCAGACCGGCGCGGACACCTTCCCGAAACGGCACCGGCGCCTGCTCGAACACCTCCGCCAGCCCGGTGGTGCGGGCGGCTCCCACGCCGGCGGCGAGCGTGCCGATCGCCGCGAGCGTCAGCCCGGCGCGCACCGGCGACACACCGGGACCGCCGGCCCCGACCAGCATCGCGGCGAGCGCACCCAGCAGCGCGTACGCGATGCCCACCGCCACGGCGGCGGTGAGCGTACGACCCGGGGACCGGCCACCGCGAGCGCCGATCGCGCGGCTGACGTGCACCCCGGCGCGGATCAGCCGCCACCCGGCCAGCACCGTCACCGCGAGCGGGGCCAGCCCCAGGGTGCCCGCGTCCGTGGCCAGTGGCACCCCGTGCCCGAGCAACCATCCGGCCGCTCCGGCCCGCACGGCGCCGGGCAGGCTGGCGGCACCCTCGCTCAGTTGGAACAGCCAGAGCACCAACGCCACCGGCAGCCAGGAGGTGACCGCGGCCCCGACGGCGGCGACCAGGGCGGCGACCACCAGCGGCGGGTGGCTGCGGCCCGCGGGCGCGGCCCGGGGAGCCGGCACCCGGCGCGGCGGGCCGGCGCGGCCGGGTGGCCGGGCGCCGGCCCCACGGGCGTCGGTGGCCCGACGAGGCTGGTCAGGGGTGACGAAGGACATCGGCTCTACTCTGGCATGCCGTGCCCGCGTCGGCTGCCCGACACCGCCCCATCTCCGGTGGCGAGTTCGCCTGATCCGGCGTGCGTGGGCGCCGACCTCCTTTAGCCTCGGGCACAGGGGCCGTGCGGCGATGTCGCGGCAACAAGCGACCGGAGGGCAGCCGTGAACGCTCCGTATCCACCGCCCCCGCCGCCCGCCGGCCGCGACCGCACCACCCTCTGGGGCGTGCTGGGCATCGTGACCGGCGTGCTGTGCTGCGGCATCCTCGGCATCGTCTTCGGCTGGCTGTCGATACGCGACGCGCGGCGGTTCCGGCAGTCGCCGGTGCTCGGCTACGTGGCCATCGGCCTGGGCGTGCTGAACATCGTCGTCAGCCTGATCCTCCAGGCGACCGGGAACTACCCGTACTGGAACCGCTGAGGGGCCGACCATCGGTCGGCCCCTCGCTGGGCGTGGTCGCTGCTCCGCTCAGCCGGCGGACATGATCTCACGCATCAGCTCGGCGGTCTCGGTCGGCGTCTTGCCGACCTTGACGCCGGCCGCCTCCAGCGCCGCCTTCTTGGCGTCGGCGGTGCCCGCCGAACCGGAGATGATCGCACCGGCGTGCCCCATGGTCTTGCCGGGGGGCGCGGTGAAACCGGCGATGTAGCCGACGACCGGCTTGGTGACGTTGGCCTTGATGAACTCGGCCGCCCGCTCCTCCGCGTCGCCGCCGATCTCACCGATCATGACGATGGCGTCGGTGTCCGGGTCGGCCTCGAACGCCGCCAGCGCGTCGATGTGGGTCGTCCCGATGATCGGGTCGCCGCCGATGCCGACGCAGGTCGAGAAGCCGATGTCGCGCAGTTCGTACATCATCTGGTAGGTCAGCGTGCCGCTCTTGCTGACCAGGCCGATCCGGCCGCTGCCGGTGATGTCGGCCGGGATGATGCCGGCGTTGGAGGCGCCGGGTGAGGCGATCCCGGGGCAGTTCGGGCCGATGATCCGGGTCCGCTCGCCCTTCGTCACGTTGTACGCCCAGAAGGCGGCGGTGTCATGCACCGGCACCCCCTCGGTGATCACCACGGCCAGCGGGATCTCGGCGTCGATCGCCTCGATGACCGCACCCTTGGTGAACTGCGGCGGCACGAAGATGACGGTGACGTCCGCGCCGGTGTCCTTCATCGCGTCGGTGACCCCGGCGAAGACCGGCAGTTCGGTGCCGTCGAAGTCGACGGTGGTGCCCGCCTTGCGCGGGTTGACGCCGCCCACCACATTCGTGCCGGCGACGAGCATCCGCCGGGTGTGCTTGGAACCCTCGGAACCGGTCATCCCCTGGACGATGACCTTCGAGTCCTTGGTCAGCCAGATAGCCATACGTCAGACCCCCGCAGCTGCCAGCTCGGCGGCCCGCTCGGCCGCGCCGTCCATGGTGTCGACCCGCTCGATCAGCGGGTTGTTCGCCCCGTCCAGGATCGCCCGACCTGCCTCGGCGTTGTTGCCGTCGAGGCGTACGACGAGCGGCTTGGTGACCCGCTCGCCCCGCTGGTCGAGCAGGGCCAGCGCCTGCACGATGCCGTTCGCGACCGCGTCGCAGGCCGTGATGCCGCCGAAGACGTTGACGAAGACGCTCCTGACCGCCGGGTCGGAGAGCACGATCTCCAGCCCGTTGGCCATCACCGCGGCGCTTGCGCCGCCGCCGATGTCGAGGAAGTTGGCCGGCTTGACGTTGCCGTGCCGCTCGCCGGCGTAGGCGACCACGTCGAGAGTGGACATCACCAGACCCGCACCGTTGCCGATGATGCCGACCTCGCCGTCGAGCTTGACGTAGTTGAGGTCCTTCTCCTTCGCGGCCTGCTCCAGCGGATCCACGGTCGCCTGGTCGACCAGCGCCTCGTGGTCCGGATGCCGGAAGCCGGCGTTCTCGTCGAGCGAGACCTTGGCGTCCAGCAGCAGCAGCTTGCCTTCCCTGGTCTGGGCCAGCGGGTTCACCTCGACCAGGGTGGCGTCCTCGGCGACGAATGCCCGCCACAGGCCCACCGCGACGTCGACGACCTGGTCGGCGACCTCGGCCGGGAAGCCGGCCGCGCTGACGATCTCCCGGGCCGTCGCCTCGTCCACGCCCTTGACCGCGTCGATCGGAGCCTTGACGACCTGGTCCGGGGTCTCGGCGGCGACCTGCTCGATGTCCATACCGCCAGCGACGCTGGCGATGCAGAGGAAGGTGCGGTTCGCCCGGTCGAGCAGGTACGAGAAGTAGTACTCCTCGGCCACGTCGGCGGTCACCGTGATCATGACCTTGTGGACCGGGTGACCCTTGATGTCCATACCGAGGATGTCGGTGGCGCGGGCCACCGTCTCCTCCGCGCCCTCGGCCAGCTTGACGCCGCCCGCCTTGCCTCGCCCGCCGACCTTCACCTGTGCCTTGACAACCACCCGGCCGCCGAGGCGTTCGGCGATCGCGCGGGCCTCCTCAGGGGTCGTGGCGACGCCGCCGGCGAGCACGGGAAGCCCGTGCCGTTCGAACAGGTCCCGCCCCTGGTACTCGTACAGGTCCACGTTTGCGCGTCCCGTCCCGTCTCTGCGGCGCACCGTCGCGCCGCCACCAGCGTATGGAAAGAAAACAGTGTGGTGCCTGGCATCAGTGGAAGTTGACGCAGGCCATTGGCGCAGCCTAGCGATGCCGGCACCGCCGGCAACGACAGCGGGTGCTCGGTGTGCGGTAATGCACAGCCTCGCCACGACGCAGTGTCACCGGGGCCGTACCACCGGGCGCCCGGTGCCCGCCGTCACCCGTTCGGGCGATCTTGCCGGGTCGGCGCGGGATCTCGCCGGCCGCGCGTAACCCCGCCGGAAGGGCGTCGTTGAGTCAGGTGTCGGAGCGCTGAGAGGCGCGGCGACGAAACGGCCGATGCCCTGTCGGTCGAGGGGTGGCGGCGGGGCATCGTGCATAGAGGGGCCGGACGTGTGAGGGGTGCGTCCGGCCCCTCCCCCCTGCGCGCAGGGGGAGGGGCCGACGTCGGGGCCTCGCCCCGGTTGCTCAGCCCACCGGCTGGGCGACGTTGCTCCGGACCCACTCCACGATGGACTGCGTGGTGGCACCCGGCGTGAAGATCTTGGCGACACCGAGCCGCTCCAACTCCGGAAGGTCGGCTTCCGGGATGATGCCGCCGCCGAAGACCACGATGTCCCGGGCGTCCCGCTCGCCGAGCAACTCCAGGACGCGGCGGAACAGCGTCATGTGCGCTCCCGACAGCACCGACAGACCGACGGCGTCGGCGTCCTCCTGGATCGCGGTCTCCACGATCTGTTCCGGGGTCTGGTGCAGGCCGGTGTAGACGACCTCCATGCCGGCGTCCCGGAGGGCGCGCGCCACCACCTTGGCGCCACGGTCGTGGCCGTCCAGGCCCGGCTTGGCGACGACGACCCGAACATGAGAGCTCATCTGGGCATCCCTTTCACCGGCTCTGCGGCACTCACCTGGACGAACGGTAACCCGCCCGGCCGGGGCCGGGGAACGGGGGCCGCACAGACGGCCGCCGACGCGGCGACCGGGCCGGGCGGGCGGCAGGTCCGGCGGCGCGGCCGGGGCCAAGGAACACGACGCCACCACAACCTCACGTAGCGACACTGTCCGCCCAGGGTCGCGTCAAGCGGGACGACTCCGCCGATCGGTCACGGTGTGCGACGAACGGACGATAACGAGGGCAGCCCGCCACCGGCATGAGCCATGACAATCACGGACGGAAAGGGACAGATCGTTGCGGCCAATTCGGCGCTCCGGCTTGTGACACGACCAACGGTTGGCTACCGTGTCCACGGTTGTCATCAGGTCTACGGACGGGTGACGACGCGACCAGCCGGCGGACGGGTCACCAGATCCGGACGACGGCCGACCGCATCGGAACCCCGACAACGGAGGGTGTGCGTGCGCCAGCGCCTGTCGTCTGAGCCCGATCGATATCGCGGCCGCCGTCGCGTACCCACCCCCCCGCGCAGCCGGTACGCCGCGGTCGTCACCACCGCCTTCGTCGGTGCCGGTGTGGTCGCCCTGGGCGCCAGCGCGATGCCGGACGCCAAGGACGTCAGCCCCACGGTGCTCGACGAGCTCAAGCAGGCGTCGATCAGCAACCAGGGCGCTGCCGAGCGGGCCGATGCCGCGGAGCGGGCCTCCCGCGACAGCCGCAGCGGCCCGGAGAGCGCGACCGACTCCGGCACCTGGTTGCTGCCGCTGCACGGCTACGACTTCAACTCCCCCTACGGGATGCGCTGGGGCAAGCTGCACACCGGCATCGACCTGGTCACCCCCGAGGGCACGCCGTACGTCGCGATCCACGAGGGCACGGTCACGAAGGCCGGCTGGTTCGGCGGCTACGGCAACGCGGTCATCGTCCAGCACGCCGACGGCAGCGAGGCGATCTACGGCCACTCCTCCGCGGTCAGCGTCCGGGAGGGCCAGCAGGTCAAGGCCGGCGACCAGCTCGGCCTGGTCGGCAACACCGGCCACTCCTACGGCCCTCACCTGCACCTGGAGATCCATGTCAAGGGCAAGCCGCTAGACCCGGTGCCGTGGCTGCAGGAGCGCGGAGTGGACATCAAGCTGCAAGTCGAGGCAATCTACAGCGAGGTAGCGGAGTCCTGACGCGCCGTAACGCCCGTTGACCGCCCGGATCGATCGATCCGGGCGGTTTCACGTTTCCCGGTGGCCCGCGAAGTGTCCCAGCTCACGACGCAGACTGTGCCCGACGTCACAGCGCCCTCGGCCGGCCGCGCCGGGCATCGGCGACAGCAGCGGACAGACCTGGACAGCGCACCGGCTGCCGTCGGTGCGCCACCGAACCCCCGATACCCGTGGCCACCCGGACCGACACCAGGATTTCGAGGTCACGTGCCACTCGATTCCGGTGAGGTCCGCCGTGCAGGACGACAGCTCGACCCCGACCCGCAAGATCCCCCACACCCCCGCCCGGCACCGGCGCCGCCTCGGCTGGCGCGGCCGCTTCCTGATGGTCGGTGCGGTCGCTCTGGTCGGCCTCGGCGTCGGTGCGGTCGTCGCCGTTACCCGGGAGGAAAGCCCGGCCCCGGGCCTGGTCGCCCTTGACGCGCAGGCCCGGACCGAGGCCGCCGACCGGGCCGACCGCTCGGCCCGCGGCCCGGTCACCCCGGACAGCCCGACGCCCGCCGCGTCGACGAGCCCGACCGCCGACGCGAGCCCGACCGCGAAGCCCAGCCCGAAGGCCACGAAGGCCACCAGGGCGGCGCCGAAATCGACCAGGAGCGCGGCGCCGAAATCGTCCTGGGTCATCCCGATGGCAGGAGCCGCCGTCACCTCCTGCTACGGGCCCCGGTGGGGCACCCTGCACGCCGGCATCGACTTCGCGCAGCCCGCCGGCACCCCCGTCCGCGCCGCGTTCGCCGGCACCGTGACCAAGGCCGGCGACGTCGGCGACGGCTATGGCATCTCCGTCTTCGTCGACCACGGCAACGGCTACCTCACCCATTACGCCCACCTGAGCACGGCCAGGGTGAGCGTGGGCGAGAAGGTCGGCACCGGGCAGACCATCGGCCTGGAGGGATCCACCGGCGACTCCACAGGCCCGCACCTGCACTTCGAGGTGCATCAGGGCCAGCTGTGGAACCAGATCGACCCGGCGCCGTTCCTGCGCGCCCGGGGCCTCGACGTGGCCTGCTGAGTCGGTCGACCCGCCGGGACACCGGCCCGGCGTAAATCCCGGGCCGGTGTCCCTCAGAGCTTCTCGATCGGGGCGTGCCGCAGCACCAGCCAGAGCGTCTGTTCGCCGAAGTCGATCTGCGCCCGGGCGCCGGGGCCGTGCCCCTCGACGGCCACCACCCGGCCCAGCCCGTACCGCTGGTGGTTGACCCGGTCCCCGGCGGTGACCTTCGGCCCCTGCGGCAGCTCGCTGGCGGTGGCCAGCCGGCTGCCGTCCACGCCGAGCTTCCGCGCCAGTTGCACGGCCCGAGGGTGCCCCCCGCGAAGGTGCCGCGACCGTCGGCCATCCGCTCCGCGCGACCGCCGACGCCACCACCACCGCCCCAGGAGGTGTACGACCCCTCGGTCCGCTCCCAGCGGACCAGCTCGGGCGGCAGCTCCTCGACGAACCGCGACGGCGGATTGTAGGACGGCTGACCCCAGGCAGAGCGGGTCACCGCCCGGGAGAGGTAGAGCCGCTGCCGGGCCCGGGTGATGCCGACGTACGCCAACCGCCGCTCCTCCTCCAGCTCCCTGGTGTCACCGAGTGAGCGCAGGTGTGGGAAGACGCCGTCCTCCAGGCCGGTCAGGAACACCACCGGGAACTCCAGGCCCTTGGCGGTGTGCAGGGTCATCAGGGTGACCACGCCCTGGTGCTCGGGGTCGTCGGTGGGGACCTGGTCGGCGTCGGCGACCAGCGCGACCTGCTCCAGGAAGCCGGCCAGGGTGGCCCGCTCCCCCTCCGCGCCGGCGACCTCGATCCGCTCGGTGTACTCACGGGCGACGCTGACCAGTTCCTGGAGGTTGTCGACCCGACCGGCGTCCTGCGGGTCGAGGCTCTCCTCCAGCTCGGTCAGGTATCCCGAGCGGGTCAGCACCGCCTCCAGTACCTCCTCCGGGGTGCCGTCGACGGCCAACTCGCGGGCGGAGTCGAGCAGCGCGACGAAGTCGGCGATGCCGTTGGTCGCCCGGGCCGAGATGCCCGGCGCGTCCTTCGCGCGGCGCAGCGCGGCACCGAAGGAGACCCGGTCCCGGTTGGCCAACGCCTCCACGCACGCCTCGGCGCGGTCGCCGATGCCCCGGCGCGGCGTGTTGAGGATCCGGCGGAGGCTGACCGTGTCGTCGTCGTTGACCACCGAACGCAGGTAGGCCAACGCGTCACGGACCTCCTTGCGCTCGTAGAAGCGCACTCCGCCGACGACCTTGTAGGGCAGACCGACCCGGATGAACACCTCCTCGAAGACCCGGGACTGCGCGTTGGTGCGGTAGAAGACCGCCACGTCCCCCGGACGGGTCTCACCGGCGTCGACCAGTCGGTCGATCTCCCGGGCCACCCAGTCCGCCTCGGCGTGCTCGGTGTCGGCGACGTAGGCGACGATCGGCTCACCCGTGCCCGCATCGCTCCACAGCCGCTTCGGTTTGCGGGACGTGTTGCGGTCGATCACCGCGTTCGCGGCGTTCAGGATGGTCTGGGTGGAGCGGTAGTTCTGCTCCAGCAGGATGGTGCGGGCGTCGCTGAAGTCGCGCTCGAACTCCAGGATGTTGCGGATCGTCGCGCCACGGAAGGCGTAGATCGACTGGTCCGCGTCTCCGACGACGCACAGCTCCGCCGGGTCGAGGCCGGCGGTGCCGGAGACCAGCTCCTTGATCAGGACGTACTGTGCGTGGTTCGTGTCCTGGTATTCGTCGACCAGGACGTGCCGGAACCGGCGGCGGTAGCTCTCCGCGACGTGCGGGTGCGACTGGAACAGGTGCACCGTCGCCATGATCAGGTCATCGAAGTCCAGCGCATGTGCCTCGCGCAGCCGGCGCTGGTAGAGCGTGTAGGCCTCGGCGAGGGCACGCTCGTTGGGCCCGCTGGCCCGCACGGCGAAGTCCTCCGGATCCACCAGCTCGTTCTTCAGGTTGGAGACCTGGGCGGCCAGGCCACGCGCCGGGTAGCGCTTCGGATCCAGGTCGAGCTCGCGGGCGACCAGCTGCATCAGCCGGCGGGAGTCGTCGGCGTCGTAGATCGAGAAGGTGGACTTGAGGCCGGCGTGCTCGTGCTCGGCGCGCAGGATCCGGACGCAGGCGGAATGGAAGGTGGAGACCCACATCAACCGGGCGCGCGGGCCGACCAGTGCGGTCACCCGCTCCTTCATCTCACCGGCCGCCTTGTTGGTGAAGGTGATCGCGATGATCTCGCCGGGATGCACGTCCCGCGCGGCGAGCAGGTACGCGATCCGGTGGGTCAGCACCCGGGTCTTCCCGGAACCGGCGCCGGCGACGATCAGCAGCGGTGAGCCGGCGTGGGTGACGGCGTCCCGCTGGGGGCCGTTGAGTCCCTCCACCAGCTGCGTCGGGTCGAGGTGGCCGGGTCCCGTCCGGCGCGGCGGCTGTGCCCGGGCAGGCGCGGGCGGGGACGCGGGGATGTCGAAGAGAGGATGCATCGCACGGCGAGTCTATGCCGCCGGCCCGACATCACCCGCCCCCGGCGCCGTCGGCTCCCGGCGCTTTCCCTTGCGCGCCAGCCCGGTCGGGCGGCATACTCGACGGCGTGTTCGACCAGCGCTTCTACTTTTACTACGGCACCGGGAGTCCGGCAGCCGTAGGTCGCGCCTGATCGACTAGACCTGCGAAAGCCCCGGGCTCCTTGGAGCCCGGGGCTTTCGTCGTCCCGGGATCCGGGCACTGGGCACCAGACCGTGAGAGGTACCCGAAGATGACAGACGTGATGGAGCAGAGCGGAGCCCCGACCGGTTCCGGCGCGACCCCGAACGGCGCGACCGACGGCGCGGGCCCCGCCGGTCGATCCGGACCCGAGCCGGGCAGGCCGGTGGCGGGCACCCACGAGCCCGGCGCCGCCGCCCGGATCGCCGAGATCCGGGTACGGATCGACGAGATCGACCGAGCGCTCGTCGAGTTGTGGCAGGAACGGGCCGAACTGTCCCAGGAGGTCGGCGCGACCCGGATGGCCTCGGGCGGAACCCGACTCGTGCTCTCCCGCGAGCAGGAGATCCTGGAGCGGTTCCGATCGGCCCTCGGTGCCGACGGCACGCAACTCGCGCTGCTGCTGCTGCGGGCCGGCCGCGGCCCCTCTGAGCGAGGACCGGGGCGCCGGCCGCTGGTGACGGCCGACGCCCCGGTCACTGAGGAGGCACTACCTTCACCGCCGCTCCCGGTACGGATGGTCGAGGGCCGACGGCGTCTGTGCGGCTACTCCCTCGCGTGCACCACGTCGCGTACCTCGGCGAAGTGGCAGGCGCTGGGGTGGCCGGACCGGTCGTGGATCTGCAGGAGCGGTTCCTGCTCCGCGCAGATGTCCTGGGCCTTCCAGCAGCGGGTGCGGAACCGGCAGCCCGACGGCGGGTTGGCCGGTGACGGCACGTCACCGGTGAGCACGATCTGGTCCCGGTGCCCGCGCAGCTTCGGGTCCGGCACCGGCACCGCCGACAGCAGCGCCTGGGTGTACGGGTGGGTCGGCTTGTCGTAGATGTCGTCCTCGGTGCCGATCTCGATGATCTTGCCGAGGTACATGACCGCGACCCGGTCGGCGATGTGCCGGACCACCGACAGGTCGTGGGCGATGAAGATGTACGACAGCCCGAGCTCGCGCTGGAGCTTCTCCAACAGGTTGATCACCTGCGCCTGGATGGAGACGTCCAGCGCCGAGACCGGCTCGTCACACAGGATGATCTCCGGGTTGAGCGCCAGCGCCCGGGCGATGCCGATGCGCTGCCGCTGGCCGCCGGAGAACTGGTGCGGGTACCGGTTGATGTGGTCGGGGTTGAGACCGACCAGCTCCAGCAGCTCCTGCACCTTGCCCCGCCGGCCGCTCTTCGGCACCACGTCGGGGTGCACGTCGAACGGCTCGCCGACGATGTCGCCGACGGTCATCCGCGGGTTGAGCGAGGTGTACGGATCCTGCATCACCAGCTGGATGTTGCGCCGGCCACGCCGCCGCTCCTCCGCACCGACCTTGGACATGTTCTTGCCCTGCACGAACAGGTCACCGGAGGTCGGCGTCTCCAGCCCGACCAGCAGCCGGGCCAGCGTCGACTTGCCGCAGCCGGACTCGCCCACGATGCCGAGCGTCTCGCCCCGGCGCAGCTCGAGGTTGACCCCGTCGACCGCCTGAACCGCGCCGTACTGCTTCTTGAAGACGACGCCCCGGGTCAGCGGGAAGTGTTTGACCAGGTCTCGGGTCTCCAGCACGACGTCACTCATCGCCCTTGACCTCCTTCCAGAAGTGGCAGGCGGCCGTCCGACTCGGCGACACCTGGTACAGCGGTGGCGCGGGGTCCTTCCGGCAGACGTCCTGCGCGTACCCGCACCGGGGGTTGAAGGCGCAGCCCGGCGGGATGTTGGTCAACACCGGCGGCAAACCCTTGATGGCGCTGAGCTCGTGACCCTTGAGGTCCAGACGCGGGATCGACTCCAGCAGGCCCTTGGTGTACGGGTGGGCGGGGTTGGCGTAGATGTCGTTCACGCCGGCTTCCTCGATGACACGACCGGCGTACATGACCGAGATCTGGTCCGCCACGTCGGCCACCACACCCATGTCGTGGGTGATCAGCACCAGGCCCATGTTCCGTTCCCGCTGCAACTCGGCCAGCAGCGCCATGATCTGGGCCTGCACGGTCACGTCGAGCGCGGTGGTCGGCTCGTCCGCGATCAGCACCTCGGGGTCGAGCGCCAGGGCCATGGCGATCATGACACGCTGCCGCATACCACCCGAGAACTGGTGCGGGTAGTCGTTCACCCGCTGCTTCGCGGCGGGGATCTTGACCAGGTCGAGCAGCTCGACGGCGCGGGCCTTGGCGTCCTGGCGGGACATCCCCCGGTGCTTGCGGAACAGCTCGGCGAGCTGGAACCCGACGGTGAAGACCGGGTTCAACGCGGAGAGCGCGTCCTGGAAGATCATCGCGATCCGGTTCGCGCGCACCTTGCGACGCTCCGACTCCGGAAGCTTGAGCAGGTCGACGCCGCGGTAGAGGATCTCCCCACCGGTGACGAAGCCGGGTGGCGAGTCCAGGATGCCCATGATCGCCTGAGCGGTCACGCTCTTGCCGCAGCCGGATTCGCCGAGGATCGCCCGGGTCTCACCGGCCCGCAGGTCGAAGCTCACGCCGTTGACGGCGTGGGCGATGCCGTTGCGGGTGCGGAACTCCACGTGCAGATCCTTGACCTGCAACGGCAGCGCGTCCGGGTCGACGCCCGCCAGCGCCTCCATCTTGACGTTCACGTCGGTGCTGATGTTTCGCTCGCTCATGGCACTCACCGGAACTTCGGGTCGAGGGCGTCACGCAGGGCGTCACCCATGAGGATGAAGGACAGCACCGTGCCGACCAACAGCCCACATGGGAAGAGCAGCAGCCACGGGTCCTCCAGGAAGTAGACCTGGTGCTGGCTGATCATGATGCCCCAGGACTGCGTGGGCGGCTGGAGCCCGACGCCGAGGAAGGTCAGCGTGGCCTCCGCGGCGACGAACGAACCCAGCACGATGGTGGCGTAGACCAGCATCGGGGCGATCGAGTTCGGCAGGATGTGCCGGAACATCAACCGGGAGTTACGCGCTCCGACCGCCTTGGCGGCGTGCACGTAGTCCAGGTCCTTCGACGAGATGACGCTGCCCCGGATGATCCGGGCGATGGTCGGCCAGGCCAGCAGGAACAGCACCGCGGTGATGGTCCAGACGTTCTGCCGCTTGATCACGGTGAGGAACACGATCGCGCCGAGCAGGAACGGCAGCGAGAAGAAGATGTCCATCACCCGGGAGATGACCGCGTCGATCCAGCCGCCGTAGTAGCCGGCCAGCAGGCCGAGCACGCCACCGAACAGCACGATGCCGCTGGTCGCCATCACCGCGATCACCATCGACGGACGCGCGCCGTAGATGGCGTGCGAGTAGTAGTCGCAGCCCAGGATGTCGAACCCGAAGGGGTGCTCCCAGCTCGGGCCGATCCGGGACCGGCCGGTGTCGCAGGCCCGGGGGTCCTGGCTCGTCCAGAGCTTCGGGAAGGCCGCCATCGAGCCGACCACGAGCACGTAGAGGGAGGCGATCACGAAGACCGGATCGCGCATCAGCTGCCGCCGGGCGTCCGCCCAGAGGCTGACGTTGCGGTCCTTGTCCTCGCCCGGTGCCTGGGCCGCCGGACCGTCACCGTCCACCGGCGCGCCGCCGGCCGCGGTACCCGCATTCGTCAGGTCGCTCATGTCCACACCTCGTTTCGCTCCGGCCGACCACCACGGGCGGTCGACAGACCCAGCGTCCGCATCGTCACCAGTTGCCGGTCACTCATAGCGGATCCTCGGGTCGAGCACGGCGTACAGGAGGTCGACCAGCAGGTTGGCCAGCAGGACGACCAGCACCAGCATGGTCACCACGCCGACCACCACCGAGGACTCACCGGTGCGTGCCGACATCGTCACCAACCGGCCGATGCCCGGCACGTTGAAGATGGTCTCGGTGACCACCGCGCCGGCCATCGCGGCGCCGATGTCGACGCCGAGGAAGGTGATCACGGGGATCAGCGAGTTGCGCAGCGTGTGCACACCGATGACGCGCTTGTTGGTCAGTCCCTTGGCGCGGGCCGTCCGGACGTAGTCGGCGCGGATGTTCTCCATGATGCTGGTCCGGGTGAGCCGGGCCGTCGTGGCCAGCGAGACCGCGCCCAGCACCATGCCCGGGATCACGAGGCTGGCCAGCGGATAGTCGGGCTTGAAGCCGGGGCTGAACATGCCGGCCGAGATCACGTCCGGGATCCAGTCCTGGTCCCGCAGCACGTTGCCGAACTTGACCCCGACGAACTCCCGGACCACCACACCCAGCACGAAGATCGGCACCGAGATGATGAAGACCGTGCTGATCTTCACCAGGTAGTCGGTGAAGCTGCCGCCGCGCAGGCCGGCCAGCACGCCGGCCACGATGCCGACGACCGCCTCGAAGACAATCGCGATGACCAGCAGCTTGAGGGTGAACGGAATGGCATCGGCGACCAGGTCGGTGACCTCGCGCTGGCGCAGGTTGATGCCGAAGTCGAAGTGGAAGAAGATGTTCTGCAGCCGGTCCAGGAAGAGCCCGAGGCAGGGACTGCCCCGCTGGTCCAGACAGGGGTCGCCGTAGCCGAGCCGCTCGGTGACCGCCTGGAGCAGCGCGGGCGGCGGCGTCCGGTCCCCGAACAGCGCCCGGACCGGGTTCCCGCTGAACTGGATCGCCAGCGAGGTCATGTAGTGCAGTAGGAACATGGTGCCCAGCACGGTGGGGATGAACTGGAGCAACCGTCGAATGACGTAGCGCCCCATGTCGGGGTCTCCTCTCGGCGCTGACGTGGCGGCAACGATCACCCTGTTGAGGTGATCGTTGCCGCCACGTCGTGTTACGGCATGATCAGGAGTCTGAAGCTCAGTTCTGCTTCAGCGAGGTCGCACCGTAGTCGGCGTCGGAGACGGCGTTCCAGACGAACTGGTCCACGTTCTCACCGTAGACGGCCCCCACCTTGTTCCACCACATCGGGATGACCGGCAGGTCCTCGCCGAGGAGGTCCTCCGCCTTCTGGTAGGCGGGGATCGCGGCCTGGATCGAGTCGGCCGAGTCACCCTCCTCCATCAGGGCGTCGAACTCCGGGTTGGTGTAGCCCGAGTTGTTGCTGCCGGCACCGGTGCCGTACAGCGGGTAGAGGTAGGTCTCCATGAACGGGTAGTCCGGGCCCCAGCCGAGACGGAACCCACCAGTGAACTTCTTCTGGTCGGCGGTCTCGAGGTACTCGGCGAACTGGAGGTTCACCTTCAGCTCGTAGTCGATGCCCAGGGCTTCCTTGATCTGGTCACCGACCGCCTGCAGCCACAGGTCGTGGCCGGCACCGGCATTGGCCCACAGGATCAGCTTCTCGCCGGCCGGCCAGCCGCCGGCGTCGGCGAGCAGCTGCTTGGCCTTCTCGACGTCCTTGGTGCAGTACTTGCAGACGCCCTCGCGCGCACCCTCGAAGGTCGGGGCGACGTAGCCGGTGGCCGGGGTGTACCGGCCGTCGAAGACCGCATCGATGATCGACTGGCGATCGAGCGACAGCGACAGCGCCTGCCGGACCCGCTTGTCCTTGAAGGCGTCCTGGTACAGCGGCATGCCGACGTAGGTGAAGCTGTCACCCGGCGTCTCGTACATCCGGTCGCCGTACTGTGCCTGCGCCTCCTTGTAACGGGCCGGCGGCAGGTAGTACAGCACGTCCAGCTCACCGGCCTGGAAGGCGGCGTAGCCGGCGTCGATGTCGGCGAAGATCCGGTACTCGATGCGGTCCGGCTTGCCGGCCTCACCCTGCCAGCTGTCGCTGCGGGTCAGGTTGATGGCGACGTTGTGCTGCCAGCTACCGTCGATCTTGTAAGGACCGTTACCGATCGGCGTCTCGTTGCACTTGGCGATGTCGTCCACGCACGCCTGGGCCATCGGGAAGAAGCCCGGGTAGCCGATCGTGGTCGGGAAGCCGGAGAACGGAGCGTCCAGCTCGACGGTGAAGGTCAGCTCGTCGACCTTCTTCAGACCCGACATCTCCTTGGTGGCCGGCTCGGGCGCCTTCTGCGGGCCCTCGCCGTCCGGGTCGGCCGGCGCCACGTCCTTGAGGCCGACGATCCGCTTCATGAAGTAGCCGTTGTTCTGGGCGTTCGGCCCATAGGCGGCGTAGTTCCAAGACCGGATGAACGCGTCGGCGTTGACCGGCTCACCGTTGTCGAAGGTGTAGCCGCTCTTGAGCTTGATCGTCCAGAGCTTCTGGTCGGTCGACTCGACCGACTCGGCCAGGTCCATCTCGACCGCCGAGCTCTCCGCGTTGTACTTGACCAGACCGCGGTACAGCTGGCGGATCACGTACAACGACGGCTCGTCGTCGCCACCGGACGGCGTCAGGAACGCCGGCTCGGCGTTGTAGACCCGCAGCGTGCCGCCGGTCTGGCCGCTCGGCTCGTTTTCGTCGCCACCGCTGCTACAGGCGGTGGCCAACATGGCGGTGGCGGTCGCCGCGACCGCCACCTTCAGGAATTTCCCGCGCATGGGAGTGCCTCCTCAGGGCGCTCGGCTCACGAGGGGGTTGTGAGGTGCCTGCCACTGTGACACCCGATGCGCCCAGGCGGGAAGGCGTGTTATCAACCCGATACGCGGCCGGGACGGCGCCGACACCGACCCGAAGCCGACTTCACGTCACCTCGGAGGCATGGTATGAGCTGCTCGTCAACGCCATTTCCACGCTCGACGGGCCAGCCGGCGACACCAAGCTGACGAATCCGTGAAGCGACCGAATATCGACGTGAGTCCCGCCACTCCGACCAGGATGCTACCCGAAAGGATGAGTCTGATTCCAGCCTGGTGACCGACCCGGGCGGTCACACCAGCCGGCGGTCCGCCGCCCACCGGGACAGCTCGTACCGGTTGGACATCTGAAGCTTGCGCAGCACGTTGGAGACGTGCGTCTCGACCGTCTTGATCGAGATGTAGAGCTCCCGGGCGATCTCCTTGTACGCGTATCCCCGGGCGAGCAGCCGCAGCACCTCGCGTTCGCGGTTGGTCAACTGATCCAGCTCGGGATCGGCCACCGGGGCGTCCGGGCGGGCCGCGAAGGCATCCAGCACGAAGCCGGCCAGCCGCGGGCTGAACACGGCATCGCCGTCGGCCACCCGCCGGACCGCCGCGGCCAGTTCGTCCGGTGAGATGGTCTTCGTCACGTAGCCCCGCGCACCGGCCCGGATCAGCCCGATCACGTCCTCCGCGGAGTCGGAGACGCTGAGCGCCAGGAAGCGCACCTGGGGATGGCTACGCCGCATCGCCTCCAACACGGCCCGGCCGCCACCGTCGGGCATGTGCACGTCGAGCAGGACGACGTCCGGTGCGGTGGCCGCGATCCGGTTGACGGCCTCGGCCACCGTGCTCGCCTCACCCACCACCTCGACGTGCGCGCCCAGCTCGGCGCGTACGCCGGCACGGAACATGGCGTGGTCGTCGACCAGGAACACCCGCAGCCGCTCGGGCCCGGTGCCTGCCGGTTCGACCGGTGGCATCGACTGCTCGGCCATCATTTGTCCCTTTCCGCCGTGGCCGAGTCCCGGGGGATCGGCAGGATCAACCGGACCTCGGTTCCCTCTCCTGGCCGGGAGCGGATCTCCGCCCGGCCTCCGTGCCGCCTCATCCGCCCGACGATGGAGCCTCGGACACCATGCCGGTGGTCCTCCACCGTATCCGGGTCGAACCCCGTCCCCCGGTCCCGTACGAAGACACTGACCTGGTCTGGCTCGACCTCGGCGTAGAGCGAGACGGTCTGCACCCCGGCATGCCGGGCGGCGTTCACCAGCGCCTCGCGGGCCGCGGCCACCAGCGCGGCGACCCGCTCGTCGGTCTCCCGGTCGCCGACCACGACCGCCTCCACGGTTATCGCGAAGGTGTCCTCGACCTCTGCGGCACCCTGCTCCAGCGCGGCGGCGAAGCGCTCGGCCGGCGACGCGGTGGGCTTGTACAGCCAGTTGCGCAACGAGCGTTCCTGACCACGGGCGAGCCGCTGCACGGTCTTGACGTCGCTGGCGTTGCGCTGGATCAATGCGAGCGTGTGCAGCACCTGGTCGTGCACCATCGCCGCGAGCTCGGCCCGCTCCTGTTCCCGGATCCGCCCCTCGCGCTCCGAGCGGAGCTGGTTCCACGTCCGCCAGAGCACCGGCGCGGCCACCACCCCGACGCCGGCCAGCCCGACCAGCGCGAAGATCACCCCGTTGACGACGGCGTCGAGGTTCTGCGCCGGGGAGTAGACCGCGGCGACACCGATGATGCCGACCGCGACCAGCACCCCGCCGCCGACGAAGCGGAGCACGAAGGCACGCCGGTCGCTCTCCTCGATCACCGCGCCGAGCCAGGGCACCGGCATCGACTCGCCCCACTGCCGCCGCCGCTCCGGTGCGGACTGGTGCCAGATCACTCCGGCACCGACCGCGATGATGGCCACCAGCCAGCCCGCCGTGCCGGCCGCGCCAACCGAGTCGAAGACCATCACCTGGATCAGCAGCACGCCGAGCCCGATCGCCACGAACGGCAGCAACTGGCCGACATCGCGGCGGGGCGGGGCGGCGGTGTCACCGGGTCGCAGCGGGACGACGGCCCAGAAGGCCGCGTAGAGCAGCAGGCCGAGCCCGCTCAGCCCGAGCAGCACCATGAAGGCGACCCGAACCCGCACCACCGGGACGCCGAGATGCTCGGCGATGCCGGCGGCCACCCCGGCGGCCATCCGGTGTTCCGGGGCGCGGTAGAGGCGGGGCGGTTGGCTGCCGGTGCTGATCACAAGCTCCCTGTGCAGAACGGTCGGGCCGGAACGAAGAGTGGAGCCTCCCGGCGCCGATCCGATCGTCACACGTGGTGCGGTCGCCCGACCACGGGGACGTCCCCGACATTCCGCGAGGTCGGATCTCAGGGTGGGGTCAGGGTCGTCTCCGGAGGTCGCTCGGGCACCCGGAGCAGCAGGATCGAGGCATGACCGACGATGCCGCCAAGCCGCACCGGCCCGGGCCGACGGAACCGGAGCCCGCACCCCCCGAGTCCGCAGCACCGGCCGCCACCGAAGCGCCCGGTGGCCCGGCGGACGCCCCGGCCACACCGGCCGGCGGTGGAGCACCCACCGGGGAGACGGCGTGGGACGGGAGCGCTCCGCCGGTCGCCACGCCACCACCGGGCGGTGCGACGGCGTGGGTGCGTCGGCAGCGACCGCCGGGCCGGGGGCCGGGCGGTCGCTGGCCCGGCGCCGGTCCCTCGGCGGCCTCCGCCGCCGCCCGGCGGCGGCGGTCCGGCCGGCGCCGGGCCGCCGCCGGGAGGCCCGGGTCCGTACTTCGGCGGCGCCGGCTTCACCTCGCGGTACGGGCTGGTCCGTCCCCGCGAGGGCCGCTACCTGGCCGGCGTCTGCGCCGCCGTCGGTCGGGCGACCAACACCGATCCGGTGCTCTGGCGGGTGCTGCTCGCGGTGCTCGGCTTCTTCGGCGGCGTCGGCATCCTGGTCTACGTCGCGGCCTGGCTGATCATCCCCGGTGAGGGCGACACCGCCTCGCCGGTCGAGTCCATGCTGGGCCGGGGCCGCTCCAGCATGTCCCCGATCACGGTGATCGTGCTCAGCATCCTGGTGGCGGTGAGCTTCGGCTACATCGTCACCGACGCGTTCCGCGCGGTGCTGCTCGGCGCGGCCATCCTGGTCGGCGGCGCGCTGCTGCTCAACCGCCAGCAGCGCGAGCCCCGGCCGACGGCGGCACCGGGCGCACCCACGGCGCAGGGCGAGGGTGGCAGCCAACCGCCCGGCCCGGTGCCACCGGTCAGCTACCCCGGCCCGACCGCCTACCCCCGCCGTACCCCGGCTGGGGCCGGACCACGCCGGCCACCGCCGGGCCGGCCGCGTTCCACGCTCCGGCGTCCGGCGTCACCTCGGCACCGCCCGGGACCACGGGGCCCGGGCGGCCCGAGGAACCAACCCTGAACCTGGCACCGACACCGGCCTGGCCACCGGGCGGCACCCCGTCGGGCCCGCCGACCTACCGCCCCCCGTTCGCCCCGCACGGCCCGTACGCCGGGCAGACGACGGTGACTCCGCCTCCGCCGGCCAAGCCCAAGCGGCCCAGGAAGCCCCGGGAGCGCTCCGCCCTCGGCGCGGTGACGTTCTCACTGATCTTCGTCGCGCTCGGGCTGGTCGGCGTCCTCGACCTGCTGGACGTCTTCGGGATCGGCGCCTCGGCCTACTTCGCGGCGGCGCTCGCCGTGATCGGTCTCGGCCTGTTGGTCGGCACCTGGTTCGGCCGGGCCCGCTGGCTGATCGCGCTCGGCCTGGTGACCGCCGCCGCGCTGGCCGTGGCCACCGTCGCCGAGTCGTACGACCGGGTGCGCGGGGTGGACGGCACGGTGACCTGGGCACCGACCGACCGTCGCGACCTCGCCGTGCGATACGAACAGAGCTTCGGCGACGCGGTGCTCGACCTGCGCGCGATCGACCTCGACCAGCAGGACACCGAGATCACCGTCGTCATCAACTTCGGTGAGGCCACCGTGGTGGTGCCGCCGAACGTGGACGTGACCGCGGCGGCGCAGGTGACCGCCGGTGACGCGAGCCTCTTCGGCGTGCGGGCCGGCGGGCTGGACAACCGGCTCACGGAGACCGTCGACCTCGGCGCGGACGGCCCCGGCGGCGGCGAACTGCGCCTGAACCTGCACGTCAACGCCGGACACATGGAGGTGACCCGATGAGGGTCCACCGCACCGACCTGGTGTCGTTCGCCTTCGGGCTGCTCTTCCTCGCCCTCGCCGCCTGGTGGCTGCTCGCCAAGCTGCTCGGTCTCGTCCTGCCGCCGATCGGCTGGTTCCTGGCCGGTGGGCTGATCCTGATCGGCGGGCTCGGCCTGATCGGCGCCCTTCGCTCCAGCCGGCAGAACGGCGGACCGGCGACTGCCGGTGCGCCCGGCACCGGCCAGGAGGCGTCGGAACCGACCGGCCGGGACCAGGAAGCGTCGGAGCTGACCGGCCCGGAGCCGGCGGCCGGCACCGACACCGAACCGCACCCCGTCTCGCGGGCGGACGCCGACGACGACCGTACGCTCGACCTTTCCGCCGGGGACGACGCTGCGCCACCAGACCGGGCCGGGCCCGCCGCCTGACCGTGCGACGGCCGCCGCGCGCGGCCTATGCTGGCCGGTGTGCTCCCGCCTGCGCCGGCGGCCCGCGCCGCGGGGCATCCTTCGCGGGCCACCGGCTCGCGCGGGCCGTCCGTGTCCGGGCCGACCTCGCCGCGGCGGTGACCCCGTGTCAGTCGCCACTACCCCGTCAGGAGCCCGTTCGACATGACCCAGTTCCCCGCCGTGCGCACCACCGACCGATCCGGTCCGGTCCGCCTCGGCGAGCGCGCCGCTCGTACTCTGGTCGCCGAGCTTGCCCGGATCAACGCCCCGAAGGCTGCCCTGCTCGTCGGCGCGGTCCCGGGATCCGCGGTGCTGGCCGCGGCGATCGAGGCGATGCTGCCCGGCGACACCCTCACCGTGGTACCAGCCGATCGGGTCGGCGCCGCGGCGCTGCGGGAGCACGTCACCGCCCAGGGCCGCTGGGTGGCCGACCGGGTCCGCGTCGTGGAAAGCCTGACCGAGGCCGAGCCGGCCGGGGTGGTCATCGCCGCGGATGCGTTCACCGGCACCGCCGACGAAGCCCGCGTCGCCATCGAGGCGCTCACGAAGTACCTGGCCGACGGCGCGGTGCTCAGCGTCGCAACCGCCGTCGCCCGGACCGCCGGCGCCGCTGCCGAGTTGGACCGGCAGGGCGCGTTGTACGGCGTCGGCGACGACCTGGTGCTGCGCAACTCCCCGCCGGTGCGCGTGTACCGGCTCCGCTTCACCCCGGCGCAGGCCGCGTCCGCGGAGCGGCTCGCCCCGGCGTACCGGCCGTCGAGCGTGCCGCTGACCCGGGGCATGCACATCGACTCGAACGGGCTGGCCGCGGCCGGCATCGCCCTCGGGATGGCCGCGCTGACCCGGCTGGCCCGGCCGAAGTCGAAGCTCTGGCTGCTGCCCGCGCTGGCCGCCGCGCCGGTGGCCGCCTTCTTCCGCGACCCGGAGCGGGACGTTCCGGAGGATCCGTCGGCCGTGGTCGCCGCCGCCGACGGTCGGGTGCTGTCGGTGCAACGGCTGGCCGACGAGCGCTTCGGCGACGGTGAGTTCCTCCGGATCGCGGTCTTCCTGTCGGTGCTCGACGTGCACGTCAACCGCTCGCCGGTGGCCGGCAAGGTGGTGGACTACTTCGTCGCCGACGGCGGGTTCGTCAACGCGATGAAGCCGGACGCGGAGCACAACGTGGCCGCGTACACGGTGTTGGACACCACGCACGGCACGGTGGTGGTGGCCCAGCGCACCGGCCTGATCGCCCGGCGGATCGTGCAGCGGGCCCCGATCGGCGCGTTGCTGGCCCGGGGCGAACGGCTCGGGCTGATCCGCTTCGGCTCGCGTACGGACGTCTACCTGCCGGCGGATGCCGCGGAGCCACTGGTCGGGCCGGGCGACAAGGTGATCGGCGGGGCGAGCGTCATCGCCCGTTGGCGCTGATCGGCGAGATACGTGAAGCGGGGCGCCACGGCAACCGCGGCGCCCCGTTCTCGGGTATGGGTTCAGATGATGGTGCGGCGCTGGCGCAGCCAGAGCACCGGACCGCTGACGAGATATCCGACCACGATCAGGCCGAAGGTGAGCCGGACGTCGATCAGCGCGCCGAGCACCGGCGCCAGCCAGACCCACGGCGGCAGCTTGACCAGCCGGGCGAGCTTGGCGTACGGGAAGCTGCTGACCATGGTGAAGGCGAGCAGGGCCACCCCGGCGATCTGCACCGCCCCCGGCACCGGCAGGCCGATCACGACCATCAGGGCGAGCACGGCCGCGGCCATGGTGGTGGGCACGCCGGAGAAGAACCGGCCGTCGCTGGGTGAGACGTTGAAGCGGGCCAGGCGGATGGCGGCGCAGGCCGCGACGAGGGCGGCGGCCACCGCCGCGGCGGCCGTCGGCGCGGAGCCGGCGAGCGAGGCGTAGACGACCACGGGCGCGGCGAGGCCGAAGGAGCACATGTCGGCCAGCGAGTCCATCTGGGCGCCGAACGGGCTGGACACGCCGAGCTTGCGGGCCAGTGCGCCGTCGAGGCCGTCGAAGCCGACACAGGCGATGAGGAGCAGGGCGGCGAGCCGTACGTCGCCCTGCATGGCGACGAAGATCGCGTTGATGCCGAGCAGCAGGCTGGCCAGCGTACAGGCATTGACCAGCGCGAACTTCACCCGCCGGGCGGGCGTCCGCGCGCCGGGAAGCAAGGGTACGGAGATCCCCTCCGGCTCGACCGCCACCGGCTGCGGCAGGACGGCCGGGATGACCGGGGCGATCGTCTCGAGCCGGGTACGGTGGAACCGCTGCAGGCCGTACCGGCGACGCGGGCGGTCCTGATACCGGGGCTCGGGCAACACGTCGGCCTGCGCACCTCGGCGGCCGACGCGGACCAGCAGGACCTGGCGGGCAAGGCTGCCGCTGCGGCGCAGCGGACCCGTCCAGCGTCGCCCTGCGGGGCGCGGGCTGTCAGTCGTACGACGCCGGCGCCAGGGGGCTCTCGGCACGCTTCCTCCATCACCGGACCAACTGGCCGCCGTGGGGCGGGTGTCCGGCTGTCTCGTGCCAGACCTTTCTGGGGCCCGGCAGCCGTTTTGCGGAGTACACCATCGCACAGGGGGACGGGGATTGGCGATAGCTGCCGACGGTACTTATATCTCCCTTAACGGTGCGAACCGCCGTCTTGTTCCCATCTCGGAGGTGATTGGCTGTTTCCGACATCGTTGGCTGTTTCCGACACCGTCGCCCGTTTCCGCCACTTGCCCTGCTTCGACTGTACCGGAGGTGGTCACTGCCGACGCAGCGAGCGGACGTCGGCAAGGGCCGCCCGGATTAGGCCGGCAGCGCCACGGCCGCGGCGGCGATCTCGGTAAGCGGAAGCTCTCGTAGCCCTTCCGGGGTGAACCAGGCGGCGCCCGCGGTGGAGCCGCCGGCCAGCTCGGTCACCGCCGGTTCGGTCGGAAAGTCGACCACCACCCGGTAGACAACCCGGACACCGTGCCAGTCGAGGGGAAACCCCTCGGGGCCGAGAGCGGCCGGATTGTGCAGATTGTCCACACCGACCAGCTCGGTCACCCTGCCCAGTTGACCCGACTCCTCGACCAGCTCCCGTAGCAACGCGGTCACCGGCTGCTCGCCGTGATCCGTTCCCCCGCCGGGCAGATGCCACCGCCCGGCGCCCGGATAGCCGTCGGCGATCAACGACAGCAGCATCCGCCCGGCGGGATCGGTGACCACCCCGTACGCGCCGAAACGCTGCCGCCGGTCGGCGGCGGGCACGGCGAACGGCGACCGGCGGCGCAGCGCACCGGGCGGTAGCGGGACGACCGGCAGGCCGAGGGCCTCGGCGGTGAACGCCAGCAGCGGCAGCCCGGTGGCCTCGTCCAGGGTCAGCCAGCGGGCCAGGTCGGTGCTGCCGTCACGCTCGGCACGCAACCGCCCGCCCACCGGCGCCACGTCGAACAGCATCCGGTCGGTGTGCAGTGCCACGCCGAGGTCGGCGTACGGCACCACGTCCGCGACCACCGCCCGCAACCCGGTCACCGCGCCGATCAGCCCGGTCTCCTCGGTGACCTCGCGGAGCACGGCGAGCGCGGGATGCTCCGCGTGCTCCAGGCCACCGCCCGGCAACGACCACACCCCCGGGAAGTCCGCCCCCTCCGAACCCCGCACCAGCAGCACCCGCCGATCGGCGTCCCGCAACACGCCGTACGCCCCGACCCGCCGCACCTGCTTCACGGCTCCCTGCGCTCCCGTCCCGTCAGCCACCCGTCGATCATGAAGTCGACGCCGTGTCCCGACAATAACTACATGATCAGCGCGGGTGGGGCGGGTCAGGTCAGCTGGGCGGCCTGGACGGCTTCGGCGGTGACCTCGGTGAGGCGGTCGCTGGGCAGCGCGCCGAGTTCCTCCCGGCCGAACCAGCGGGCCTCGCAGGTGGAGCCACCGACGTCGCCGACGGTGGGTGGGGCCGGCTGGTCCACCACCACCCGGTAGAAGGCCCGCACGCCGTGCCAGTCGATCGGGTATCCCTCCGGCCCCAGCGACGCGGCGTCCCGGTGGCTGGCCACTCCGAGCAACCCGACGAGTCGCCCGGTCTGCCCGGTCTCCTCGACCAGTTCCCGGATCAGTGCCGCGCCCGGCTGCTCGCCGTAGTCGGTGCCGCCGCCGGGCAGGTGCCAGCACCCGGCACCCGGGTAGCCGTCGGAGACCCGGGTCAGCAGCACCCGCCCCTCCGGGTCGGTGACCACGGCGTACGCGGCGAAGCGCTGCGCCCGGTGCAGCCCGTCCGGGCCCGGCACCGCGTAGAAGGAGGGGAACTCCGGCGCCTCGTCGGGCACGATGTCCGCCGAGGAGGCGGGCAGCCCGAGGGCGCGCGCGGTGAACGAGCGCAGCGGCAACCGCCGCGCCTCGTCCACGGTGAACCAGCGGGCCAGGTCGGTCGGCCGGTCGACCCGGTCGGTGAGCGAACCACCCCGGACCGAGACCCGGTAGACCAGGCGGTCGGTGTGGATGGTGATGCCCCGCTCGGGCAGTGCCCGCATGTCGGCCAGCACGTCGTGCAGGCTGGCGACGGCCACCGACAGACCGGTCTCGGCGGCGGTTTCACGGACGACGGTGTGGTGCGGATCCTCGCCGTGGTCGACCGCCCCGCCGGGCAGGGACCAGGTACCAGGGGTGCCGGAGCGCTCCGATGCGCGGACCAGCAGGACTCGGTCTACGGAATCAGTACAGACGGCGTATGCCGCGATCCTGCGCAGCGGCTCCAGCATGGTGGTCACGGAGCCAAATTCTCCCCGCGACCGGTTACCGGCGCGGAAAAGAGTCGGATTCCTGACTGATGCTCGCCCCTGAGGGTTGGGTCAGGGTATTGATCCGGGCGGTCACCGAGGTCGATGCGCCCGGCAACACGGACCGTGGAGGCATGACTTCCACACCTCAGGCCCCGTACAAGCAACTACGCCGCCCGACCACCGACCGGATGGTGGCCGGCGTCGCCAGCGGCCTCGGCCGCTACTTCGCCGTCGACCCCACCCTGGTTCGCGTCGCGTTCGCCGTCGCCACGCTGCTCACCGGCGGGATCGCCGCCCTCGCGTACCCGGTGATGTGGTTCCTGATGCCCGAGGAGCCGGCCGGCGCGCCCGCCTGGCCGCACCCGGCGGGCGGCCCGGCCCACCGGCCCGCCGGCCCGCCGCCGCAGCCATTTACGCCGGCAGGCGGTGCGCCGCACCCCGCGTGGCCGTTCCCCGGGCCGGCCGACCCGACACAAGAGGCCGCGCCGGCTACTCCAGCACCGGAGGCCGCGCCGGCTACTCCGGTGCAAGAGGCCGAACCGGCTACTCCGGCACCGGCGCCACGGCCCGCAGCGCAGCCGCCGGCCTGAGCCGACGTCCCGCACCGGCGTGGACCGGCGTCACTCCCACTCGATGGTGCCGGGGGGCTTGCTGGTGACGTCCAGCACCACCCGGTTCACCTCCGCCACCTCGTTGGTGATCCGGGTGGAGATCCGGGCGATGACGTCATAGGGCAGCCGGGACCAGTCGGCGGTCATCGCGTCCTCGCTGGAGACCGGGCGCAGCACCACGGGATGCCCGTAGCTGCGCCCGTCGCCCTGCACACCGACGCTGCGCACGTCGGCCAGCAGCACCACCGGGAACTGCCACACGTCCCGGTCCAGCCCGGCGGCGCTGAGCTCGTGCCGGGCGATGAAATCGGCCCGGCGGAGCACGTCGAGCCGCTCCCGGTCGACCGCGCCGATGATCCGGATGGCCAGGCCGGGGCCCGGGAACGGGTGCCGCCAGACCATCGCCTCGGGCAGGCCGAGCTGGAGCCCGAGCGCACGGACCTCGTCCTTGAACAGCGTGCGCAACGGCTCGACCAGGGCGAACCTGAGATCCTCGGGCAGCCCGCCGACGTTGTGGTGACTCTTGATGTTGGCGGTGCCGGTCCCGCCACCGGACTCGACCACGTCCGGGTAGAGCGTGCCCTGCACCAGGAACTCGACGTCGCCGTGCGAGGCGATCTCCCGGGCCGCGGCCTCGAAGACCCGGATGAACTCCCGACCGATGATCTTGCGCTTCTGCTCCGGGTCGGTCACCCCGGCCAGCGCGCCGAGGAACCGGTCGGCCGCGTCGACCACCTTCAGCTTGATGCCGGTGGCCGCGACGTAGTCCTTCTCCACCTGCTCGGCCTCGCCCGCACGCAGCAGACCGTGATCGACGAAGACACACGTCAGCTGGTCGCCGACGGCCTTGTGCACCAGCGCGGCGGCGACCGCGGAGTCGACCCCGCCGCTCAGCCCGCAGATCACCTCCTTGTCGCCGACCTGCTCGCGGATCCGGGCCACCTGCTCGTCGATGATGTTCGCCGCCGTCCAGGTGGGCTCGATCCCGGCGATGTCGTACAGGAAACGGGTCAACATCTCCTGCCCGTGTGCCGTGTGCCCCACCTCGGGGTGGAACTGCACGCCGGCCCGCCGACCGGTCAGGTCCTCGAAGGCGGCGACCGGCGCACCGGCGGACTCGGCGGTCACCGTGAAGCCGTCGGGCGCCTCGGTCACGCAGTCACCATGGCTCATCCACACCGGCAGGTCGGCCGGCAGGTCGCGGAGCAGCACGCCCGGGGTGAGCAGGCGGGGTCGCAGCGGGGTGCCGCCGTACTCCCGACCGCCGGTGCGCGCCACCGTGCCGCCGAGGGAGCGGGCCATCGCCTGGAACCCGTAGCAGATGCCGAAGACCGGCACCCCCGCGGTGAACAGCCCGTCGTCGACCTGCGGGGCACCCGGCTCGTAGACGCTCGCGGGACCGCCGGAGAGGATGATCGCGGCGGGGTCGCGGGCCAGCATCTCAGCCACGGGCATGGTGTGCGGGACGATCTCGGAGTAGACGTTCGCCTCGCGTACCCGGCGCGCGATCAGCTGGGCGTACTGGGCTCCGAAGTCGACCACGAGGACAGGACGCGGCAGGCTCATAGCCGGCAATCCTACCCAGCGTGACGACCACCCCCCGCCCCCCACCGCACCACGCGCCGATCATGCAGTTGTGGCGAGCGTCTCGCCCCATTTCACGCCCTTTGCGAGGTGCCATAACTACATGATCGCGGCCAGGGGACGGCGGGACAGGGCGCGTTCGGCCTGGGCGGTGATGGTGAGCGACGGGTCGACGCCGAGGTTGGCGGGGGTCGCGGCACCGTTGACGACGTGCGGCCCGGGGTGGCCGTAGACGCGGTGGTAGGGGTCGATCACGCCGTCGGCGGGGGTGGCACCGATCACCGCTCCGCCCAGGATGTGCGCGGTCACCGGGATGTCGAACGGCTCGGTCAGCGCGCCCCCGGCGTACCGTCGATCTCCTCGGCGAGCAGCCGGACCGCCTGGTTGCCGGCCGGGATCCAGGTCGGGGTGGGGCTGCCGTGGCCCGGCCCGGAGACGAGCCGGCGGCCGAGCGGCCCACGCCGCAGCCGGAGGGTAAGCGAGTTGTCGGTCGACCGCATCACCAGGGCGATCACCGTCCGCTCCGACCAGCGTCGGACGGAGAGCATCCGGGCGGCCACCCGGGGCTGCCGGAGCAGCTGCCCGAGCCACCGGCGCAGCCGGTGCGGCCCGCCGTCGACCAGCAGCGACTGGAGCAGCCCCATCGCGTTCGAGCCCCGGCCGTAGCATTACTCGCGAGTAGCTCTCGCGCCAGGACCTGATTCCGCGCGATCATGCTCCGCACCGCGTCAGTCTCGCCCGACGGGGATGCAACCACGAGCCCGGTTCAGCGCGTTGGACCGGTATCGACCCGGGGCGGGTGTCGAAGTCTCCGTCGAGCCGAGGTGGAGTCACCGGTCGGCCAGGACTTCGACAGGCGCTCCAAGAAGGCGGGGGATGATGCTCGGAGGAAACCGGAGACGGTTGGCGCTGGCCGGTCTGGTCACGCTGGCGGTGGTCGCGGTGATCGGCGTGGTGGTGGCCCGTACGGTCAGCGACGACCGCCGGACATCGACCGCCGCCACCGGCGGCCCGAGCCTGTCGCCCAGCCCCAGCGCCAGCCCGAGCCCGCCGCCGGGGGCCGACATCACCGGCCCGCTCAACCTGCTGCTGGTCGGGGTCGACACCCGGGTGAGTATGCCCGGCTGGGAGCCGCACGCGGACGCCGTACTCGTGCTGCACGTGCCGGCGGGGCTGTCCCGGGCGTACCTGTTCTCCCTCCCCCGCGATCTGGTGGTGGACATCCCTTCCTACAAACCGGCCGGCTACCCGGGCGGACGGACCAAGCTCACCCACGCGATGAGCTACGGCAGCCGGATACCGGACCGCCCCAAGCGACCGGACCCGGCCCAGGGGTACGAGTTGCTGCGCCGGACGGTCAGCGACTACACCGGCCTGCGCATCGACGCCGGCGCGGTGCTCACCTTCGGCGGCTTCGACGAACTGGTCGACAGCCTGGGCGGTGTCGACATCGACATCGATCAGCGGGTGGTGTCACGGCACCGCCAGCCGGACGGGAAGCACCGGGAGCCGGGCCCCGGGGTGGGCGGCTACGTCGGGCCGCAGATGGTCTACGAGCCCGGCGAGGCGCACCTCAACGGCTGGCAGGCCCTCGACTACGCCCGCCAGCGCTACCTGCCGGGCGGTGACTACTCCCGCCAGCGCCACCACCAGCAGCTGATCCGGGCACTGGTCGGAAAGATCCTCGACGAGGACCTGGCCCGGCAGCCCGAGCGGGTCGAACAGGTGGTCGCGGCCCTCGGCGACGCGCTGCTCTACGTCGGCGGACGGCGGATCGTCGACTTCGCGTACGCCCTCGGCACGCTCTCGCCGCAGGCGCTCACCCTGGTCGGCCTGCCCGGGGCCTCGGTCGGCCGGGGCAGCGCCTACCGGGGCGAGGAACTGACCAAGGTCGGCCGCCGGTTCCTCACCGAGCTGCGCGCCGGCCGGGTCGACGCCTTCCTCGCCGAGCATCCGGACCTGAAGGTGCCCGCCTGACCAAGTCCCCCGGGGGCACGGTCTTGTGAAACGCGGCCTAGAGACGCTTGGGCGCGGCGGGCTTCTTCTTGCCGAAGAGCCAGGCGTCGAAGAGCTTGTCCAAACGCGCCATCCGGATCTCGAACGCCTCCTTGGCGGTGGACTCACCGGTGTGCTCCGCCCACAGCCACTCGGCGTACGACGACAGGCCCTCGTTGAGCCAGATGTCCTGCCACCGGCTCAGCGCCACGCTGTTGCCCTCGGTGAGCCGGAACTTCCCGATCGCCACCGTGCTCAGGTAGCTCGCCATCGGCGTGTTCTCGGCCCAGCGCCAGGTGGTCCAGCCGGCCGTGCTGGTCCGGCCGTGCTGGTCCGGCCGCCCGGCACGCAGTTGCTGACCGCGGTCAGGCCGTCCGGGACGGTGATCTCGAACCGGTAGGTGGCCTTGTCCGACGGGTGGTCGTTGACCGGGAACCAGGTGCTGGCCGACTCGGGTTCGCCGAGGGCGATCGCACCGTCGGAGGTGTGCAGCCAGCCGCCCTCGCCGACCGCCTCGTTCTTCAGCGGCTTCGGCTTGCCCGCGTAGCTGACCTCGGCGGTGAACTGGCTGCCCGAGGCCAGGCCGGTGGCGGGCGTGGCGACCAGTTCGTTGCGGTCCTGCCGGTAGGTGGCCGCCGCACCCTCCACCGTCACCGCGCTCACCTTCAGGCCGGCCAGATCCAGATCGAACGACGACAGGTCGGCGGTCGCCTTGGCCTGCACCGCCGTCACGCCGGTGAGGTGGTCCTTCGCGGGGTCGTAGCGGACCTTGACCGTGTAGCCGGCGACGTCGTAGCCGCCACCGCGCGGGCACGCCGGCCCGATCGCGGGCGGCAGCCTACCGATCGCCGTCCACGTCGTCAGGGCAGGGCCGGCGGGGCGGCGCCGGTGAGCCAGGTATCGAAGAATGTGCCCAGCGAACGCCCCGACACCCGTTCGGCCAGGGCGACGAGATCGGCGGTGGTCGCCGTGCCGTCCCGCCGCTCGGTGGTCCACGCCCGCAGGATCTCGAAGAACGCGTCGTCGCCGACGGTACGCCGCAACGCGTGCACGGTCAGCGCCCCGCGCTTGTAGACGGCGGTGCTGAACATCTGCCCCGGGCCCGGATCGAGGGTGCGGCGGGACCAGTCCGTCGCCGCGTACTGGAGTTCGAAGTTGCGTTGGGCGCTGCGTCCGCCGTCGTGCTCCTCCCACAACCACTCGGCGTAGCTGGCGAAACCCTCGTTGAGCCAGATGTCGCCCCAGCGGGCCAGCGCCACGCTGTTGCCGAACCACTGGTGGGCCAGCTCGTGGGTGACCACGGCATAGTTCGGCTCACCGGCACGGAAGAAGCCCGGCCCGTAGACCGGCCGCGACTGGGTCTCCAGCGCGTAGCCGATGCGGGCGTCGGCGACCACCACGCCGCCGTAGGACTCGAACGGGTACGGGCCGAAGCGGGTGGCCAGGAAGTCGGCGATCTCGCCGGTCCGCGCCATGGAGGCGGCCTCGGGACCGGTGGCGGGCAACCCGGTCGGTACGGCGGTGACCAGCGGCTTGCCGCCGTGCTCGCCGGTGGTCACCCGGTAGTCGCCGATCACCAATGTGGTCAGGTAACTCGCCATCGGCGAGCCCTCGGCCCAGCGCCACGTGGTCCAGCCAGCGGCGCTGCTCCGCTCCCCCGGCACCCCGTTGCTCAGCGCGGCGAGCCCGTCCGGCACGGTCACCTCGATGTCGTAGGTGGCCTTGTCCGAGGGGTGGTCGTTGACCGGGAACCAGGTCGCCGCCGAGTGGGGCTGGCCGAGGGCGATCGCCCCGTCGTCGGTGTGCTGGAATCCGCCGCTGCCCAGCACACCGTCGGCGATCGGCTCGGGCACGCCGGCGTAGGCCACCTCGACGGTGAACCGGCTGCCCGAGCCGAGCCCGTCGCGCGGGGTGACCACCAGTTCACCGTCGTCGCGACGGTGCTCGGCCGGGGCACCGTCCACGGTGACCGAGCTGACGTCCAGTCCGGACAGGTCCAGGTTGAACCGGGACAGGCGCTGGGTGGCGGTCGCGGTGATCTCGGCACGGCCGGTGAGCCGGTCGTGCGCCGGGTCGTAGCGCACGCCGAGGTCGTAGTGCGCGACGTCGTACCCACCGTTGCCGCTACCCGGCACGTACGGGTCGGCGAGGTCCACGCTGCCGGCCCGGAAGCCCGGCTCGGCCTGCCGCCCACCGGTACAACTGACCAGCACCACCACCGCCGCCGCCACCGCAGCTACACCGGCTACCCACCGCCCGCCAAGCCTCCTGCTCACCAGCCCGAGCCTACCGTCGTCCCCTCCGTCGATCATGGAGTTATGGCGCACGGCGAATCGGATATTACCGCCTCGACCGGGCGCCACAACTCCATGATCGACGCTGACAGGGGTGGGGCCGGAACGGGTTAGCGGTCCAGGATCAGGCCGACCTTTTGGAACTCCTTGAGGTCGCGGTAGCCGCACTTGGCCATGGCGCGGCGCAGGCCGCCGAAGAGGTTGAGCTGGCCGTCGGGGGCGTCGGCCGGGCCGAAGAGGAGGCGCTCCATCGAGCCCAGCGGCTCACCGGCGGCCTCGAACGCGCCCCGGGGCAGCGACGGGTGGCTGGCCGCCGAGTGCCACCAGGCCCCGCCGGCCGGCGCCTCCTCGCACAACGAGAGCGGCTCGCCGAGCATCACCGCGTCCGCACCGCAACCGAGTGCCTTGGCGATGTCGCCGGAGGTCCGGATGTCGCCGTCGGCGATCAGGTGCACGTGCCGCCCACCGGTCTCGTCGAGGTAGTCCCGCCGGGCCGCGGCGGCGTCGGCGATCGCGGTGGCCATCGGCACCCGGATGCCGAGCACCGACTCGGTGGTGGACCACTCGTCGCCGCCGATGCCGACGATCACGCCGGCCGCTCCGGTGCGCATCAGGTGCAGCGCCGTCTTGTAGTCGGTGCAGCCACCGACGATGACCGGCAGGTCGAGATCGGCGATGAACTCCTTGAGATTCAACGGCTCGTCGGTGGTCGAGACGTGCTCGGCGGAGACGATGGTGCCCTGGATGACCAGGATGTCGACGCCCGCGTCGAGGATCACCGGGGCCAGCGCCAGGGTGTGCTGCGGGGAGACCCGCACCGCGACGGTGCCGCCCCCGTCCCGCAACTCGCGGACCCGCTCGGTGATCAGATCCGGCCGGATCGGCTCGGCGTACACCTCCTGGAGCCGCTTGGTGGCGCGCGCCTCCTCGTCCAGGCCGGCAAGCTCCTCCAGCACCTTTGTCGGGTTCTCGTAGCGGGTCCACAGACCCTCCACGTTGAGCACGCCGAGACCGCCGAGTTGGCCGAGCCGGACGGCCGAGGCCGGGCTCATCGTCGCGTCGGAGGGGTGCCCGACGCACGGGATGCCGAACTGGTAAGCGTCGAGTTGCCATCCGGTGGAGACGTCGTCGACGTCCCGGGTGCGGCGAGAGGGCACGATCGCGATGTCGTCCAGGTGGTAACCGCGATGCGCGGTCTTGCCCAGCCCGATCTCGACCACGTCACGCATGGGGCACTCCAGTGTGTTCGGGGGTGGTGGGAGGGGTCAGCGGGTGTGGTAGTTGGGCGCTTCGACGGTCATCTGGATGTCGTGCGGGTGGCTCTCCTTGAGCCCGGCCGCGGTGATCCGGATGAGCTGACCACGCTGGTGCAGCTCGGGGATGTTCTCCGCGCCCGCGTACCCCATCGCCAGCCGGAGGCCGCCGACCAGCTGGTGGGCCACCCGGGACAACGGCCCGCGGTACGGGACCTGCCCCTCGACGCCCTCCGGGACCAGCTTCTCGTCGCTGGTCACGTCCTGCTGGAAGTAGCGGTCCTTCGAGTACGACCTGGCCTGCCCGCGGGACTGCATGGCGCCGAGCGAACCCATGCCGCGGTACGCCTTGAACTGCTTGCCGTTGACGAAAATCAACTCGCCGGGGCTCTCCTCGCAGCCCGCCAGCAGGCTGCCGAGCATCACCGTGTCGGCGCCCGCGACCAGGGCCTTGGCGATGTCACCCGAATACTGGATGCCGCCGTCACCGATCACCGGCACGCCGGCCGGGTGGGCCGCCCGGGTGGCCTCCATGATCGCGGTGATCTGCGGCACGCCGACGCCGGCCACGATCCGGGTGGTGCAGATGGCGCCCGGGCCCACACCGACCTTCACCCCGTCGACGCCGGCGTCGACCAACGCCTTCGTGCCCGCGAAGGTCGCCACGTTTCCGCCGACGATGTCGATGCCGACGTCCTTCTTGAGCCGGCCGACCATCTCCAGCACCGCCCGCTGATGACCGTGGGCGGTGTCCACGACGATCACGTCGACACCGGCGTCGACCAGTACCCGGGCCCGCTTGTAGGAGTCCTCACCGACACCGATGGCCGCCGCCACCCGCAGCCGGCCCGCGTCGTCCTTGGTGGCGCCCGGGTACTGCTCGCTCTTGGTGAAGTCCTTGACGGTGATCAGCCCGCGCAGCTTGCCGGAGCCGTCGACGATGGGCAGCTTCTCGACCTTGTGCTGGCGCAGCAGGCCGAGCGCCTCGTCCTTGCTCACCCCCACCGACGCGGTGACCAGCGGTGCCCTGGTCATGATCTCGTGGACCGGCGTCGCCGGATCGGAGACGAAGCGCATGTCCCGGTTGGTGACGATGCCCACGAGCTGCCCCTGCCCGTCGACCACCGGCACGCCGGAGATGCGGTAGCGCCCGCAGAGCTGGTCGACCTCGCGCAGCGTGTCGTCCGGGCTGGCGGTCACCGGGTTGGTGATCATGCCGGACTCGGAGCGCTTGACCAGGTCGACCTGGAGCGCCTGGTCCTCCACGGAGAGGTTGCGGTGCAGGACGCCGATGCCGCCCTGACGGGCCATCGCGATCGCCATCCGCGCCTCGGTGACCGTGTCCATCGCGCTGGACAGCAGCGGGATGGAGAGCGAGACGTTGCGGGTGAGCTGGGTGACGGTGTTCACCCGGCTGGGGACCACGTCCGACTCACCCGGCTGGAGCAGCACGTCGTCGAAGGTCAACCCCAGCGGCACCACCCGGGCCGAGCCGGCGGGCAGCTCGGGCAGGTGGCCTCCCAGCTCGCCGGCCGCGGAGCCGGCGGAAAGGTCGGTGCGGGGCGAATTCTCCACGATTGCTCTCCTGAGCTGTTCGAACGGGCTTCAGCGAGGGTGGCACGGGTGGCGCACCGGCAAACGCCGGGCGAGGGTGCGTCGGCTTCATCGTACCCGTGGGCCTGGGTGACCCCGGCTCCGGCGGCCCGCGCCGACGGCACCGACCGATCGGCTTGCGCGACAGGGGACAGGCGTCGGCCATGGCTTGGGTCTACGGTGAGGGGGTGCACGACGAGCCCATCGACCCGTTCACCGGCGACCCGACCGATCCGGCGGCCGACCTGGACGACTCCGGCGACGACGACGCCCCGCTCGACCCGCTGACCGACGTCGAGCGCCAGGACGTCCTGGAGGACCTCGCCGACCTGGAGATCTACCAGGCACTGCTCGCGCCGATCGGGGTCCGCGGGCTCGTCATCGACTGCGAGGACTGCCGGGAGCCGCACTACTTCGACTGGGATCTGCTCCGGGGCAACCTGCGTCACCTGCTCAACTCCGGGCGCCCCCGGGTGCACGAGCCGGCCTACGACCCCGATCCCGACCACTACGTCACCTGGGACTACGCCCGCGGCTACGCCGACGGCGTGCACGACACCCTCAGCGAGGGCACCGAGGACGAGCCCGGCGCCGGCAACTGATCCGACAGCCGGCCAGCTCAGGCGACCAGCCCGGCCCGGAAGCCGGCCGCCACCGCGTGCGCCCGGTCGCGGGCACCCAACTTGCGGAACAGCCGCCGCGCGTGGGTCTTCACGGTGTCCTCGGAGACGAACAGCTCCCGGCCGATCTCGGCGTTGCTCTTGCCTTCGGCCATGCCGAGCAGCACCTGCAACTCCCGCTCGGTGAGGCCGATCGTGGACCGGTCGGGTCTCGCGGGCGCACCGGGCTTGACCGGCTCGGATTCGGCGTCCGGATCGGCCGGATCGTCGCCGCGCTGCGCCGGCACCATGGCCGGCCCGCCGGCGCCGTCCACCGCCGGCCAGGCCGCTGCGGGTTCACCGGCGGCACGACCATTGGGCGTCGGCCGTCCCGGCCCACCGACCGCCGCGGCGTCGCGGGCCGGGTCGGCGATCCGGTTCCGGCTCGGCCGACCGGGCGCGGCCAGCAGCAGCAGCGCCTTGGCCACCGCGCTGGTGAGATCGTGGTCCACCCCCTGGATCAGCCCACGCGCCCCGGCGCTGATGGTCGCCGTCGCCGCCTCCGACTCCTCCGCGCCCAACAGCAGGACGGCGGCCTGTGGCGCGCGGGCCAGCACCCGGCGGACGAAGCCGGCGCTGTCGGGACGGGTGAGCGCGGTGTCGGCGAGCACCACGTCGGCGGGGCGCTCTGCCAGCCGCAGCATGACCTCGGGATCGGAGACCGCCGTCCGGACGGCACCCGACAACCCCAGCCGCGCTGCCGCGGAGGTCAGGTGCTGCGCCGCGAGCGGCGTTCGAACGCACACAAGAACGGTACGCACTGGCATCTCCTCTCCGCACACGAGCAGACCATGGCCGGCTGCGGTCGGGAGGATGTTCCGGGCAATCCTCCCAACTTTTCCGACAGATAGGGCATATGCCGCAAGTGGGCATGCCGTTCTGGATCAAAGACGTGTGAGTCGAGAGCGGTCCGGGTACGGGAGGGGCCAGGCCGGGAACGGTGCGCCTGCGCGGCCCGCCGCCCGGACAGCCGGCCAAAAACGTCTCGCGGTGCCGCGCGAGAGGAGGGGTGCTGATGTCGAACGTACGTAGACTGCCCGGACCCATCATCGACCTCTGGGATTGGCAGCGGCTCGGTGCCTGCCGAGGCCGGGACAGCGCCCAGTTCTTCCACCCGGACGGGGAGCGGGGCACCTCCCGGCTGCGCCGGGAGTCCTCCGCCAAGGCCGTCTGCCGCACCTGCCCGGTCCGGGCCGAGTGCGCCGCGCACGCCCTGTCGGTACGGGAGCCGTACGGCGTGTGGGGTGGCTTCAGCGAGTCCGAGCGGCTGCGGCTGCTCGCGGTCGGCTGGGAGGATCTCGCCGATCGCCGGCAGACCCGGGTCGACGTCAACCGGCTGGAGGCCCGACTGGGCAGCCCCCACCGATCGGCACTGCCCGCCCAGCGCAACGTCGCCTGACGCAGGCAACCGACGCCGCGTCCCGATGCCGGGACGCGGCGTCGCCGTGTCTACCCCACCACCGACCGAGGCTGCGGCTGCGGCTGCGGCTGCGGCTGGAGAGACTGGGCGGTATCGGGACGCGCTGGCGGCATACCCTCGGGTGGCGTCTGTCGAGCTGATCCGTCTGTGCTGTCACCTGAGGGCGCCGCGCGATCGAGAAGCGATCCGTGTGCGCCACCAGCTCGACAGTGCCCGCGCCTGCTGGACGCGGCTCCCGCAGCCAGCGCCGAAGCCCAGGGAGCGGTTGCGGTGCGCGAACTGGATCAGGTGACGGTGAGCGTGACGGTGTGCCAACCGGTCGCGCCGTCGGGGGCGACGTCCTGCCGCTGGCCGGTCTGGGTCTCGCCGGTGCTGTCCGTGGCCCGGACCTGGAGGGTGTGCTCGCCCGCGGTGGCCGGCCACCGCCACGACCACTGCACCCAGGTGTCGACCGAGACCGTCGGGGCCAACTCCGCCTCCTGCCAGGGCCCGTCGTCGACGCGTACCTCGACGCGGTCGATGCCCCGGTGCTGCGCCCAGGCGACACCCGCGACCACGACCGGGCCGGCGGCCGGGCGGTTGCGCGGGCGGGGAGTGTCGATCCGCGACTGCGTCTTCACCGGCCCCTGCGCCGACCAACCCCGGGGCACCCAGTACGCGTCGAAGTCGGCGAAGCTGGTCAGCTCCAGCTCGGTGATCCACTTGCAGGCCGACACGTAGCCGTACAGGCCGGGCACCACCATCCGGGCGGGAAAGCCGTGCTGCACCGGCAGCGGCTCGCCATTCATCCCGACCGCGAGCAGGGCGTCCCGCCCGTCGCGCAGCACCGCGGTCGGCGTGCCGCAGGTCCAGCCGTCGATCGAGCGCCCGACCACCTGGTCGGCTCCGTCGAGCGGTGCCGCCTCGTCGAGCAGTTCCCGGATCGGCACGCCGAGCCACCGGGCGTTGCCGATCAGGTCGCCGCCGACCTCGTTGGAGACGCAGGCCAGGGTCACGTACCGCTCCACCATCGGCCGGGCGAGCAGGTCGGCGTAGCTCAGCGTGACCGGGTTGCGGACCCGGCCGTGGATGCGCAACCGCCAGGTCTCGGGATCGACCTGCGGCACCACGAGCGCGGTGTCGATCCGGTAGAAGCCTCGGTTGGACGTGACGTAGCTGGCCAGCCCGGGCTGGGTCAGGTCGGCGCCGGCCGGCACCGGCGGTGCGGGAGAGACCGGTGCCGGCAGCGTGATCGCCTCGCGGGCGGCCGACACCCCTGGCGGCCGGCCAGCCACCGCCCGGCGACGCCCCCGACGGCGGCCACCCCGAGCACCGTCCCGACACCGGTGAGGAACCGCCGCCGCGAATCCGGGTCGACCCGTCGCCCCGGACCTTCAGGGAGTGGTGTGCTTCCGGCGGACGCTGTCGGGCCGGCCGATGTCGGTGGGGACCAGGGCCAGGGGTCGAGTTCCAGCGGGCCTGCGACGAACGCCCAGAGTGCCACCCCGCCGACCGCCGCCCCGAGCAGTGACGGCAGCACGTCGGCGGCGTCCGCACCGGCCCGGGTCAGGGCCGCCGCCGCGCCGATCCCGCCGAAGACGACGATGCCGGCCAGGCCCACCGTCAACCGCCGGGCGGCCAGCATGCCGATCAGGGCGGCGAAGCCGCCGAGCAGCAGTGCCGTACCGACCAGCAGGGCGATCTTGTCGTTCGTGCCGAAGACCTCGATGCCGAACCGCTTGACCGGCTCGGGGGCGGTGTCTACGACGAGACCGCCGACCGCTACGAGCGGGGACGACCGGGGGCCGGTCAGGGCGGCAACCAGTTCGGCGGTGCCGATGGCCGCCGCAGCGGCGGCGACGCCGGCCAGCGCGGCATATCTGGGTGTCGTGCTGCTCACCCGCCCAGTGTTTCCGACCGGGCCACCCATCCGGTAGTCACGTCAGCGTTCCGTAATCCTTTCCGGCCGCAGATCAGCTGCACGGACGCGCGGGGCGCACCGTCCGATGACGGTGCGCCCCGCGTCCGGCGTACGGCAGGGATCAGAAGCCCGGGCCGTGCTGGTGGCTGTGGCCGTGGGAGTGGCCGTGGCCGCCCGCGGCGGGCTCCGGCTCCGTCGGCTTCTCCACCACCAGGCTCTCGGTGGTGAGCAGCAGACCGGCGATCGACGCGGCGTTGGTGACCGCGTTGCGGGTCACCTTGACCGGGTCGAGGATGCCGGCCTTGGCCAGGTCGACGTACTCGCCGACGGCGGCGTCGAGGCCGTGACCCCACTCGCTGGCGGCGACCTTCTGCACGACCACGTAGCCGTCGTGACCGGCGTTCTGCGCGATCCAGCGCAGCGGCTCGACAAGTGCCTTGCGCACGATCGACACGCCGACCTTCTCGTCGCCGGTGAAGCCGAGGTCGTCGTCGAGGACGCTCCGGATCTGCACCAGGGCGGCACCGCCGCCGGGCACCGTACCCTCCTCGACCGCGGCCTTGGTCGCGGAGATGGCGTCCTCGATGCGGTGCTTGCGCTCCTTCATCTCGACCTCGGTGGCCGCGCCGACCTTGACCACCGCGATGCCACCGGAGAGCTTGGCCAGCCGCTCGGCGAGCTTCTCCCGGTCCCACTCGGAGTCCGAAGCCTCGATCTCCTTGCGGATCTGGGCCACCCGGTCGGCGACCTCGCTGCTCTGGCCACCGCCGTCGACGACGGTGGTGTTCTCCTTGTCGACCACGATGCGCCGGGCGCTGCCCAGCACCTCCAGGCCGACCTGGTCGAGCTTGTAGCCCAGTTCGGGGGCGACCAGCTCGGCGCCGGTGAGGATCGCCATGTCCTGGAGCATCGCCTTGCGGCGGTCGCCGAAGCCGGGGGCCTTGACCGCGCAGACCTTGATGGTCTTGCGGATCGCGTTGACCACCAGGGTGGACAGCGCCTGCCCCTCGACGTCCTCGGCGATGATCAGCAGCGGCTTGTTGTTCTGGAGGACCTTCTCCAGCAGCGGCAGCAGCTCCTCGATCGCCGAGATCTTCTGCGTGGTGATCAGGACGTAGGCGTCCTCCAGGACCGACTCCTGCGACTCCGCGTCGGTGACGAAGTTCGGCGAGATGAAGCCCTTGTCGAACTGGAGGCCCTCGGTGACGTCCAGCTCGGTCAGCAGGGCGGAACCCTCCTCGACGGTGATCACACCGTCGCGGCCGACCTTCTCCATCGCCTCGGCGATCAGCTCGCCGATGGTGGCGTCCTGCGCGGAGATCGTCGCGACGTGCGCGACCGACTTCCGGTCGGAGACCTCGACGGCCCGGCCGAGCAACGCCTCGGAGACCTTGGTGGCGGCGGCGTCGATGCCCCGCTTGAGGCCGGCCGGGTTGGTGCCCGCGGTGACGTTGCGCAGGCCCTCCCGGACCATGGCCTGGGCCAGCACCGTCGCGGTGGTGGTCCCGTCGCCGGCGACGTCGTTGGTCTTGGTCGCCACCTCCTTGACCAGCTGCGCACCGAGGTTCTCGTACGGGTTGGTGAGCTCGATCTCCTTGGCGATGGTCACACCATCGTTGGTGATCGTCGGCGCACCGAATTTCTTGTCCAGGACGACGTTGCGCCCGCGCGGGCCGAGGGTGACCTTGACCGCGTCCGCGAGTGCGTTGACACCGTGCTCCAGCAGGTGCCGGGCGTCGTCCGAGAAGCTCAGGATCTTCGCCATGAATGTCCCTTCGAAGCGACGTTGCCCCGGCCCGGCGAGCCGGACCGGGGCAACGACACTGATCGGTTGCTTACTTCTCGATGACCGCGAGGACGTCGCGGGCGGAGAGCACCAGGTACTCCTCGCCGGCGTACTTGACCTCGGTGCCGCCGTACTTCGAGTAGAGGACGGTGTCGCCGACGGAGACGTCGATCGGCACGCGGTTGCCCTTGTCGTCGATCCGGCCCGGGCCGACAGCGAGGACGGTGCCCTCCTGCGGCTTCTCCTTGGCGGTGTCGGGGATCACGATGCCCGAGGCGGTGGTGGTCTCGGCCTCGTTCGCCTGGACCACGATGCGGTCCTCGAGCGGCTTGATCGCAACCTTGGTCGCGGTAGTCACGGGCATACCCTCCTGGGGTACTGGTTTCGTTGCCGGTCGGCACGCCGGCCGGCGTCAATCTGCCACATGCCACCGGGCGGGGCCGTCGTCGCGGGTGCCGGTCCGCCTGGCGTTCAACCCCCGGACACCAGGGCCCGAAGGTTGGCACCCTCAGGGTGAGAGTGCTAATCGCAGGTTATTCCTCGGCTAGCACTCCGTCAAGGAGAGTGCCAATCCGCCACCCTCGTGTCGCCACGCCTGGGCACCCGCGTCGCCACTCTTTCCACACTCTTCCGCCGTCGTTCGCCAGCGTTGACCGCAACACGCCGACAATCACTTCCCCGCCGCACGACGCACCCTTACTCTCCGGCGCGAACACGTCACGGAGGGCGGACAGATGGCGGACGTACCAACCCTGGGGTTCCTGCGCGACCAGCTGCGCCGGGCCCGCAAAGTACGCGGGCTCAGCCAGGAGGAGTTGAGCAAGATGATCAACTACTCCACCTCGGCGGTGAGCGCGATGGAGATCGGCCCGAACCAGCTCAGCGCCGACTACCTGGCCCGGGTCGACAAGGTGCTGGAAACCGGCGGTCTCTTCGTCGGGATGCTGGAGCTGATCCGGCTGCACGCCGAGCCGGACTGGTTCCGGCCGTGGGGCGAGATCGAACGGGAGGCGGTCGCGCTGCGCTGGTACGACCCGGCCGTGGTGCCGGGCCTGCTCCAGACCGAGGCGTACGCACGGGCGATGCTCCGGGCCGGTCCGCCGCTGACCGACGAGCAGATCGAGAAGCGGGTGCTGGCCCGGATGGCCCGGCAGGAGGTGCTCACCCGCGAGGAGCCACCGCAGCTCGTCGCGGTGCTCGACGAGCAGGTGCTGCGCCGGCAGGTCGGCAAGCGCGCGACCATGCGCGAGCAACTGGAGCACCTGCGCGGCCTCGCCGACCGCCCGCACGTCCAGGTCCGGATCGTGCCGGCCGAGACCCCGTGGTACATCGGGCTCAACGGCCCCTTCGTGCTGGCCCGGCTGGCCGACGGCACCGAGGTGGCGCACCTGGACAACCAGCTCCGGGGGCACACCGTGGACAGTCCGAACGACCTTGCCGCCCTGGGGCGGCAGTGGGAGACTGTGGCCGGTGAGGCGCTGCCGCACCGGCAGTCCGCCCGCCTGATCGAGGAAGTGGCGAAGTCATGGACCTGACCCGTGCCGCCTGGCGCAAGTCCTCCCGCAGCAACAGCAATGGCGGCGCCTGCGTCGAGGTCGCCGACAACCTGCCCGGCCTGGTCGCCGTGCGCGACAGCAAGGACCCGACCGGCCCGGTGCTCGCCTTCACTCCCGACGCCTGGCGCGCCTTCGTCGCCCCCACGCCCCCACCCGCTGACCAACCCCGACCCGCCGCCTCCCTTTGCGCCGACCCGACCCCCGCCCCACCCCCGGCTGAGGGCGTCGGGCGGGGCGGAAGAATGGGCGGGTGGATCTGGAGCAGTTCGCCGCGTTGCGTACGCCCGAGGGGTCGGCCGCGCTCGACGCGGCGGCCCGGGTGGCCGGCGGCGATCCGCTGGCCGCGGCGGTGGCGCTGCGCTCGGCCGGGGTGCCCGGCGGGCTCGCGGCGGCAGCACTGACCCAGGCCGAGCTGCGCCGCCGGGCGACCGGCAAGTTCGGGCCGGCGGCGGCCGGGATGTTCTTCACCCGGCCCGGGCTGGAGCAGGCCACCCGGCGGGTCGTCGCCGACCGGCGGGCGCGGCGGCTGCGCGCCGCCGGGGTGCGCACACTGGCCGACCTGGGCTGCGGGCTGGGCGCCGACGCGCTCGCCGCCGCCCGCGTCGACATCCGGGTGTACGCGGTGGAGGCGGACCCGCTCACCGCTGCGCTGGCCGAGGCGAACGCCCAGGCCGCCGGACTGGCCGACCTGGTCACCGTCGAGTGTGGCGACGCGACGGCGTTCGACGTGACCCGGGTCGAGGCGGTCTTCTGCGACCCGGCCCGACGCCGAGCCGGCACCGGTCGCCGGATCTTCGACCCGAACTCGTACTCACCGCCGTGGGACTTCGTGACCGGCCTGGCCGAACGGGTGCCGCGCACGGTGGTGAAGGTCGCGCCGGGGATCGACCACGCGCTGATCCCGCCCGGCGCGGAGGCGGAGTGGGTGAGCGTCGACGGTGACCTGGTCGAGGCGGCCCTCTGGTGCGGCGACCTGGCCGAGGTCTCCCGCCGGGCGACCGTGTTGAAGGAGAGGCTTCCGGTTGACGCCTCAGGTGGAGCAGCGGCCCCCGCCCATCAACCGCCCGACCGCGCCGACGGCCCGGCGGCGTACCAGCTGACCGGAACGGGGGCGCGCGAGGCACCGGTCGGGGCGGTGCGGCGCTTCGTGTACGACCCGGATCCGGCGGTGGTGCGTGCGCACCTGATCGCCGAGCTGGCCGCCGACCTGGACGCCACCCTCGCCGACCCGACCATCGCCTACCTCTACGCCGACGCGGCCCAGCGCACGCCGTACGCCCGCTGCCTGGCGGTGACCGACGTGCTGCCGTTCTCCCTCAAGCGGTTGCGGGTGCTGCTGCGGGAGCGCCGGGTCGGCCGGGTGGAGATCCTCAAGCGCGGCTCCGCGCTGGAACCCGAGCGGCTCCGGCGCGACCTGCGGCTGGCCGGCGACCAGTCGGCGAGCCTGGTGCTCACCCGGGTCGCCGCCGCCCCGACGGTCCTGGTCTGCCGCCCGGCGGACTGAACTCGACCACAGCTCGGGCTGCGGCACCCGCGCCACGGACGGTGGCGGCCGGGTGTCCGGGGCGTTGCTGAATTGTTACCGCCGACAACAAACTCGTGACGACCGCACCCTTGTGCTGGCGAGTTGACGCGGAATACGTTGCCGGACACAACAAAAACAAAACACCGACACCCTTCCCCCACCCTCGAAAGGACCCTGCACATGCGCAAGGGCTTCCTCGCCGTCAGCGCCGTGGGCCTGCTGGCCCTCGGCAGCGTGACGGCCTGCGCCAACGAATCCGGCGACCAGGCCGGGTCCGACAAGACCCCGAAGATCGGCGTGATCCTTCCGGACAGCAAGTCCTCCGCCCGCTGGGAGGGCGCGGACCGCAAGTTCCTCGAAGAGGCTTTCAAGGCCGCCAACGTCGATTACGACATCCAGAACGCCCAGGGTGACAAGACCCAGTTCCAGACGATCGCCGACCAGATGATCACGAGTGGCGTCACCGCGCTGATGATCGTCAACCTGGACTCGGGCACCGGCAAGGCCGTCCTCGACAAGGCCAAGTCGCAGGGCGTCGCCACCATCGACTACGACCGCCTCACCCTCGGCGGCTCGGCGGAGTACTACGTCAGCTTCGACAACGAGGCCGTCGGCAAGCTCCAGGGCGAGGGCCTCGTCAAGTGCCTCACCGACGCGAACGTGCAGAAGCCGGCGATCTCCTACCTGAACGGCTCGCCGACCGACAACAACGCCACCCTGTTCAAGAACGGCTACGACTCGGTGCTCAAGCCGAAGTTCGACGCCGGCGAGTACACCCAGGTCGCCGACGACTCGGTGCCGGACTGGGACAACGCCCAGGCCGCCACCATCTTCGAGCAACAGATGACGAAGGCCGGCGGCAAGATCGACGGCGTGCTGGCCGCGAATGACGGCCTCGGCAACGCCGCCATCTCGGTGCTGAAGAAGAACAAGCTCAACGGCAAGGTTCCGGTGACCGGCCAGGACGCCACCCCGCAGGGCCTGCAGAACATCCTCGCCGGCGACCAGTGCATGACCGTCTACAAGGCGATCAAGCAGGAGGCCGACGCCGCCGCCGAGCTGGCCATCGGGCTCGCCAAGGGTGAGCGCAAGGAGACCGGCCAGACGGTGAAGGACCCCGAGGGCGGCCGTGACGTGCCGTCCGTCCTGCTCACCCCGACGGCGATCTACAAGGAGAACGTCAAGGACGTCATCGCCGACGGCTTCGTGACCAAGGAAGAGGTCTGCACCGCCGACTTCGCCAAGCTCTGCACCGACGCGGGTATCAGCTGACCGCACCCCGCCCAGGCGGCGCCGCCCGGCACGGCAACCCGTGCCGGGCGGCGCCGCCGCTGGACGGGCCCCGATCTCCCGCCATGAATAAGGAGCCCCCCGTGTCCGCGACCCCTCTGCTGGAGCTACGCGGGATCGACAAGAGCTTCGGTCCCGTCCAGGTCCTGCGCGACGTCGCCTTCGCCGCCTACCCGGGCGAGGTGACCGCGCTCGTCGGCGACAACGGCGCCGGCAAGTCGACCCTGGTCAAGTGCATCAGCGGCATCTATCCCACCGACGGTGGGCAGTTCGTCTTCGACGGCCGCCCGGCGCACATCCACAGCCCGCGCGACGCCGCCTCGCTCGGCATCGAGGTCGTGTACCAGGACCTCGCGCTCTGCGACAACCTCGACATCGTGCAGAACATGTTCCTCGGCCGCGAGAAGCGCAGCGGCATCGTCCTCGACGAGCCGACGATGGAGCAGATGGCGGCGGACACCCTGGCCGGGCTCTCGGTACGCACCGTCAAGTCGCTTCGCCAGCTGGTCTCCAGCCTCTCCGGTGGCCAGCGCCAGACCGTGGCCATCGCCAAGGCGGTGCTCTGGAACAGCAAGCTGGTCATCCTGGACGAGCCGACCGCCGCGCTCGGCGTCGCGCAGACCGCCCAGGTGCTCGAACTGGTCCGCCGGCTGGCCGACAACGGCCTGGCCGTGGTGCTCATCTCGCACAACATGAACGACGTCTTCGCCGTCTCCGACCGGATCGCCGCGCTCTACCTCGGTCAGATGGTCGCCCAGGTGAAGACCACCGACATCACCCACGCCCAGGTGGTCGAGCTGATCACCGCCGGTCGCTCCGGCGGGCTCGGGCTCACCGCCGAACCGGCCAACGGCGGCAACGGCGCGACACCGGCCGGCACCACCTCAGGAGGCGTCTCATGAGCACCACGGCCGTCAAGCAGGAGGGTCCGGCCGCCGTCACGTCGTCGCCCTCCGTGGGCAGCCACGCCCGCGACTACTGGCGGCGGGTACGCGGGGGCGACATCGGTGCGCTGCCCGCCGTCCTCGGCCTGCTCGTCCTCTGCACGGTCTTCTCGATCATGCGACCGTCGTTCCTCACCGCCGGCAACCTCGCCAACCTGTTCACCCAGGGCGCGGCCGTCACCCTGATCGCGATGGGTCTGGTCTTCGTCCTGCTGCTGGGTGAGATCGACCTGTCGGCCGGCTTCGCCAGCGGCGTCTGCGCGGCGGTCCTGGCCAACGTGGTGACGGTGTTGGGCTACCCGTGGTACGTCGCGGTGCTCGCCGCCGTGCTCACCGGCATGATCATCGGCACCACGCTCGGTTTCCTGGTCGCCAAGGTCGGCATCCCCTCCTTCGTGGTCACCCTGGCCGGCTTCCTGGCCTTCCAGGGTGTGGTGCTGCTGCTGATGGAGGAAGGCCGCAACATCTCGGTGCGCGATTCGGTGCTGGTGGCCATCGCCAACCGCAACCTGCCGCCGGTGCTCGGCTGGACGCTCGCCGCCGTCGCCGTCGTCGGCTACGCCGCGGTGCAGCTGCGTCGATACCGCAGCCGCGCCGCGCGGGGCCTGGTCAACGACCCGTTCACGGTGGTGCTGGCCCGGATCGGCGGGCTGACGCTGATCCTCGGCCTCGCGGTCTACGTGCTCAACCTGGAGCGCAGCCGCAACGTGCTGATCAGCTCGCTCAAGGGCGTGCCGATCGTGGTGCCGATCATCGCCGTGCTGCTCGTGCTCGGGACGTTCGTCCTCCACCGCACCAGCTACGGCCGGCACATCTACGCGGTCGGTGGCAACCGGGAGGCCGCCCGCCGGGCCGGCATCGACGTGGACCGGATCCGCATCTCGGTCTTCGTGATCTGCTCGACCATGGCCGCGATCGGCGGCATCGTGGCGGCCAGCCGGGCCAACTCCGTGGACCCGAACACCGGCGGCAGCAACGTGCTGCTCTACGCCGTCGGCGCGGCGGTGATCGGTGGCACCAGCCTCTTCGGCGGCAAGGGTCGCGTCCTCGACGCGGTGCTCGGCGGCGCCGTGGTCGCGGTGATCGACAACGGCATGGGTCTGATGGGCTACAGCTCGGGCATCAAGTACGTGGTCACCGGCGTGGTGCTGCTGCTGGCCGCCAGCGTCGACGCGCTGTCCCGACGACGCGCCGCTACCGGCAACCGCTGACCCGCTCCACCGAAAGTAGTCACACCCCGATGCGCGTAGGACCGAGCCAGGACGAGATCCGTCGACAGAATCTCGGCGCCCTGCTACGCCACGTGCACGTGCACGGCGCCACCACGCGCGCGGAGCTGACCACCACGCTGGGGCTGAACCGGAGCACCATCGGCGCGCTCACCGCCGACCTCGCCGCGGCCGGCCTGGTGACTGAGGGGGCGCCGAGGGAAACCGGCCGGGCCGGACGACCGTCGTTGGTCGTCCGGCCCGAGTCGGACCGGGTGTTCGCGTACGCGTACAGCATCGAGGTGGATCGGCTACGGGCCGCCCGGGTCGGACTCGGCGGCGCGGTGCTCGACCGCCGGGAGCTGGACCGGCCGCGCGGTCTCACCGCCACGGAGGCCGCGCCGCTGCTGGCCGGCGCGGTCAAGGAGATGCGGCAGGCGCTGCCGGACGGGGCCGTCTGCGTCGGCGCCGGGGTGGCGGTCTGCGGCATGGTGCGCCGCGACGACGGCCTGGTCCGGCTGGGGCCGACGACCGGTTGGGTGGACGAGCCGATCGGCACGGCGCTCGGCGCCGAACTCGGCGTCGACGTGCCGGTCACCGTCGGCAACGTGGCCGACGTGGCGGCCTTCGCCGAGCACGCCCGCGGCGCGGCGGCCGGCTGCGACAACGTCATCTACCTCTACGGCGACGTCGGCGTGGGCGCCGGGATCATCGCCGGCGGGCGGCGGCTGACCGGGCACGGCGGCTACAGCGGCGAGGTCGGGCACATGGTGGTGGTCCGGAACGGGGCACGCTGCGAGTGCGGCAACCGGGGCTGCTGGGAGACCGAGATCGGCGAGCACGGGCTGCTCCGGGCCGCCGGTCGTTCCGACGCCCGGGGCCGGGAGGCGATGCTGGCCGTCATCGACGCCGCCGACCGCGGCGACGCCCAGGCCCAGACCGCGGTCCGCCAGGCCGGCGACTGGCTCGGCTTCGGCGTGGCCAACCTGGTCAACATCTTCAACCCGGAGATGGTCATCTTCGGCGGCACCATGCGCGACCTCTACCTGGCCGCCGCCGCCCAGATGCGCAGCCGGCTCAACTCCAACGGCCTGCCCGCCTGCCTGGAACACGTACGGCTGCGTACGCCGAAGCTCGGCGAGGACGCCCCCCTGGTCGGTGCCGCCGAACTCGCCTTCGACCGGTTGCTCGCCGACCCGCTCGACGTCGGCTGACCCCTGCCTCCGCGATCTGCGAGCCGGTTTCACCAACGGGTGAACCTATCGGCCGGACGATCCGTACCAGTGTGCGGACGGGCGGCCGACGGGGCGGACGCCCGTCGCTCAACCGATCGGCTCTCGTCCGAGGAGGCGCCACAGACATGGCACCGCTGGATTCCGCTCGTCGCCGGCAGGGCAACCGGTCCCGTCGCTTGGCGGTGCTGCTCACCACGATCGCCGCAGCCCTTGTCGTACTGCCCGGCATGGCGTTGGCCGCGCCGGCCGGTCAGCAACTCAACGCCGCCGACCAGGCTCTGCTCGACGGGGTGCGGCTGGCCGGGCTCTGGGAGATGCCGGCCGGGCAGATGGCCGCCGAGAAGGGACAGTCGCCGGTCGTGCGAGAGATCGGTGCGGAGATCGCCCGGCAGCACGAGGAACTGGACCGGATCACCGTGGACGCCGCCAACAAGCTCGGCGCGATCATCCCGAACGCGCCCACCGCGGAGCAGCAGGGCTGGCTGACCGAGATGAAGGACGCCACCGGCGCCCGCTTCGACCGGATCTTCGTCACCCGCCTCCGGGTCGCCCACGGCAAGATCTTCCCGGTCATCGGCGCCGTCCGCTCCAGCACCCGCAACCCCGTTATCCGGGACCTGGCCAACGAGGCGAACATCTTCGTCGGCGACCACATGACGATGCTGGAGAGCACCGGGTTGGTCCGCTGGGCCGAGTTGCCGCCCGCGGCGCTGCCCGCGCCGGGCAACGACGGCCTGCTCGCCGCCGCCTCGGCCAACACCGGCCCGGGGATCGGCGTCAGCAACACCGTCATCTGGGCGATCTTCCTCGGCGCGCTCGGCACCGGCGGCTTCCTCACGTACCGCATGTTCCGTCGCAGCTAGCCCCGGCGTTCAGACCGATGGCTCCCCGAACCCGAGCCGCCGTCCTGCTCGGGCTGATCCTGGCCGCCCTGTGCGCCGCCCTGGGCCCCGCCGGCCCGGTGGCGGCGCACGCCGTCGTGGTGGCCACCACGCCGCTGCGCGACGAGGTGCTCGGTTACGCACCGCGCGAGGTGCTGGTGACCTTCAGCGAGTCGGTCGCCGTGGTGCCGGGCCGGGTGCAGGTGCTCGCGCCCGACGGCAAGCGGATCAACGTCGGCGAGCCGGAGGTCCGGGACCGGACCATGCGGATCGAGCTGCGGCCCGCAGACCGCCCGCTCGGCACCTACCTGGTCAGCTACCGCGTCATCTCGGCGGACAGCCATCCGGTCGCCGGCAGCTTCACCTTCGCTGCCGGGGCGCCGTCGGCAACGCCGCCGACGCCGCCGACGGAATCCGAGAACCCGGCCGGGACACTGGTGCCGGCGGCGAAGTACCTCGGTTACCTGGGCCTGCTGCTGGCCGTCGGTCCGCCGCTGCTGGCCGCGACCATGTGGCCCCGCCGGCGCTCCCGCCGAGGCGCGACGACCACGGCGCTGTTCGGGCTCGGCCTGGTCGCCGCCGGCACGCTCGGCACCTGGGTCGGGCAGGCCGCCCAGGTGGTCGGCGCGCCGCTCGGGCAGTTGTCCCCGGCCGACCTGCGCGCCGTCGCGGACAGCGACATCGGCGTGCTGCTGGCCGTCCGGCTGGCCCTGGTCGGCCTGGCCGCGGCCCTGCTGCCGGCGGCGGTACGCGGCACCGCCGGCCGGGCGGGTGGCGGTGCGCTGGCGGTGGTGGGCCTTGCCGGGATGGTCACCTGGCCGTTGGCCGGGCATCCGGTCGCCTCACCGCTGCCGCCGGTGAGCATCGTGCTGGGCACCGTGCACATCGCCGGGGTGACCGTCTGGCTGGGCGGTCTGCTCGCCCTCACCGTCTTCCTGCTCCGGGGCACCCACCAGCGGGTTCTCGGCCGGATCCTGCCCGCCTGGTCGCGGCTGGCCACCCTCGCGGTGGCCTGGCTGGTGGCCGCCGGGCTGGGCCAGGCCGCGATCGAACTCGGCCGGCCCTCGGCCCTGCTCGGCAGCACCTACGGCCAACTTCTGTGCGCCAAGGCGGCACTGCTGGCCGGGATCCTGGGCGTGGCGGCCGGGCAGCGGCGGCTGATCCGCCGGCAGGTCGCCGCCGGTCGACCCCGGCGGGTCACCCGGGCGGCCGGGCTCGAACTCGCCGCGACGGCGGCGGTGCTGGCGCTGACGGCGATCCTGGTGCAGACCCCGCCCGGCCGTACCGCCGGCACGGCGGCCGACGGGGTGACCCGGGAGGGTGTCGCGCAGTCGCTCACCACCGATCTGTTCACGCTCCAGTTCGACGTCTACCCGGCGGTGGCCGGCACCGCGAACAGCCTGCACGCCTACGTCTACACCCCGCAGGCGAAGGAGTTGCCGGTGGCGGAGTGGACCGTCACGGCCGCCCTGCCGGCGGCCGGCATCGAGCCGATCACCGTCCAGGTCGACGCGCTGGAACCGCATCACGCCAGCGCGGAGATCCACTTTCCGGTGGCCGGTGACTGGACGCTGCGCATCACCGCCCGGACCAGCGAGATCGACCGCTCCACCGCCACCACGACGGTGACCATCCGCTGATGCGGAACGGCCCGGTCGACCGGTCAGCGGTCGACCTGGGTGAAGTCCCACGAATGCGGCTGCCGGGCGAGCAGCATCACCGGCGGATCGGGCAGTGACCGCGGGCCGCTGCGCCACTTGGAGATCACCACCACCCGATGGTCGGTGGAGGAGAAGACCTCACTGGACAGGTGCAGTGGGTCGTGCTCGAACTCGGGCAGCGCGGTGTCGCAGACCCAGGTGATCAGGTCGGCGAGCGCGTACGGCTCCGCCCGTGCCTCCCACATCCGTACGATCACGTCGCCGTCCTCCCTCAGACGCTGACCGTGGTCAGCGGCATCGCCGAATCCGCGGGCAGGTCGAGCCGGCTCGGCGCGACGCCCGAGGCGACCAGGTGCGCGCCGAGCGCCGCCACCATCGCGCCGTTGTCCGTGCAGAGCCCGGGCCGGGGCACCCGGACCCGGATGCCGTGCCGGGCGGCCCGCTGCTCGGCCATCGCACGCAGCCGCGAGTTGGCCGCCACTCCCCCGCCGATCACCAGGGTTTCGATGCCGTTGGCGCGGCAGGCCTCCAACGCCTTGCCGACCAGCACGTCGCAGACCGCCTCCTGGAAGGACGCGGCGACGTCGGCCACCGGGACCGCCTCGCCGGCCCGCTGCCGTGCCTCCACCCAACGCGCCACCGCGGTCTTCAGCCCGGAGAAGGAGAAGTCGTAGCGGTGCGCGGCGAGGTCCTTGGCCGCGGTCAGCCCGCGCGGGAAGGCGATCGCCGCCGGGTCTCCGGCACGGGCCTCCCGGTCGATGTACGGCCCGCCGGGGAACGGCAGGCCGAGCAGCCGGGCGACCTTGTCGAACGCCTCGCCGGCCGCGTCGTCGATGGTGGCGCCCAGCGGGGTCACCCCCCGGGCCAGGTCGTCGACCAGGAGCAGGGACGAGTGCCCGCCGGAGACCAGCATCGCGATCGCCGGCTCGGGCAGCGGACCGTGCTCCAGGGTGTCCACGGCGACGTGCGCGGCCAGGTGGTTGACGCCGTAGACGGGCTTCTCGGCGGCGACCGCGTACCCCTTGGCCGCCGCCACCCCGACCAGCAGCGCACCGGCCAGGCCGGGGCCGGCGGTGACCGCGATCGCGTCGACGTCGGCGAGGCTCACCCCGGCCTCGGTCAGCGCCCGCTCCATGGTCGGCACGATGGCCTCCAGGTGTGCCCGGCTGGCCACCTCGGGCACCACCCCGCCGAACCGGGCATGCTGCTCCACACTGGATGCGAGTGCGTCGGCGAGCAGGGTGTGGCCGCGTACGACGCCGACGCCGGTCTCGTCGCACGAGGTCTCGATGCCGAGGATCAGTGGTTCGTCAGCCATGGTGGTCTCAGTCCTCGATGCGCTGCATCACCAGCGCGTCGGTGTTGCTCGGCTGGTAGTAGCCGCGCCGCACGCCGATCGGCTCGAACCCGTAGGTCGCGTAGAGCCGCTGCGCCGCCGCGTTGTCCGCGGCGACCTCCAGCAGCACGGCACGTACGCCGAGCCGGGCGGCCTCGGCGAGCAGCGCCTCCAGCAGCAGCCGCCCGACCCCCGGCGCTGCGCGTCCCGCCGGACCGCGATGTTCTGCACCCACGCCTCGCCGGGCGGCGCGACGGCGAGCCCGGCGTAGCCGAGCACCGCGCCGTCGTCGTCCGTCGCCACCCGGTAGAAGTGCCCGTGGGACAACTCGTTCCAGAACATCGCCGCCGACCACTGCTCGGCGCCGAAGAGATCCGCCTCGATCGGCAGCACCTCGTCGATGTGCCACCAGCGGAACCGGCCCGGATGCGCCGGTCTCACGGCAGGACCGGCTTGCGCGCGGTCGCCGCCACCGCGTCCGGCCGGCGCAGGTAGAGCGGGGTCAACGGATCAGCGGGCGCGCCGGCTCGGATCCGCTCGGCGGCCAGGCCGGCGAGCGCGCCCGCGTCCGGGTACCGCGGTTCGGCCCGCAGCGGCAGGCCCAGGACGTCGGCGTAGCGGTGGGCTCCGTCACCGACCGCGGCGGTCGCGCCCAGCGCCCGAGCCTGGTCGGCGACCGCCGCGGGCGCACCGACCTCCGGCCCGACCAGACGTTCACCCGCGCCGTCGTAGACCGCCCAGTAGATCTCCCGCCGCCGCGCGTCGCTCGCCGCCAGCACCGGCTCGCCGGTCGCCGCCGGATGGCCGATGGCGTCCAGCGAGCAGACGCCGTACCCCGGAATGTCGAGCACCTGCCCCATGGTGGCGGCGGTGACCAGGCCCACCCGCAGCCCGGTGAACGGGCCGGGGCCGAGCCCGGCGACGATCGCGGCCAGGTCGACCGGGCGGGCGCCCGCGTCGGCGAGCACCGCCTCCACCTGCGGGGCCAGCAGTTCACCGTGGGCGCGGGCGTCGACCGTGCACCGTTGCGCCCGAGTGACCACCGCGTTCGCGGTGACCTCGACCAGCGCCGCGGTCACCGCCGGGGTCGAGCTGTCCACCACGAGTACGAGCACGGTGAACCAGCCTAGCCGCATCGCCCCTGGCCCTTGGACGCCCGCCCGCCATCGCCGCCGGGTCGTAGCGCTCGCGCGCACCGCGCCCATGACGGTGAGTAGTCAGGACATGAACGACGAACGCACCTGGATCCCGGCGACCGAGGCGCTCGTGCCCCTCGGTCGTGCTGAGCAGGGCTCCGTCACATCGCTTACCGCACCGTGACGGAGCCCTGCCGACCAGGCTGGCATAGCGTGGAGGCACGGGGCCAGGCCCGTCAGAGCCTGGCCCCGAGCGACGGATCAGTTGCGGCGGCTCCACTGCTGGTTTGCTCCACCCCAGCAGCTGTACTGCTGGATCGCCGCCCCGTTACCGCTGCCACCGGCGTCGAGGCACAACCCTGACTGCACTCCGGTGATCGTGCCGTTGGAGTTGATATTCCACTGCTGGTTCGCACCGCTGTGGCAGTCATACAACTGGATCCGGGTGCCGTTGCTCGTGCTGGAGTTCGGCACGTCCAGGCACTTGCCGTTCACCGTCAGCTGCCTGCTCGAGGTGTGGGTGAACCGCTGGTTCGAGCCACCCCAGCAGTCGTACAACTGGATCTGGGTGCCGTTGCTCGTGCTGGAGTTCGGCACGTCCAGGCACCGGCCGGACTGCTGACCGACGATCATCTGGCCGGAACCGCCACTGGGCGGCGGGGTGGTCGGGTTGGGCGGGTTGGTCGGGCCGGGGCCGGGGGTGCCGCCTTCCGAGAGGGTGATGTCCGAGCTTCCCTGGCTCTGGTAACCCTCGGTGGCCATGATCTGGTAGTAGTGGTTGCCGAGGTTCAGGCCGACGCTGGCCCAGGCGTCGAAGTGGTTGGCGGTGGTGATGGTGCCGCTGCTGCGCTTCTGCTGCCGGACGCTCCAGTACTGGTAGAACGTCTGGGTGCCGTCGATCGAGGGCTGGTTGACCCGCTGGCTGCGCAGGATGTCGTAGGTGCCGCCGTCGGTGGTGACGCTGCCGAGCCGGGTGGCGCCGCTGCTCGGGTTGTAGCTGCCGAAGTTCTCGACGACGTAGTACTCGACGAGCGGGTTGCGGGTCCAGCCGTACAGGGCCAGGTAGCTGTTGTTGTTGCCCGGGTTGTAGCTGCCCGAGTAGCTGATCGTGCGGCGGGTCCCGGGGTTCCAGCCCTTGCCGCCGACCCAGTTGTTGGTGCTATTGCTCCACGAGCTGCTGTAGCGGCCGTTCTCGCGCAACACCATGCAGGCGTCGCCGCTGTCCTTCCAGAACGAGAAGAAGAACCCGTTGTGGGTGCCTTCCGTGTTCGAGCAGACCTGCCGGTCGGCCTCGGCGTGGGCGGGGCTGGCCGAGATCGCGACGGTGCCGGTGGTGGCCAACACTGCGGCGAAGGCGGCGGCAGCCAGCATCCTGACGCGGCCGCGTCGGCGACTCTTACGGTGGGTGGGGATTTCGTTCATGGTGGTGTGCTTCTCCCTGCGAGAGGCGGCGTGACGTAATCGACGGGGTGCATGTGGTGAGGGACGGTCACCGCGCGTCGATGCCACGCCATGGTTGTACGAATTGCCGGACTGTCGGTTGTGTGGGTGCTCCACTGCTACTTGGCGTCGCTACGGACCCCCAGACTGAAGACGTTAGCCAACATCTATTTCCGATATCGTTATCCAACGATCGACGTTAGTCAAGGCATGTCGTCCGACCGGCTCCACCGACCAACCAGGCGGATGCCACCACCTGGCACGTGCGGGCGGCGTGGCGGGAGGAGCACACGGCTCAGCCGGCCGAGCGCTCCCAGTCGATGGCGGGCAGGCCGGCGTCGGCGAGCGCCTTGTTGGCCGCGCTGAACGGGCGGCTGCCGAGGAAACCACGCGGGTTCATCGGGCTGGGGTGCCCCGCCTCCAGGACCACGTGCTGCGGGTTGCCGACCAGCGCCGCCTTCTTGCGCGCATAGCCACCCCAGAGCAGGAACACCACCCGCGAGTCCAGCGCGTCGAGGGCCCGGATGGTCGCGTCGGTGAACTCCTCCCAGCCCCGGTTGGCGTGTGACCCGGGCGTGCCCTGGCGCACGGTCAGCACCGAGTTGAGCAGCAGCACGCCCTGCGCCGCCCAGCCGTCGAGGTTGCCACTGCGCGGCTTCGGCACGCCCAGATCCTCGCCCAGCTCCTTGAAGACGTTGCGCAGCGACGGCGGCACCGACACACCCTCGCGCACGCTGAAGCTGAGCCCGTGGGCCTGACCGGAGCGGTGGTAGGGATCCTGCCCGAGGATCAGCACCCGGCAGGCCGACGGCGGGCAGAGCCGATAGGCCGAGAAGAGATCCTCCACCGGCGGAAAGACCGGGCCGGCGGCGTACTCCGCGGCGACGAACTCGCTCAACGCGGACATCCGGGCCGGGTCGAGATGAGGCGCCAGCACCGCCCGCCACTCGTCGGGGAGCAGCGCCAGCAGGTCGGGAGCGGGGGTGTCGTCGGGCATCGGCAACCTTTCACCGGTCGGAACGTCTGCGGGCACTGTAGGCACCGGGTGCGACAGCGCTCAGCCCCGGGCGGTGAGGGCCCCGAGGCGCTGCGCCCAGTCGCCACCGACCGGCTCCAACTCCGCCGTCCGGGTGTCGTCGTCGTGCCGATGCAGGCGGATCCGCAGATGGGCGTCGGCCAGTTGCTCGACGAGTCCTTCGCCCCACTCGACCACGGTCACCGAGTCGTCGACCGACGCGTCAAGGTCGAGGTCGTCGATCTCGGCCCGGGGGTTGCCCGCGTCGCCCAACCGGTACGCGTCGGCGTGCACCAACGCCACCTGCCGCCCGTCGACCGGATCGGGGCGGTGCACCCGGGCGATCACGAACGTCGGCGAGGTGATGTCACCGAGCACCCCCAGGCCGGCGCCGATCCCCCGGGTCAGCGCGGTCTTGCCGGCACCCAGCGGGCCGGTCAGCAGCACCAGGTCACCGGCGCGCAGCAGCCCGGCCAGCCGCTGCCCGAAGGCGTGCGTGTCCGCGACGGTCGGTAGCACGATCCGGCTCACGACCCGTTCCGCCCGCAGCTGTCGAGGAAGCGGACCAGCGCGGCGTCGACCTGGTCGGCGTGCTCCAACATCACCACGTGCCCGCTGTCGGGGATCTTGACGAACTCGGCGTGCGGCAGCCGCCGGACGATCTCCTCCGAGTGGGTCGCCGGTGTGATCATGTCCTTGTCGCCGACGATCACCAGCACCGGCGTGCCCGCCAGCGTGGCCAGCGCCGGAAACCGGGAGTGGGTGGCGAGGGTACGCAGGTAGCGGGTCACGGTGTCGGCCGCGGTACGCGAGTTCATCTCCTCCACGTACGACACCAGGGCCGGACTCGGGTTGCTGGTGCCGAAGCCGTACCTGCGGGTCAGCAGCCAGGCCACGTTGCTGGTCGAGCGGCGGGCCCGATCGATCACCGCGCCGCCGTACCGGGTGACGTTGCCGGCCATGTAGAGCACCGGAGCACCGACCCGGCCGAGCAGGGCGGGCGCGACCAGCTTCGTCTCCGCCAGCAGCCCGCCCGAGGTGGCCATCAGCACCGTGCCCACCACCCGGTCACCGAACATCTCCGGGTACAGCTCCGCCAAGGCCATGATCGTCATGCCGCCCATGGAGTGACCGACCAGCACCAGCGGCCCCTCCGGGGCGACCTCGTCGATCACCCGGC